>NZ_DATMLH010000303.1:0-8888 GCF_035570115.1 Mycobacterium sp.
CTCGGCCGTCATGTCCATCTCGATCCAGCCCTGGCACGGGCCGCTCAAGATGTCGGTGTGCATGACGCCGGCAAGTGTTCCGTTGGCTTGGGGCGTGTAGCGAACATTGGATCGGGCCGGAGCCCATTGGATGGTGGTGTCATGCATCATGCAGTCCCACTGGAACTCGCTGACTTGCGTCCAGGACGACCCATCCCAGGTGAACTGAACCGGTTGCGGAACCGTCGGATTACTCGGCGCAGGGCCGCTAACGATTGTGGCGACGCACTTTCCGTTCGTGCAGTTCGAGCGGAACCCATAGGTCTCGGTGT
The DNA here is from genome assembly GCF_035570115.1 of Mycobacterium sp. Taxonomy (GTDB): domain Bacteria; phylum Actinomycetota; class Actinomycetes; order Mycobacteriales; family Mycobacteriaceae; genus Mycobacterium. The sequence continues at coordinate 312 of NZ_DATMLH010000303.1, forward strand.
GCTGCCCCTCAGGATCACCGGCCGCCATGCTGGTCCCGTCCTTTGGACCAACCATGAACGTGATCGCGTACTCGCCGTTCCAGGACGGAGTGTCGCCGGAGGCAGTTTGCGGAAGCGACAAGGCGATCGCGAGCGGCGCGGCGCACAAACCGGCGAGAGTACTCAGACAGTCTGGGGCCATGGGTTTGTCCTCTCGGCTCGCAACGGCTTTTCGAACTAGGATGCGCCGCGACAACCCTGGATGCACACACACCTATATGTTGCTACCCGCCGAATCCGTGAACCGGAAATGACTTGCACCCCCGGGCAGAGGGTTTACGACCCAAGTAATGGGCGGCGGTCAGGACGTTGTCGGTGAACCAGATCGGCACGTTAGTGCTCTGACGTGCATTTTTTGATGTGTTAGAAGGTGTCGACCTTCTCGATGCTGACGAACATGCCGTGGCCGGTGTGCTCGTTGGTGAATCGGGTGCCGCTTTCGCTGGCCGCGATCGTCCAGCCGGCGGCGTCGTAGGTCTGGTAGTCGATGGTCACCGTCGGGATGTCGCCGAGGTTGCCCAGCACCCATTGCACGTCGCCGCTCGCGGTGATGTTGACGCCGTTGGCCCGTTCGCCGTCCTGCATCGGCGAGTTGGTGAACTGCGCCTCGCAGCCGACGCTGTCGCTGTCGATCTGGCATCGGGTCTGGCCGGATTTGGTCTCGATGAATACGTGGCCGCTGCCGTCGGGCGGCAGCGGGATCGCGCCGGCCGGCGGGTTGCCGCTCGGCGGGGCGGGCCGCGACGGGGCCGGCGATGGTATCGACGGCTTGGCCTTCGGGAACGGCGGCTCGGTGGGTCCCGCACCCGACGACGAGACCGCCTTGCCATGGATGAGCGAGCTGCATCCGCTGACCAGAGCAGCACTCAGCAGCACGCCGGCCAGCAGTCGGCCGCTTGTCCCGTTGGTCTTGAACCCATGCAGAAACATCGCAAATCAAGGGTACGCAGGAGGTGGGCGAAGCGGTGGCAGTGACGCGCGGTCACCCGATCATGGACACATAGGCGTCGGACAGTCCACGAAGCTGCCCGGCGCCGTCTCCACTGAACGAAGCACCGTGCATCAGCGCCAGCGTGCTTGGCTCCAACTGCGCCAACTGCTCCAAGGTAGGTGCCAGATTTGTGGTAAGGCCGGTGGCGTGAAATAACGCCTCGGCCTTTAAAGCCGGTGCCACACAATCGGATTCGGTGAGCGCGGGGCATTGACCGGTGTGCGTGAGCAGGTCGCCGGCTAAAAGCGTAGAAGTGGTTTCGTCGAACCACAGCCCGCTTTCCCAGTTGTGCGGCACGTGCGGGGTGGCGATGAACCGCAGCCGGTGGCCTCCGATGTCGTGCGCGTCGGTACCTACCGGCACCGGCGGCCGGTCGCACAGGTCGTTCAGCGAGAGCGTGCAGGCCAAGGGGCTGTGAACGACCTCGGCGTGCGGTGCGGCGGCCAGCAGCTGGTTCATTGCCCCGCACTCGTCGGCCTCTACGTGGGCGAATGAGATCCAGCGCAGTCGTTCCAATGGGATCACCCTCGCGATGGCCGCCGAAACCAACGGAAAAAGCTGCCGCATACCGCAGTGGAACAGAAACGGCTGGTCGCCGGTCAGCAGGAACTGGTTGAACGTGAAGCCGTGCTCGCTGATGTCGGGAACCCAGGTGGAGAGTCGGAAGACCTTGTCTGCGATCTCGTCGACGCTCGTCTGCAAGCTTCTGTCCATCCCGACATCGTGCTCCTTGGGTCCGACTTCGTGGGCCCAGTTCAGCCTCCGCGCAGCGCGAGATCTGCGCAGCCGTCACGCGGGAGGAAATCCGCCCGTCGCCACCGGGCCCCAGCTGTGCGGCTTCACGCGAATCAGGCACTTGCGCTGGTCGAGCATCGCGCTGCGGTACTCGTCCCAGTCGGGGTGCTCGCCTGCGATCGCGCGGTAATAGTCGACGAGCGATTCGACCGCCTCCGGCACGTCGATCACTTCGGCATCCCCGTCGATCTGCACGTAGGCGCCGTTGAATTCGTCGGACAGCACGACCACGCTTGCCTTCGGAGTGCGCCGGATGTTGGCGCTCTTCGCGCGCTGGGGATAGCTCGCGATCACCACCCGGCCCTGTTCGTCGATGCCGCCGGTCACGGGCGAGCTCTGCAGCGAGCCGTCCGCCCGAAAGGTGGTCAGCACCATTCTGTGTCGCGGCCGGACGAAATCGAGTAAATCGGAGAGGCTGACTTCCTCGGCTGTCGCAAATTTGGTAGCCATGAACCCCAACGTAATCGGGGTGACGTCACGAGCACAGTCGGCGCGATTCTCAGCTATTACATCTGCGCCCAGACGATCTTGGTCTGCAGGTAGGTGTCGATGCCGGCTTTACCCGACTCATGACCCCAGCCGGATTGCTTGTAGCCACCAAACGGCATGGAGTGGTCGTACGGAAAGGCGCAGTTGAGCCCGACGGTTCCGGCCTTGAGCCGCTTGGCCAATCGGTGCGAGCGGCCAAGGTCCTTGGTCCACACCGTCGCGGCCAGCCCGTAGGTGCTGTTGTTGGCCAGCGCGACGGCCTCGTCCTCGTCGTCAAACGGCAGGATCGTGACCACCGGGCCGAAGATCTCCTCCTGAAACAGCCGGCTCGTGTCGGGGTCGAGGTTGGTGACGACCGTGGGGTGGACGAAGTAACCCTTGCGGTCGAGCCGGTGTCCGCCGGTGACGATCTCCGCGCCGTCGGACTTGCCCTGCTCGAGGTAGCCCAGGACGCGGGTGAGTTGCTTCTGGCTGATCAGCGGACCGCTCATGGTGCCCTCTTCTTTGGGGCCGCCCATCTTCATGGCATTCGCAACCATCGCCATGCCCTCGACTACCTGGTCGTAGACACCGCGCTGGACCAGAATGCGCGAACCGCACACACAGGCCTGCCCGGAGTGGACGAACGTGCCGAACGCCGACATCGGGATGGCCTTTTTCAGTTTCGCGTCGTCGAAGATCAGCACTGGCGATTTGCCGCCGAGTTCCAGGGTGACCTTGTTGAGGTTGCTGTCCGCCGAGGCGTGCACGATAGCCCGGCCGACCTCGGTCGAACCGGTGAACGCGACCTTCTCGACGTCGGGGTGCGCGGTGATCGCGGCGCCAACGGTGTGGCCGTAGCCGTTGACGAGGTTCGCCACCCCGTCGGGAACTCCCGCCTCCGCCAGGATCTGCATCAGCACGTGTGCTGAAAGTGGTGTCTCCTCAGCGGGTTTGACGACGCTGTTGCAGCCGGCCGCCAGTGATGGCGCGAGCTTGGCGCAGAAATTGAAGACCGGGCCGTTCCACGGGAAGATCAGTCCAACCACGCCGTAGGGCTCGCGCACCGTGTAGGTGTGCATGTGCGAATCGACCCCGGTCAGACCACCGGTATTGACGTCGCGCGCGATGCCGTCGATCTTGGTGCACCAGCCCGCGTAGTAACGGAACCACTCCGCGCCGATCTTCACCTGCATCTCCGCTTGAGCGGGATACATTCCGCCGTTGAGCATTTCGAGCTCGGCGAGAAGCTCGGCGTTCTTGTCGATCAGTTCGGCGACGCGCCACAGGATCTTGGCGCGCTCGTAGTCGGGCTTCTGTGACCAGATCCCGGACTCGGCGCTGGCTTTCGCGCGCGCCACGGCCGCGTTGACGGCGTCGGTGCCGCAGTCGGTGAACTCGGCGATTTGATCTTCGGTGGACGGGTCGAAGACCGGGATGACGTCGCCGGTTCCAGGACGGTCGCGGATCTCGTCGAGTACAGCTTGCACCGTTGTCATGGGTCGTCCTTCCCGCGTCATTGCGAGGTCGTGGTGCGGCGTGGATCTACGAAAATAGAGTGCCGCCCGAGGCGTACGTTATGCGTCTAACCACGTGATGTCCAGGCTTTTTGCCTGAAGCTAATTGCTCTGGGGCTCTTAAGTACTCGTGGTCAGCGCCTGCGCCGCGGCGCCGAACATCGTTTGCTTGATGGCCCCCAGCGTGCCCGGGTCCTTGCCGTTGAGCGGGCGCAAGATGTCGACAGCCGTGCCGGTCACGGCGCCCTCACCCGCGACGGCATCGACAATGCCCAGGGCCAAGGCGTCATCGCCGCCGAAGCGGCGTCCGGTCGTCATCGAAGCGACCGCTGCCTGTGGGGTGAGCTTGGCCTGGATCAGTGCGGCCATTCCGGGGGTGAAGGGGATGCGGATGTCCACCTCGGGGAAGCAGAAGAAGCCCCGGTCGGAGCGCATCACCCGGAAGTCGTGCGCGAGCGCCAGCATCGCCCCCGCGCCGAACGCGTGACCGACCACCGCCGCCGCGGTGGGTACCGGCAACGTGAGGAACCGGGCCAGCATGCCCTGCACGCGTCCGACGTACCACGTCGTCTGATCCCCGTGCGCGGTCAGCCAATCCAGGTCCAGGCCGTTGGAGTAGAACTTGGCGCCGCCGGTGGTCACCAGACCCTGGGCGCCCGAACCGACCAGCTCGTCGAGGTGCGCGTCAACCGTGTCGAGAAATTCTGGGGAGAAACGGTTTTCGTCATCTCCGAGATCCAGGATGGCGATCTTCTCTTCGTAGCTCAGGCTGATTCCCACGGTTTCGATCCTTTCTTGAGGGGCGGTGGTCCGACGTCGAGAACCGCGCGCACCGACGCCCGCAGGTGTTCGCGGGCCGTTGGGTTGGCCAGCCGGTCGCGGCGCAACAGGATGGCGGTTGGCAGGTCGACGATGCAGGTGGTGATCGTGTCGACGGCACGCGCATCTTTGCGGTCCCAGAGGTTGACCGCTAGCCGGATCAGCAGGCCGACCAGCAATCGGTCGAGATCGCGCAGCTCGATGGCGACGTCGTCGGGCAGATCCGAATCCAAGAGCTCTTCGCGCGACACCGTCAGCAGCACTTTGGAGGAGTCCGGATGCTGCTCGGCGAAGACCGCCGGCGCGTCAGCGGCGGCCACCACGGCCGCCACCGGCGCCTGCGGCCCGGTCGTCGATAAAGCCTTATCGACCAGATCGTTTTGCACCGCGAGGAATCGTCGGCCGGCCCGTAACCATGCGCGGCCCATCAGGCCCGAGCGCGACGCGAACGTGTGGTAGAGCGCGCCATTGGAAACACCGGCGGCGGCGCTAATCGCACGGATGGTGACCGCGGCGGGCCCGGAAGCCACAGCCAGCGACTCGACGGCGTCCAAAACCCGGTCCGGCTCATACACGCGCGGTCGGGGCATCCCCGAACAATAACAGAGCAGATGCTCTATTAATCAGGTGCTAGGTCTGGCACCTCGCTGGCATGGTCGACCACGTCGTCGGCCGCGGCCGTCACACGGTTGCGGACCAGGAACCAGCCGCCGATCAGGGCGGGGACGGCGGCCACCAGCGCCGCAATGATCCAGGAACCCTTCTCGGGGTCGCACATCATCAGGACCAACACGCCCGCCAAGAAAGCCAGCGTGACATAGCCGCTATAAGGGGCGAGCGGCATCCGGAAATGCGGCCGCTGCAACGTTCCGGCCTTCACCCTGCTGTAAAACCGGAGTTGGCAGAGCACGATCGTCGCCCAGGCCGCCAGCACCCCTATAGCGGCGATGTTGAGCACGATTTCGAAGGCCTGGCTCGGTTTGACCGCGTTGAGCGCTACACCGAATAGCCCGATGGCGGCGGTTAGCAGGATCCCGCCGTACGGCACACCGTTTTTCGACATCCGTGCGGTGAACTTCGGACCGCTGCCGTTGACTGACATCGACCGCAGGATCCGGCCGGTGGAATACAGCCCGGCGTTCAGGCTCGAGAACGCGGCGGTAAGCACCACCACGTTCATCAGCGAGCCGGCGCCGGTGAGACCGACTTTCGAGAAGAAGGTGACGAACGGGCTCTCCTGGTGTTTGTAGGCGGTGTAGGGGAGCAGCAGCGCCAGCAGAAGGACTGATCCGCAGTAGAAGACCGCGATACGGGCGATCACTGAGTTGATCGCTCGTGGCATGACCTTCTCCGGCTCGGCGGTTTCTCCGGCGGCCGTGCCCACCAGTTCGACTGCGGCGTAGGCGAATATCACCCCAGAGGTGACGAGCACAAGCGGCAGCAGGCCGGTCGGCAAGAATCCGCCGTGGTCGGCCCAGAGGCTGGGCCCGGTGTTCCGTCCTTCGATCTTGAAGCGACCGGCCAGAAACACGATTCCGACGACCAGGAACGTCGTCAGGGCCAGCACCTTGATCAGCGCTGCCCAAAACTCGAACTCGCCGAAGGCCTTCACCGAGATCAGATTTACCGACACAACCAGCAACAGCGCGATCAGCGCGAGCGTCCACTGCGGGACCGCGTTGAACGCGGTCCAATAGTGGAAGTAGCTCGCGATCGCGGTGCTGTCCACGATGGCCGCCATCGCCCAGTTCAGGAAGTACATCCAGCCCGCAACGAAAGCCGCTTTCTCCCCGTAGAACTCGCGAGCGTAAGAGACGAACGAGCCCGATGTCGGGCGGTGCAGCACCAGTTCGCCGAGCGCACGCAGGATCAGGAAGACGAAGGCGCCGCAGATCCCGTAGATCAGGAACAACCCGGGCCCCGCCGATGCGAGTCGTCCTCCCGCGCCCATGAATAGCCCGGTCCCGATCGCGCCGCCGATCGCGATCATCTGCATCTGCCGAGGTTTCAGGTCGTGGTGATAGCCCTGGTCCTCACGAGCGAATCGTTCATCGGCGGCCGCATGATCAGCCGGGCCAGGCGTACTGGGCAGCGGAGGCATCGGGTTCCTATCGACGTGGCTCGGTGCAACGCCGCCATGCGGCACGTCCTGGGGATGGACTGGTTGGGAGGCTATCCCACGGCGTGCCACGGCGCGATGTTTGCGGCAAGTAACTCAATGAACCTTCGGTGCTCGTCGGCCTCGGATTTTGGCGTCTCGCAACTAGGCTTAGCCGGACACCGTTTGTTCAGACACGAAGCGGTAGTGCGAAGTGCGATGAAGCTGGTTGGCCGTCGGTCCGAGCGCGGCATGCTCGACCGGCTGGTAAAGGCGGAAATGGAGCTGGCGTTCGCCGGCTCGCATCACCATCGCCACCGCCATCTTCAAGATCATCGTCGACCCACACAGCGGACCCGGCCTCACGAAATAGCGCCGCCCAGATGTCCAAAACGCCGGAATGCCACGCCCCGGTTCCGGTCCCGCTGGAATGTGTTAACCCGAATGGAAGTGAAATCATGGCTGAAACGGTCATTCAACATGTCTTAAGGCGGCTCAAAGAGATTGGCGTCGATGACGTCTTCGGAGTTGCCGGGGATTACGCGTTCCCGGTTAACGACGCGATCGTCGAAGACCCGGCGCTGAACTGGATCTCATGCTGCAATGAGCTCAATGCCGCCTACGCCGCGGATGGGTATGCCCGGATGCGCGGCGTCGCCGCGCTGTGCACCACCTACGGGGTGGGCGAACTTGCCGCGATGAGCGGTATTGCGGGTGCCTGCGCGGAGCATCTCGCGGTGTTTCATCTGGTCGGCACGCCGAATTCGGCGACCCAGGAGGGCCGGGCGCTCGCGCACCACACGCTGGGCAACGGCGAATTCGACCTGTTCCGTCGGATGGCCGAGCCGATTGTGTGTGCCAGCGCGGCCCTGACGCCGCAGAACGCGGCGGCGGAGACAGAGCGGCTGATCGCGGCGGCGTTCTACCATCGACGGCCGGTCTACCTGGCGATTCCCAGCGACGTCGCGACTGCACCCGTCCTTGCCGAGGCGCCATCGGTGAGCGCGCCGATCAGCGACCCCGCGTCGCTGGCGGCGGCCACCGACGCAGTCGCCGCCGCACTGACCGACGCGGGGCAGGCATGCGTGCTGCCGGGGATCCTGCTGAGACGGCTCGGCCTGCAGGCTGCCGCGACGGGGTTCGTCGACGGCGCGGGCTTACCGTTTACGACGATGTTCGCCGACAAGTCGGTGCTGGGCGAAGATCACCCCAACTACATCGGCATGTACGTCGGGCGGCTGATGGGCGAGCAGGTCCGAGCCTTCGTCGAGTCGTGTGACGTGGTGGTGATGCTGGGCGCCAGGCTGACCGACGGTAACGCCGCGGGGGGCACCGTCCGGCTGGACCCGGCCAAGGTGATCGCCATCGACCATCACCGCACCATCGTCGGCTCCACGGTGTACCGCAACGTGGAGATCGCCGACATCCTCGCGGAGCTGTCGGCGCGTATCACCAAACGTGCTGAGCCGCCGGCCATCGCACCGGAGACGCTGGGGCCGATCACCGGCGGTGGGGAGGACCCGATCACCGCCGATGCCCTCTACCCACGCTGGGCGGACTTCTTCCGCCCCGATGACGTGATCATCACCGACACCGGGACGTCGTCGCTGGGTTTGGCGTTGGCGCAACTCCCTCATGGGGCGGAGTTTCACAACCAAACCCTGTGGGCGTCGATCGGATGGGCGACCCCGGCGGCTTTCGGCGCCGCCAAGGGGGCCCCGGATCGGCGGCTGATCCTCATCACTGGGGAGGGCTCACACCAGATGACCGCTCAGGAGATCAGCCAGCTCGGTCGCCACGGGCTGCGCCCGATTGTCTTCGTGCTCAACAACTCTGGCTATCTCAGCGAG
>NZ_DATMLH010000304.1:0-34449 GCF_035570115.1 Mycobacterium sp.
GCGTCTTTCATCCCCGACGTCATGGCGTTCTTCTTTCACAGCGGTCCGCTTTCATGGCAAGGCATCCTCGTGTTCTGGCTAGCACTCGCGACCTACAGCGTGTTCCTGATCGGGATGGGTTTGGTGCTTCGTCGAGCGGTACTGCGTTTGGGTGGCGACCTCGCATCCGCACATGCCGCGGCATGAAGGCGAAAGTCGAAGTCGCTGCAGGTGTTGTCGGAGACCTCGACAAGAGCTGGGCCGCAGCCCGCAAAGGGTTCGCGGCCACAGGTTTTCGCGGCGCTCCCAGGCCGCGGCCCGTTTTTTGGCTGAGCGGCGCCGAAGGCTAAGCGCCCACCGTGAGGCAACCCTCGCCAGCCGCCTTGATATGGCGATGGAAGGCGGGTCAGGACAAGAGGCTGGCGAATTCGCTGATGTCGATGTCCCGGGAAACATGTCGGTACGTTTGATGGATTCTATTGAGCTCGCCCTTACCAACTCGTTCTGACGGGAATCTGTCAGAGATCGCCTGGACCGACTCGAAGCAGCGACGGTTGCACTACTCCTGACAAGCTGTTGCGACCACGACTCAGGTCAGAACATGTTGGTCAAATACAGTTGTAGAGAGTCGAATACGCTCTCGAGTAGTCCGCTGCTGGCAACCCCATGCCCAATTGCATCGATCCACGCGTCGAAATTGTTGATGTTGTCGGAGATGTCGACATATGTGAGGTCGCCGTTGGTCGACGTGGTTGCATCGGCGATCTCCGACGGTGTCAACCCCAGGTATTCCACATGCTGGACGAATAGGCCCACGAGCGGATCCAGCAGACCTCCTGCCGTGAAGTCCTGTTGGAAGTCGGCGACGCCGTCGCCGTCCAGCGAGTAGATCGTCGCCGGGTACAGATCATCCGGCGTCACGTTGCCAAGGACGGCGTCCATGCCGAGATCCGTGAGAATCGTGTTGGTCAGACTCGAGCCGAATATCGTGTCCAGATCCGGGACCAGATTGGGCCATATGCCGCCTGGAAGGGAGGGGTCGCCGATGAACACGAAGTGCAGGTCGTCGCTGGGGATGTTCCCAGCTTGCGCGAGCTCGGTCATTGCGATCGACTCGGCGGTGGCGCTCTGCGAGTATCCGAAGATCGTCAGCGGATCTGCGGCGCTGAAAGCACCCGGATCCGCGTTGTATTCGTTCTCCACGGCGAGAACGACGTCGTTGGCGGCTGTGAGACTGCTCGGGCCCTGCTGAATCAGTTCGGGCGTCGTCAGCACCTGCAACGGCGCGCTGCACGGTTCGGTCCCGACCATGTCGCAGACCGTCGAGTAGGTTGCGCCATCGTCGAAACCCAGCGGGTGCAGATACAGATCCTCGGCGGCCTGCGCGAAGGCGGTGTCCGGCGTCGGCTCGGTGGTTCCGCCGAGGATGATCGCCGTGTCACTCCCAGATAGCGGGTCGTCCGCGGACAGCAGAGTCACGTCAGCGTGGGCGGCTTGGTTTAACGGCGCGCTCGCCATGCCGACGACCATGCCAACCGCGGCAACGTTCGCGAGCAACTTAGATCCGTTCACCGCTGCACTCCTCTCTCACCGAGCACCGCAGTGTGATCTGCGTCATCGCATCTTCTTAGCTGAAGTTAATCCTGGTTTCAAGGAGTTCTCAGGGGCCGGGTATTTTCTGGCGACTCCGTCGCGGGGTTCCAACGCAGCGTTGGGGCAGGAGCTAACGGCAATTCGGGTGCGTTCCATCGCCCAATTGACCACGGCCACAGGAGATTCAGTTGTTTGAGACGCAGGCCGAAGCGCTCGCACTTGCGCAGCCGTCGGAAGTGAACTCTTGAGACAGAGAGGCGCCGGTTAGTCGTCGAGTGGGATGTTCCGCTGCTTTCCGGAGATTTCGATGTGGTAGCCGTGCAGGACTGTGACGATCATCGAGATTGAGACGACGCCTTCGGCGATGAAAAATGCGGCGAAGTCGATGAGCGAGCCGATCGGAGGGTCGCCCGGGACGGCGTCTCGCAAGGGGATAAGCGCGAATAGCAATGTGCCGAGGAAAGCGAGTGCAGACCAGAACAAGCCGAACTTGCCGCTGGCGATGTACCAAGCCGCGATGAGCGAGGCGATGGTCAGGCACCACATGAACACCATGATGAACGCGGCAAACACGATCGTGCTCGTCGAACGCTGCACTTTTGTCGTTGCGGCGAAATGTGATTGAGGTGTCGTGATGGTTTTGGCTTCCCCATCGTCTTGATGCACCTGGATCGATTTTTCCTGTTTCGGGGACAACTTGAAGAAGGTGTCGATGTTGTTGAACACGACTCGGATCGGGACGACGCGCTGATTTGGGCCGTCGCCGACGAGCACGTGGAAAAAGAAGTTCGCCGTGTAGCTGTCGAAGGGGTAATCGGTGATGATCCCGTCACGAAGCGCGAATTGGACCGAGACGAATTCTGGGCGTTGATGTGCTTTGGAGACCAAGGTGCGGTTGCTGACCGCATTGCTGATGAGGGTTGCATCTTCTTTCAGCTCATGTGTGTGCTCGTCCACCAAGGAGCCCGCGCCCTTTAGCTCCAGTTGGGCACTTATCCGTGCTGTAGACGGGTCGATCTTCTGGATGAGGACGGTAAGGGTCACATGGTCGGGGTTGTCGGTCTCGCCGAGCACAGTCGGATGGTGGCCTTTGTGGTGCTCCACCCAGTACAAGGAGACGCTCAGGACGGTGAGCGCAACGACCAGGAGCGATAGAAAGGTGAGCTTGGCTAGGCTCGGCTGCCGCGGTGGGCCGGTTGTTGACGTCTTTGGCGGTTTCGGTATGGGCATCGTCAGTGTTGACGTGGACATGCGCAGCCTTCCTCAAGCTATTTCTTGAGCGGTCACGGTGGCCGACGCCTAGGCGCAAGCACACAAGCCGAGATATCCGCGCCCCCTCGGTCCGGCCATCATGCCGGAATTGCAGCCAAAAGCCCTCGGAGGACGCGCCGTGCGACGCACACCGGGTGAGATTCGTTCATGGTGTGTGCAGACATCGGTTACGCGGAATCTCATTCAGCCTGAAAGATGTCATTCAGGCTCCGCCGGCCGACGGGCAATCGTAAGGGGAGAGGGTCAGAGCGAACGCTCATCCTTTGCCCACGAACGCAGGAGGGATCTGATGGCCCGCGAATCTCTCGTCGGTACCGGACGCTTTCGCCCGGCCTACCTTCGCACTACCGACGCACTGAACAACCTCGGCTGGCTGCCGAACCTGGTGCTGAGGATCACTGTTGGGTTCATGTTCTTTAGCGGTGCGGTGGGCAAGCTCGGCGATCTCGGTAAGTTCACAGCGATGTTTGTCGGCCTGGGTATTCCGGCCGCGCAGGTGCTCGCCCCGGTTACGGCAGTGGTGGAACTTGTTGGTGGTGTGGCGTTGATGCTGGGCCTTGCTACCCGGCTGGTGTCTCTGGTGCTGGCCGGGGATATGGTCGGCGCCTTGATCACGGACATCGGCCCGAATCTGGCGCAGAAGTATCCGGCTCTCTGGGATTTCCTGAGCAATTTGTTCTATGCGCCGGAGTGGCTGCTGGTGGGGCTGCTGCTTTGGCTGCTGTGTGTAGGAGCCGGCAAGGCCAGCTTGGACGGGCTGATCGGTCGACGTTTGCCGGTGCTGAGCACCGCGGACTAAGCGCCCACGCTGCCCGAATTTGCAGGTCAGCGGAAGCGGACGTGCAACGTCGCCAGGCCGAAGATCTTCTTGCCGCCGGACTTTGCGGCGACGATGACGACACCGGTGCGAGTGCCAGGGTCCAGGGATTTGATTCGGCCGCTGAACTCGATGTCGGCGCCCTCAGCGGCCGACACGATCGCGGGCGCAGACAGCCGCACCGCAAAGCGGGTAACCGCACCGGGGTCGCCCGACCACGCGGAGGCGAATCCGGCACCCAAACCCATGGTCAGCATTCCGTGGGCGATCACATCGGGCAGGCCGGTCAGCTTGGCGATGGTCTCGTCCCAGTGGATCGGGTTGGCGTCGCCGGCCACGCCGGCATAGTTCACCAGGTCACCGCGGGACAGTCGGGCGTGGTGCACCGGTAGTTCATCGCCGACCTTCACGTCGTCGAACGACGGCGTGCCCGGCGTACGGGCGGTGTCCTCGGCGATGCGTATCTGGCCTTCGGGGCGCACCGTCTTGTGGTACTCGGATTCGCCGATTGCGAAGATGTCGACGTCGTGCATCATCGTCTTCTGCACGGCCGTCATGATCGCCGGATCGATGTCCTCGGCGGTGAGACCGACAACGGTGGTGTGCAGGGTGTGTACCCGCTCGCCGGCGGTGTCGGTGAAGGTGTTGGTCACGGTGATCAGGTCTCTGCCGGCGATTCGTCGCACCGACGTCAGTTCGACGTCGACGTGCAGCTCGTCGCCGGCGACGATCGGGCGGTGCTGCTCGAAGACTTCTTCGGTCTGCATGTAGGTGTCGTAGCCGACGACTACCTCTTCGAACATGTGGCGATTGCAGGTCATGCCCGGGGTCGACGTGAACGTCAGCGGCGCCACCAGGTCTGAATAACCCAGCTCAGCGGCGGCGGCGACATCCCAGTGCGCAGGGTGATAGTCCTGCACCGCACGGGCGTACTCGCGCACCTTCTCGCGGCCGACCAGGTAGGTGCCGTCCATCTGGTAGTAGTGGCCAACCCGCGATTCGAGCGCCAACGCTTCTGCTGCTGCGGTCATGAATGTGCTCAACTTTTCTGTCGGCTTGTTCAATGAGGCCGACCTCAGCACAGTAACGTGCGCACACCGCGGCAATACACGCCGATCTGGCTGGAGCTCCTAGTGGTGCGCGGCGCGGGCCAGGTCGATGGCGTATTGGTTCACGAAGTGGCCCGGCCCGGGATCGCCGCGGCCGCAGGCGCCGTCGGAATCACCGGGACGCTTGATCCATAGGTAGGCGTCGGCATGCGCACCCGCAGTAGCCGTCGTGGGCGGGACGCCGAGCGCCCGACCGCTGGGGTTGCACCAATTGAGCGGGGCGTCGGGCGCTGGTCCGGCGCCGTTGCGCGAGGTGTCGACCACGTAGTGCGCACCCTTTGTGAGCGCCGAAACCGCTTCGCCATAACCGATTTCCTCATCGGTGGTGAAGAAATTTGAGGTGTTGAGGCTGAAACCCCGGGCGTGGTCTACACCGACCTGGTTGAGCCTGGCGGCGATTTCGTTTGCGCTCAACCAGCGTGAGTGCCCGCCGTCGACGTAGACGGCGGCGGCCGGATCGCGGGTCAGCGTGTCGACGGCGTAGCGCATCAGACCGTAGCGTTCGTCCCGTTGACCAGCCGAGAGGCAGTCGGCCATGTCGAGTGCATCGGGTTCGACGATGACTGTCGCCGGCGAGGCCCCTAGAGCGGCTCCGACGCCGTCGATCCACTGGCGGTAGTCGGCTGCCGTCGCGAATCCACCCGCTGCGAAACTCCCGCAGTCGCGATGTGGAATGGCATAAAGCGCCAGCACCGGCATGCTGCCGGCGGCCTGGGCGGCGCCGACATACCCGGCGACCGCAGCGGAAGAAACCCCCGGGTCGACCCAGTGCGCCTGCGGCGTGTTGGCGACCGCGTCAAGTTCGGGACTCGGCGGATTGGCCTTATGCGCGGCGGCCATGGCCGGCGACGTGGGATCGACGTAGAAGGGTTGTCCGGCCAGCGGGTTTGCGTCGTCGACCAGGCGCACCGCCGGGGCGGGACCGACCTGGGCCGGGTCGGCCGAACAACCTATGCCGAGAACGGTCGCAACCGCCAAGAAGGGGACAATCCATCGCGCGACCGCGCCGGTACCTGAGGAGACCACCTGAGAAAACATATTGTCGCCGCGCAATCGGCGCCACTCCGGGGTCGTCAAAGCGCTGCGGCGCGTAATGATCGGGCCGAGCGAAACGATGGACCGCAGGTGGTCTGAGCTGGCACGGTGACTCCTTGTGCGGGTGTGGCTGAGCGGCTAGGCAGCGGCCTGCAAAGCCGTATACGCGGGTTCGAGTCCCGCCACTCGCTCCGCGCGGCGGCCGGAGGACTATTCCGACTCCGAGCCGTGTTGCTGCTCGGGTGAGTAGGAAACCGAACCGGTGAGCAGGCAACAGCTGCACTTCAATGCGTTCATCTGGCCCAACGGCTATCACGAAGCCGCCTGGCGCATTGTCGACGACGACGTCCGCAACGTCCTCGGCTTGTCCTACTACACCGATATCGCCCGGATCGCTGAACGCGGCTTGATGGACTCGATTTTTCTAGCCGACAACATCGCCATCGCCGAATACCGAGCTACCTATCTCCCGCAGACGCAATTCGACCCGATTGCGGTGCTGTCGGCGCTCGCCGCGGCCACCAGCCGGATCGGGCTGATCGGGACGGGCTCGACGACCTACAGCAAGCCGTGGGATCTCGCCCGCCGGTTTGCGACGCTGGATCATCTCAGTGGCGGTCGCGCGGGCTGGAACATCGTCACCACCGTCACGCCACTGGCCGCGGCGAATTTCGGTGAACGGTTTCATCCCGAGCGCGCCGATCGGTATGCGCGCGCCCACGAATTCGTCGAAGCTGTCACGCGTTCGTGGGACGGCTGGGCGGACGACGCGGTCGTCGGTGACCGTGAGCGTGGCGTGTGGGCAGATCGTGGCAAGCTGCACGCGCCGCGCTTCCACGGTCAGTTCTACGACGTCGAAGGGGTCCTGCCGTTTCCCCGGTCGCCGCAAGGGCACCCGGTGCTCGTTCAAGCGGGACAGTCGGCCGCCGGTGTCGGGCTGGCCGCCCGCTACGCCGAGGTGGTGTTCTCCGGGCCACCATCGCTGGAGGCGGCGGTCGCATTCCGGGCCGATCTGCTCGCGCAGGCCGCTGCCGTAGGCCGTAAGCCAGATCAGGTGCTGGTGCTGCCGGCGTTGATGGTGACATTGGGCGGCACCGAGGCCGAAGCGCAGGCAAGAGCGCAGCGACTCGAGGATCTGGCAAGCCCGGAGTTTCGTTGGCAAAACGCCTTGTACACAGCCGGACTCGATCCCGACGGATTCGATCCGGATGCTCCGCTGCCCGCCACGCTTTGGGCCGACCAGTCGATACCGTCAAGCCGCGCCGAACAGCTCTATGCGGCCGCGCGAGCGCGACCGAACGCGTCCTTACGCGAGATCACCCGGCCGACGGGTGGAGGTGCGGGAGGGGCGCATTTCATCGGCACACCCGAGCAACTGGCCGCTCATGTGATCGCTTGGCAGGATGCGGGTGCGGTCGACGGCTTCACGTTCATGGGATCGACACTGCCGCATGAACTTACGGCGTTCGTCGATCATGTTGTGCCGATCCTGCAGCGCCGTGGCCGATTCCGCACCGAGTACACCGGCAAGACGTTGCGCGATCACCTGGGGCTTGCGCGGCCGTCCAAATAGCAAATCCGCGTGCCCACAGAGGTGTCATATAAGTTTCAGCGTCACTCCGGCGTCGTTGAAGACGTCTTGTATCGCATCGAACAATGTGCGCTGCCCTTGGCGTATGTCGTTGAGGTAGTGCTGCGATACCGCGCTGTGTTGCCATTCGAATTCGTAAGGCCGATTTTCGGGAGTGCCGAATCCGCCCCGTAGGCAGTCGGCCAGGGCGTCGAGGTTGCGTCCGAAGTATCCGCCGGGCCCGTTGACGGAGGATCCGATTTCGCGATAGAAGTCGTTGGCTGATCTGATCTTTCGGCCGTCGATTCGGAAGATCACGGGCGGGTGTGCGGCTGGCTCTCGCGTCATCTCTGCCTTCCCGCGCCAGTGACCAGACAGAACGAGTCATAGTGGTCGCCGGTGTAGAAGTATTGGGTGGGATCGGTCAGTGGTGCTCCGCCCGTGACGATGCGTCTCAGCGACCGGTCTCGGGCACGCGGGGTGATCACGGTGTACTCGTGGTAGTAGCCCCTGCGCTGCTTGGGCAGGTGGCCCTCGTAGTTAACAAACACCGCACCGTCACTGCCCGGAAACGGGAAGGGGCCGCCTGCCTGGATGCGCCTCACGGTGTCGAGCGCCTCTGGGGGCAGGGTGGACATCGGGCACGTCGGCCCACTGCTTCCACTGACTGTCGTCGGTGCCGGGGCAGAAGAATGGGTTCGCGCCAACATCCACGCGCCGAAGATGACGATGAGTGCGCAAATCGCGACAACTGCCAACTTGCGTCGACCCACCTGCGCTCCTCGCTTCCGCGTTACATACTGGTGGCATGGATGTGACGAGACGGCGATTCTTCATCACCGCAAGCGTGACCGCAATGTCGATGGTCACGATAGGGGCCTGCGCCGCGGGTAGGACGTCGGCATCGCCTGACTCCGGCTTCGCTGTGACCCACACCGATGCCGAGTGGCGAAACCTGCTCACCCCAGCCCAGTACGACGTGTTGCGCAACGCAGGCACCGAGACTCCGTACACCAGCCCGCTCAATGACGAACACCGTCGCGGCGTGTTCAGCTGCGCGGGCTGCGCGCGGCACCTCTACTCCTCGGACACCAAGTTCGACAGCGGCACCGGCTGGCCGAGTTTCTGGAAGGCCCTGGACAACGCGGTCCTGGAACGCTCAGACGGCAGCCTGGGCATGATGCGCACCGAAGTTCTCTGCAGCCAATGTGGAGGCCACCTCGGCCACGTGTTCAACGACGGACCGCAGCCGACCGGTCTGCGGTACTGCATGAACGGCGTCGCCATGACCTTCCAGGCGCTCTGAGCCAGCCGCGCTGAATCCCGGGCGACGAACTCAGCACCACGGGATCGAGGACCGTTGCGCTCTAGTGGGTCTCGTCGAACGCGGGCCAGCGCAGAATCTGACGCGCGGTACGGCCCAGGATCCAGGTCTTCTCGTCTTCCGAGAGCGAAGGGCAGTGACGGATGCTAAACCGAGCCTCGCCCCAATTAGCGTGCCGCGGACTCGCCGATGAAGCGTCTGTGCAATTCCTCTGTGAGGACATGGATTTGGCGGGTCAGCTCGGTGTTGGTCTTGAGCTCGAGTTCCTGAGCTTCAAAGTCGTGGTCGGCTTTGGCCTGTTGGAAGGCTGATTGGCGGTTCTGGCCGATCATCACGAACGTCGACAGGAAGATCGCTTCAAGTGACACCACCAGGGTCAGGGTCGGCCAGGGGTTCTTTTCCAGCGCGGCCATCCACACCGCGAACAGGACTGCGTGGATCCAGACGAAGTTCATCGAACCGGCAAATGCGGTGATTCGATCGGCCAGTCGCAGCTGGATGCTGGCGCTTCGTTGCTTGGCCTCGTCCAGCACGGCTGGGTGGTGACGTTGAGTGCTATGTAGCAACCGATGCGGAATGAGTTGAGGAATTCGCCGATCGCGGCTAGAGCGTGGGGGTGTCATTTTCAGTCCTTCCGGGCCCGTCGGGTTTCATTCTGGTCGTCCTCGCGGCATCGGGATAGCTGTCGGACGTGATCGGCATTGATCACAATGGCGGTGAATCACATTGGCGGGGGACAGACCAGGAGTCCACGATGACTATCTCAAGTGAACAAGGCAGCCGCACGGTACTCATCAGCGGGGCGAGTAAGGGCATCGGCCGCTCTCTAGCCGAACGCCTGGCCGAGCGAGGGGACAAGGTAGTGGGCATCGCGCGGACTCCGGACGCTACCTTCCCCGGTCTGCTGTATACCGCCGATCTCTCCGACCGAATTGCAACATCTGTTGCACTACAGGAGATTTCATCTGCCAACCGGATCGACGCGGTGGTCAACAACGTAGGTTTGGTCCGTCCTCAGTCGCTCGACGACCTCACCCTGGACGCGCTCGACGCGGTCCTCGATGTCAACCTACGCACCGCGATCCAACTGGCCCAGGCGGCCCTACCCGCGATGCGCCGCCGAGGCTGGGGCCGCATCGTCAACATCGCGAGTCTGGTCGCGCTGGGCGCCCCACAGAAGCGCACCGCTTATGCCGCTGCTAAAGCGGCCCTGATTAGCGCGACCCGCGTGTGGGCGCTGGAGCTGGCAGCCACCGGCATCACCGTCAACGCGGTCGCGCCGGGACCCGTCGAAACGGCACTGTTCCGGGAGAACAGTCCACCCGGCAGCGAGGGCGAGATTCGCTACCGTGCCATGGTTCCCATGGGCCGCCTGGGACGCCCCGAGGAGATCGCCGCAGCGATCGCCTTCTTGCTATCCGACGAAGCATCGTTCATCACCGGACAAACCCTGTTCGTCGACGGCGGCGCGTCCATCGGACGGCAGTCGATCTGAGCCTCCCGGCTATGCGCCGAGCCTGAACAGGTTGAGTTTGTAGTTGTTGACGACGAAGGGGAGTAGCCGGGCCAGCAGCGGCATGCCGTAGCGGTAGCGCGCGGGCCAGGTCGAGGCGACATCTGGTTGTGGGGTGGCGAATGTGCGGGTGTCCAACAGCTCGTGTCCCCAACGTTGGAGCTGGCTCGGATCGTCGCAAACCCACTGCATCCGGGCGTCTACCGCGTGCATTGACCCGTTGCGGTGCTGATTTCGCAGCATCACCGCGCCAGCGGTGTCGAAGGCGATCAGGGACCCCGCAAACCGATGAGCAAGCTGCGATAGCACGGTGCGGACCTGGTCCTCGGTCAGGTACACCAAGACCGCCTCGCATACGAAAAGATACGGGCCAGGGGCAGCGGCGACGGTGTCGAACCAGTCGGTGTCCAGTACTGAACCCACCAGCATCGTGCGCCGCTGCCGGTCGGTGAAGAAACGGCGGCGTAGCGCGATCGTGTCAGGAAGGTCCAGATCGAACCAGCGGACCGTCCCGTTATCGAGCCGATCGAACCGGGTGTTCAGCCCGGTGCCGACTTCGACGACCGTTCCCGTCGGATGCGCGGTCAAAAACGCCCGCACCCATCCGTCGAGAATCGCCGATCGCAGGACGCAACCCAACAACGCGGGACCGCCGAACCGGGCGAAGTCGTATTCAAGGCCGTCGACCAAATCACCGGCCCGCTCGTCATTGAGCACCGGATGGCGCTTGGCGGCGTCGCGTGCCCTGCCGTACAGCGGAATCAACAACGTCTCTTGCACGTGACCCAGCGCGGGAGCGACTTTGGACATCGAACAGCACCTCCGTTCCAATCGACCCGATGACTTCGAGCGTGAACCAACCCCGGTCGCGCCTGCTTGTACGGATCCGTCGGATTCGGCGATGATTCACGCACCAACGAGATGTACTGGCTGTGATGAAAGACGACGGATCCGTACAAGCGACGCGCGAACCGGCGCCATCAGCCTGGAAGAACCAGCACGCAACAAATCCGCTCGGAATCAGATGACGCGAGAATGCGGCCATTCCAAAGGAGTCGAATGTGGTGGGCGAGCGCATACCCGACAATCGATTCGCGGCAGCTACTGTCGCTTTTGTTGTCTACACGCTGGTAATGCTGTTGGTGGAACGGCGTATGCGCGCGACCGGTGGTCCGGGGATTATTCCATTTGAGTTGGCCGGCAGTGCGACTCGAGCTGAGGACATTATGACCCGCTGGGGCAGCGACGGTCAGCGGGCCGCGCGGGTATCCCTATGGCTCGATTTCGGATACATGGCAACCTACGGCACGTTCACGGCGCTGCTTGTCGACGGCGCCCGTCGGCGGCGTGGCCATCCGGCCGTCTTGCCCGCAACTGTGATTGTCGCCGTCGCCGCCGACGCGATAGAGGGAGTGTCGTTACTGAACGTGCTTCGCCGCACGCGAATTGCCGTTGACGCACGGCGTGCGCAAATCGCCGCTCTCGTCAAGTTCGCGGTCCTTACTGGCGCGCTTGGATATGTTGCCGCGGATCGTTTCGCGTCTGATGCTCAGCGGGAAGTTGACGACGTTAGTGCCGCAGCTTGTTGAGCTGCACCTCGACGTGTAGCGCACTGGCGGCGGTCTTGTAGCTCTCGACGACACCCTCAAGCCGTGCACTGGAGCCCTCGAAGCAAGCCCAGTCAAAGACGGCCTGACATACGTGATCGGCCAGACTGCGCAAGATGCCATCCCGAGGAGGGTTGTCGATAACTCTGATCGCGGCCGTGCAGACCATTCCCTTGTCGACGTTGTCGCCCTGTAGTGCCCGCTGAGCCAGTGTCAGGAGGTGTCGGGTATGTCCGCCCTCGAAATCCATGTATCCCTCTGCTTCGTAAAAGCACTAGATCGGCCGACTGGTAAAGCTAGTCAACAATCAGTACGTGTCGGCCACGTTCCGGTAACAGAGATACATCGGTCACGACCGAAAAGGTTGGCGCAGTAGCTGGTGGCCGCTATGGATCCAGATCCGCAACTTTGTATTCAATTCTGTCTTGAAATATCCACGACACCCAACACGCCGATTTAGTTGTCGCGTTCGCTACCCGCCGCTAAGTTTGAGGCGCGGTCACGGAGGGGATTTCAGGAAATTTCGGGAGAGAGAACACGAATGCCCGGCGATCGGGATGATGACTGCCGCGAGCAGCTGGTCGATGCCACCCTGGAGCTCTGCATGAGCCAGGGGTACGACGCCACCACCGTGGATCAGATCGCCGCCGCCGCCGACGTGACGCCGGCTGACTTTGAACGCCACTTCGCGACAAAGGATGCGGCCATCATGTCGGTTGTCGATGACATGCTGCAGGCCACCGCCGCAGCACTCCACGACGTTAGGGCGGACGTCGACCCTGAGCACGCGCTGCTGATCGCGACCATCGAGTTGTTGGGCGCGATCATCGATGGCCGCGGCGTCATAACGCGTGATCGAATGCTGGCAATGGGGCGCGTCGTCACCTCAACCTCACATCTGCAACAGCAAGCGTCTGCAGTCCGCAAGCGGGTGCTGACGCAGGCGCTCGCCGGCCGGATGGGATTCGATTCCCAGGATCGGCGGGTGCAGCGCGCGGCCACGATGTGGTCGGCCATCGCGGCCGGCGCCTACATCGGCCAGCTTCACATGCCACCCAACTACGATCCGCGCCAGGATGATTGGCTATCGGAGCGAATGGCGGCGAACCTATCCGATACGTTCGCAGAGGTCATGGGCGAGGCCCCGTGGCAGGAGGATTGACTACGGCTGGGTGGCCGGGGCGATGAGGGCTTTCATGACTCGGCCGGTGCGCAGCGCGTCGAACGCGGTCAGCACGTCGGCAAGCGGACTGATGACCGTGGTGAGGTCCGCAACGGCGATTTGTCCAGCGGCCAGCAGCTCGATAGCGCGGTCGAATTCGTCGTTGTAAATGTACGAGCCCCGCACCGTAATCTCTTTGAGCAGGATCGTGGCCGAATCCAGGCCAGGGTCGGGTCCCGCCCCGACCACCACCAGAATGCCGCCCGGGGCCAGCAGTTTCAGTGCGGCAGAGGTCGCGGCGGCGCTGCCCGAGCACTCGAGCACGACATCGACCTCCGGTCCGCTGGTGTCGGCGTCGGCGGCGATCGACACCGCGTGGGAAGCCTCCGCGAACTCGGCCCGTTGTGCGGCGGGCTCCATGAGAAGGATTCGTGCGGGCGATCTGAGGTGAGCGAGCCTGCTGGCGAGCTGCCCGATTGGACCGCCGCCGGTCACTAGTACCGTCCGCCCCGACAGCTCGCCGGCGAGGTCCACCGCTCGCAACGCGGTCGCCGTGGGCTCGACCCACGCCGCCTCGAGAGTCCCCAGCTCATCGGGGATTCGGCGCAGGTGTCCGGGGAAGGCGGCCATCAGCGGCGCCAGCCCTCCATCGGCCTGCAGGCCTAGCGCCGTCTCCAAGGTCGCCTGTCGACAGAAGTTCGGGCGCCCTGAGCGGCAGTAGACGCACGTACCGTCCACGTTGCCGTTGGGGTTGACCGCAACCCGCTGGCCGATCGCCCAGTCCGCGACGTCGTGGCCGACCGCCGCGATCCGACCGGTGGACTCGTGTCCGAGGATGCAGTCACCGCGGTACACCTGCGGCAACTGGGAGGCGTGCAGATCGCTGCCGCAAATGCCGCACAGATCGACCTCGACGAGGACCTGACCGGGTTGCAGCCTGGGGCGTGGTCGATCCTGTAATGCGATCTGCCCGTCAGCGGTGAGTACCACCGCGGGCATTGTCACGTCAGGGGATACGGCCCGAGACGGCCCCAGGCCACGATGACGGCGAGCGTAAGCAGCACCGCGTTGATCGCGATCATCGGCGTTTCTTTGCGCCGAGCGTGCACGACGGCCGCACCGATCATCGTCAGGGCGAGCCCGATTGCCGCCAGTGGCACCAGGATCGGCGCAATATGCAGCGCGGCCGGCAGGATGAGCCCGATCGCGCCGAGGACCTCCAGGATCCCGATGAGCCGGATTGTGGACGGGCTGAAGTCCTGCGCCCAGCCGAAGCCGGACGCGACGAGTTGCTCCTTGGTGCGAACGATCTTCATCAGCCCGCTTGCGGCAAACCCCACCGCAAGCACGATCGCGATAATCCACAGCGCCAGGTTCATCCGGATCTCCTCATTGTTTTCATGGTTAACAGTTGTCAGCCGAATTCCTGGTTAAGGACTTCGATCTCGCGGTCACTCAACGACAGGCCGCCAGCGGCAAGATTGTCGGTTAGGTGGCCGCGAGTCCGGGTTCCCGGAATCAGCAGGACGTTAGGTGCGATGGCCAGCAACCACGCGAGGGCGACCTGTGCGGAGCTCGCTTCGTGGCGATCGGCGACGCCGGCGACGACCGAGTTGGACAGGATCTCGTCGCGCTGCGCCGTGGGAAAGCCCAAGGGACAGAACGGCACGAACGCTATCTCTCGTGCACAGCACTCCTCCAAGACGGGCAGGCTCTCACGGGCCGCGAGATTGAAGAAGTTCTGCACGCAGACGATTTCGGTGATGTCCAACGCCCGCATCAGGTGGGCGCGGCTGACATTGCTGATTCCAATTCCGCCGATCAGTCCCTTGTCCCGGGCTGTGACCAGGGCGCCGAGCTGATCAACGAAGCGGGCATCGGGTGCGGCGTTGTCGAGCACCCGTAAGTTGACAGCGGTAAGTTGCTCGACTCCCAGTGTCGTGAGGTTGTCGTATATGCCGGACAGCAGCTGATCGGGTTCGTCATAGGGCAGCACCGCACCCGAATCGTCGCGGCGGGCCGCGACCTTGCTGACCAATGCCAAACCCTCGGGGTAGGGGTGAAGTGCCTCACGGATCAATTCGTTGACCACCCCCGGCCCGTAATACTGCGCGGTGTCGATGTGATCGACCCCGGCCTCCACCGCGGCCCGTAGCACTGCGATGGCTTCATCACGGTCGCGTGGCGGACCGTAAACGTTGTCTCCGGCCAGCTGCATCGCGCCATACCCGACGCGCCAAACCGTTTTGTCGGCAAGGGGATAGCGAGACGCATGGTTAGGCATAAATCGGCGCAACGTCGAAGTAGACGCGGTACGCGTCGATTTTGCCGGCAGCGTCGAGATGGAAAATCGTCACACACGGGATGGTGACCTGCTGACCGTCCTTGCGGTCGTAGGTGACTTTCAGTTCGACGATCGTGTCTCGGTCGACGTTCCATTCCCGTACCACCTCGTGGTGCAGGCCGGCGATCGTGTCGTAGAAGTTGGTGAGGCCTATCCGGATCTCCCCGATGCCGACCAGCGGCTGGCTGTTGCCGAACACGACCCGTCCACCCTCGGCAAAAAGTGGGGTCAACGCCCCAACGTCCATCGCGTCGACCAACGCGAAGAGGTTGAGCGTCTGGGCGCGCGTTGTTGCACGCATAGGGGTCCCTCTCTCACAAGGGGCGGCGTGGCAACGATGATACGTGATACGTCATGTTCCTAGCAAGATGATCTTGCGGTGGGCTGATGAGGTGACCCAGATGCGTGTCTAGACCGGTGAGCGTCGCCCGCTCTTCACCACGGAACCGGCGGTAACGAGCTATGGAAATTCATGTGCACGTGGACGTGTTCCAGCGCCGCGGTGAGCGGCGCGAGCAGATCGTCAGGCAGCGGGTCGAAGAACATGCGCCGGACCAACGCCACGTGACCCGGGGCTGCCGCGTGGATCGCGCTGCGACCGGCCTTTGTCAGAATCGCATCGGTCGCCCTGCGGTCGTCCTGCGATGGAACCCGCTCAGCGAGGCCTCGTTCGCACAACCGACGCAGCTGATGCGACGCACGGCTGCGTTCCCAACCGATCAGCGCCGCCAGATCAGAGATTTGCAGGCGGCCGCCAGGCGCATCGATTAACGCGTTCAGAACGTGGTAGTCGGCCAGAGACAAATCGCTGTCGCTCTGCAGCTGCCGATTCATCTCGTAGTTCATCCGCATCTGCACGCGCATGAACGCGCGCCAGGCTTGCAGCTCGGCCGGCGACAGCCAAGGGTCCTGATCGGTCTTCCGGCGTTGACTACGTGACACTTCGGCTTTTCCTTCTCCGGCTATCCGCCCAGGATATCCAGATCATCGCCGGAAAACCCTTCAACGCGTCGCGACCGACCTCCGCCAGTAGGGCATGACCGGGAGCGAATACAAACGTCAGCGACGATGTTTACATGATTTATCACGTATATTGATGAAGCCAAAACAGGCCGAAAGGACTCACGATGACGGAGACCATCAGTCGCTTGATGGAAGCGAATTTGCTCGGGGTCTTCAATGAGCGCGACGCGGGTCGCAGGGCCGCGATGATCAACACCATCTACTCGCCTGATGTGCGCTGGACGGACGACGAGGGGAGCACGGTCGGTCGTGAGGCCTTAGACGTCAAGGCAACAGCGTTGCAATCGCGAACGCAAGGACTGGTTTTCACCAAAGCAGGTCCGGTCTACGAAACACGGGGACTGGGCTACATGGCATTTGAGATCGGGCCTCCCGGTGGCGAGCCAGTGGTCTGCGGATTCGACGTGGCCGTCGTGCGCAACGAACTCATCTCCGAGCTCTACACCGTCATCACTAGCAGTCGACCGGCCGACACGTTGCTCGCCGAGCCGGAAAGTGGTGACGGTCCGTCGCAGCTGCTGCAGGCCTTCATTGGCTACCTTCGGGCGCGGCCCACCGCCGCCGATTCCGGAAGCGGAGCGGACGGCTCGTCTGAGCTGGAAGGCGTGTCACGCCGCAGCACTGAATTAGGGGGCGTCCCCGCCATCATGCTGCAACCGCAGGTCGGTAGCCCCGAACGGACCGTCCTGTATTTCCACGGCGGCGGCTACGTCACTGGCTCACCGCCGGACCGCTACGTGCCGTTTGCGGCCGCGGTAGCCTTGGCCGCCAACGCTCGAGTGTTCGTGGTGGACTATCGGCTCGCTCCACAAACCCCCTTCCCAGGCGCCTTTGACGATTGCCTGCGCGCCTATCAGTGGCTTGTCACAGACGGCGATGCCGACCCGCAAATGCTGACCGTGCTCGGTGATTCAGCCGGCGCCAACTTGGCTGTGGCCGTCACCGCCGCGGCCCGCGATCAACGCTTGGCGCTTCCCGAACGAATCGCTCTGCTCTCGCCGTTGGCCGACCTGACTTTCGGCGGCGCCTCCATCGAGCAACGTAAACACCTGGACCCGTTGGTCACCCGTGAGATGCTCGAGTCAAGTGTCGTCGACTACCTTGCCGGGGCGGATCCCCGCGACCCCCGCTGCTCCGCGATCTTCGCCGACATGCAGGGTTTCCCCCCGATGCTCATCCAGGTCGGTGAGAACGAGATCCTCTACGACGATGCCACCCGTATCCGGGATGCCGCCACCGCGGCTGGTGTCGACGTGTCCTTCGAGTCTTGGCGACATGGAATACACGTCTGGCCGGTCTTCATCTCGGCCGGGCTACCCGAGTCGTCTGCGGCCGTCGAACGCCTGGCCACCTTCTTCAAGACATAGCTCAGTGGTTGGCCAGTGGGCTGGTGGCCTGCCAGGGAGTTGGGATGAGTACTTCGACGCCTGCTCGTTCGGCGAGCGGGAGTAGCCGGTTCATGGTGGCGTCGAAGTCATCGGCCAGATAGGGCATTGGGCGCAACGGGTGATTCAGGGTGCGGAAGAAGTCGTCCCAGTGCACCAGGATGATCCGGCGCGCTCCGGTGGTAATGACGACCTCGTCCCAGTAGGTGTTGAGGAACTCGTCTGATTGTTTACCCAACAAACCGACGCCGAAGTAGATGACGTCAGCGTGGTGCCCGGCTAGCGCTCCGGGAACGAAGTTGGCGCTGGCGTGAATCAGGATCCGTCCCTGCGGATGGTTGACCAGCACGGAGTAGCAGGTGGCGCTTTTCCAGGCCCGGGTGGGCGCCGGCGGGACGAGCGGGTCGGTGACCACACCGGGGTAAAGGTCGCCGGGGCTGTGTACCGAATGGATGAAGGTCAGCTCGAAGTCGTTGTAGGACAGGGTTTGTCCGTCGCTGACGACTTTCAGCGAGGACTCGGGTACGTTCAGGCCACGTCCGATGTTGGCGGTCGATTCCGAGCCGATGAGGTCGGCACCGGTCTCGCTGACCCAGATGGGTGCGTCCATCGCGTGGTCGTAATGAGAGTGTGCGCAGAACACCGCGGCCAATGAGCTCGCCACGTCGAGGCGGTCGATCGCATTGCGAACGAGTTGGCGGTTCGGGTTGATCTTGCCGAACTGCAGACTCAACATGCCCGGTCTGGTCACGAAGCCGTCGCAGAGGATCGACGTGTTCTCGTCGCGGAGTAGTACAGAACTCGTCCCGAGGAAATGCGCCGCCAGCGCTGTCGCCGCCGGCTCCGCTGGCCGCTCGAGAAACTTCCGGTAGTGGTCTAGCTGTGGATGAGCGAACGGTAGGTGGCGGCCCGGCTTGATGTGCTGAAGCAGCGAGCCGCACATATGAGACCCCGTCCGTGTGGTGTTTCCGGCTGGCAGCGTCGTTGGTGGCCGCTGTCATTATGGCAACGGGGATACGTAACCTCGCTCAATAGCGGGAAAGTCCGGAAGCGACGGAAGGTGCGGCATTGGATGAGGCGGCGACCCCTCGAGACGACCACCGATACGTGATCGTTGGTGCCGGTGCGATCGGCGGCACCCTGGGCGCATTGCTGGCCCGGGCCGGTGCCGCCGCGGTGTTGGTGGCGCGGGGTCGACACGCGGAAGTCTTGGCGATCGCGGGCATGACGTTGAGAACGGCCGACGGCACCTTCCACACGCCGGTCACCGCGGCGTCCGGGCCCGAGCGCCTGCGGTTGACCGATCGCGATGTGCTGGTCTTCGCGACCAAGACCCAGCAGCTCGACGCGGCTCTGCAGGAATGGGCGGACCAGCCGGTCTTCGGGCCAAACGGCCCAAATGACCTGGTCGGGACGGCGGGTGAGCGACTGCCGGCGATGACCGCCCTCAACGGTGTTGTCGCCGAGGAGAAAGCGCTGCGCTACTTCCGGCGGGTATTTGGTATCTGTGTCTGGTTGCCGGCTGTGCACCTCGAGCCCGGGGAGGTGATCGTGCGGTCGTGGCCGGTGGCCGGCCAGTTCCACATCGCACGGTGGCCAGCGTCGATCAGCACGCAGGACGACGCCGACCTGTTGTCGGGCCTCGCCGAAACGTGGACCGCCGCGGGGATCCGGGTGCATACTCCCGACGACGTCGCCCCCTGGAAGTACAACAAGCTGTTGAGCAACCTTGGCAACGCCGTTCGCGCCCTGGCCGCCGAGGCGGCTGACACGAGCGCGGTGGAGGCCGCGCTGCGCAGTGAGGGTGAGAATGTGTTGCGGCACGCCGGAATCGAGTGGGTCTCGTTCGAGACATCCACGGCCGCCCGGAAGAACGGACCGACTGCCCGCGCGGTACCCGGACGGAATACCGGGGCGAGCAACTCCACGTGGCAGTCGTTGAGCCGCAACACCGGCAACGTCGAGACCGACTTCTTCAACGGCGAGATCGTCCGGATCGCTCACCGCCATGGCATCACGGCACCACTGAATGCCGCTGTAGCACGCGTGGCACGTTCTGCCGTCCGCAACAGCCTTGGGCCAAGCCGTTATTCGGCGGCAGAACTGGCCCAACTGTTCGGGTGAACGCAAGCTGCCTAGGTAGTTGCTAGCGGGAACTACCTAGGCAGCTGGTGGGAGCACCGACAATGAACACCGAACCGCGGCTGAGGGTTGTCGATTACTTATAACGCGGCGCGTTACACGTCAATCGTCTGGCTGACGTAGTTCTCCCAGGTGGCGATGTTGCCTGCGTCAATCAGAAGTCCCTGGTAATCCGGGTCGGTACTGAGGCGCTGCTGGATCTTGCCGTAGGTGGCCCAGTCGTGAGCGGTCGTCAGCAAGCCGATGGCGTTGGTCCCCTGGCCCCCGACCATCGTGACCAGCACCGTGACGTTCTCCGCGCCATGCTTGCTGGCAAGCTCGCTCGCACGCTTCAGCTGCTTCTGAACGTCGCCCCAGGCCACGCCGGGGTTCGGATGCACGATAGTGGTTGCGACGATTGTCATGGTGGAAACCTCCATTAGACGGGACAGAACCCCAACAGTCTCTGGCGCGGCAGAGTGGGCGCCTAGGGTATGCGATTACCCCATTTCTGCGGATGCACGGTGAGGAGCCCAGATGCTTAGGAGGGACCGACGGCTGTCTGTGACTCGATGACGGTTTCGGGAGGGGCGGTGCGCTCCCACAGGACCGCGCCCACGCACGCTGTCACCACCCATCCGAAGCCAATCACCCCGCACCACATGATCAATGTCATCGCGACACCGATCGGGCCGAACCCGTCCCAGCCGCGGAGCAACAGAGGAAATATCACCCGGGCGGCGAGCGGGATGATGGTTCCGTCGATCACCACCGCGGCGAACCCGGCGAGCACAAGGTACTTCCATCCCCGGCCACCGTCCCGGACCAGGAGAACCGGCGTGAGCGACCAGAAGACCCA
Source organism: Mycobacterium sp. (assembly GCF_035570115.1). GTDB lineage: Bacteria > Actinomycetota > Actinomycetes > Mycobacteriales > Mycobacteriaceae > Mycobacterium. The sequence continues at coordinate 20,714 of NZ_DATMLH010000304.1, forward strand.
TGCCGGCACGAGTGCCGCCACGAACAGCAGCATGCGCATCGCACCGGTGTGATCGCCGGCGAAGGCGATCCGTTCACGAAAGCCGATCATCGTCAGGTATAGGACGAACCACGTGGCGCCCCGCAGCAGCCTTTGGCTCAGCCCGAATTGCTCACGGCGCCAGGCCCTGGCGAAGATTCCGGCGATGGTGATCGACATCGGGATTCCCCACACAAGGAATCCGGCGACTCCAATGATCGTCCAACTCGACCTCAGTCCTGAGGAAGTGCCGAACGCCTCGCGGACCCTGTCACTTAGGGGGTGTTGGAGGCCCAGCTCGCGGATCAGGAGTATGCCCGGACTGGCGTCCTTAGCGAAGCCGGAGAAGTAGCCGAATCCGAGGATGATCAAGGGGATGACCGTGGTGAACAGCTCGATCGAGACAAGTCCGCTCTGCGTGCCGCCGTCGATCTCGTTGAAGCGGGCGAGGATTGCGGCGGCCGGCCGCTTGCTGCGGGCCTCCTCCAGCCGCCGGTAGCGCTCCTCGAGCCGGCGACCGACGTGCTCGCGCTTCGGGCTTGGGCTCATCGGTCGGCGAACTGGGCCAACGCGCGGCCCACCAGGTAGGCGACCAGCAGGCCGGGCTTCGGCCACAAGCGGGTTGGCAACAACCCGGCCCGACTTGAGCGTGACCGAGACGCCATCACGTCGATCGCCTCGTTGATCTGCTCCAGCTTGTCGCCAAATCGTCACGGCACTCTTTCGGGTACGGCTTGGGCACAGTGACATCCTTACAGCCCGCCCACTTTGGGCAAGCGATCTCACGTGCGACCTATCCGTCCAGCAGACCCGAGCGGGCGTGAGCGTGACGCTGCTAGCTCGCGACGGTGATCCGGCGTGCCGTTACGGGTTCGGCTTTGCCCTTGAGGTCGAGCGTGACGACCTCGCCCCCGTCGACGGCAGCGATGCGCGCGACGGTCTCGGGCATGACGATCTCGCCCCCCGCCGCAACGCCTTGGAGCCGCGACGCGGTGTTCACGACGTCGCCAATTGCGGTGAAGTCGCGGATCTCGCCCTCGCCGACGATCCCGACGTACGCCGGGCCGACGTCCAAGCCGATGCCCACCTCGAGCCGCGGGCCCTTGCGCGAGCCGCGACCCTGCGTGCGCAGAATTGCGAGAGCGTCACTGACCATCGCGTCGACGTAGCGGCCGTTGCGTGTGAGGGGCGGAAAGTAGAGGCCCATCACTTCGTCACCGATGAGCTTGTCGACGATCCCATGCTGGACGATCACCTGCGTGATCTCGGAGTAGAAGCGATTGAGGCGCCCGGCCATCTCGTCCGGTGGGAGCGTCTCGGCGAGGGCGGTTGAGTTGCGGACATCAGCGAAGAGCACCCCGATGGTCAGGGTCATGCCACCCTGGGGCGCCGCCTCGAAGCACACCTTGCACCACCGCGGATTCTTGCGCGACGGGCTCTTGTCCATCCGTCGCATCAGCCAGCCGCCGACGCCCGCGAACGGGTTGCCACAGGCTTCGCACCGCGGGGCGGACGGCAGCTTCGAGAGCAGCCGAATCCCGCGCCGAATCCTGGCGTGGCCAAATAGTTCGAAGAATCGCGCCCACTCCTCCGCGTTGGTTTGCGCACCCTCGGGGTGTGGGGGCGTGCGATTCGACATCCCTCATTTTCGCACCGCATGCCCATCGGCGACAGCTCTCATCAGATCGGGCCAGCGGAGCTGGCTCGTCAATCCCTAAATGGACACACCCACCCGGCACCATTGGGAATCGGATGCGGCGCGCAGCGACGACGTTTGCGCGTGTGCAAGTAGCAGTTGCCACTGGGTTCAATCCCGGTATCGCGCACCAGCGTTTATGCAGGCAATTGGTCTGAGATACAGGTTGTGGTCCGACGCCGAACGATTCTTAACGATGCCTCAGTCGGTGGTATGGACGATCAGCACGTCGGTCTTGACCCTACGGGAGACTTCGGATGGGACTGATCCCAGCAGCCGCCCGGCGACGCTGCTGAGTCCGACGTTGCCGACGACCAGCAGGTCGGCACGGACCTCCTCGGCCAGGTGCACCAGCGCGTTGATTGGGGCACCGACGATATCCCTCTCCTCCACGTTCTTGGCCCCGGCCTTGTGCGCCCGCTCCCTGGCGTCGTGCAGGATCGCATAGAAGGGGGCGTCGCCCACCAGCCGGTAGTCCTCCCCGTGGGTGCTCCCCGGCGGCACGGCGTAGCGGCCGCGTTCCTCCGGGACGGGGAGATGCGCCGTCGCAACGATCAACTTCGCCCCGAGATCCGCAGCGATCGCGGCTGCGCGATCCACCGCACGCAGCGACGAGTCCGAGCCATCGGTACCGACCACGACGGTCTGATAGGCGCTCATTTCCCAGAGTGTAAGGCGGAGGGCGGCTCATTCGAGTGCAAACCGATGAGCCGGTCCCCCGCCGGGCGCTGGCCGACGATGGTTCTCTCCCTGGATCCGGGCACCCACACCGTCTACGTCACCAACCTCGGCCTCGGCTTCAACTCGGTGTCGGTGATCGAATCTCGTTAGTGGTCGAGGTTGAGTCGATGATCGGGAACGTCGTCGAATTCCGACATAAAGCAACGACACGCCGTCGAAATAGCCGCATCAGGCTTGCGCCGATGGCGGCTTGACGCGGCAGACGAAGAGCAAGGAGACCCTGGTTGTCGGTGGCGGTGCCTAGCATCGTTTCCGCAAGACACCGCACATTGACGGTACCGACGTGACCTCTAGGAAGATCGCATGAAGTTCATTTCGACCCGAATCATCACGGCCGACGTCAATCGGCTCGTCGATTTCTACGAGATGGTCACCGAGGTCTCCGCGATATGGGGGAACGAGCTTTTCGCCGAGATACCGACGCCGATCGGCACGCTGGCTATCGGCAGCGACAAGACCGTACCGCTGTTTGGAGACGGATCCGCCGAACCGGCGGCCAACCGAAGCGCAATCGTGGAGTTCATTGTCGAGGACGTGGACGCGGAATATGAGCGGCTCCGCGAGCGCGTCTCCGAGGTCGTGACGAAGCCGACGACAATGCCGTGGGGTAACCGGGCGTTGTTGTTCCGGGATCCGGACGGAAATCTGGTGAACCTGTTCACCCCGATCACCGACGAGGCTCGGGCCAAGTTCGGAGTTTGACCGTCGGCGAGCACCGTTGCAGGGTGACGTGGTCGAGTTCCGACACGGAGCAACTGGGAACACACACCTCGACGCCCTTGGGAATCGGAGGCGTCGTGCACCGACGAGTTTGCGCGTGCGCAAGTACGGTATGCACTGGTTCAATCCCGTTATCGTCGCGAAATTGCGGGAATTTTAGAGCGCCACTTGGCTGGGAATGAGGAGGGGGCATGTGAGGCTTGCCGACTGTCCAGTCTTTCCCGACGAGGCGGCAAACGCCCTGAGCACGGACCGCGGCTTGGGTTGGCGCCTGGCGCGACAGGCCGGCCCGGTTTTGCGACATCCAGCGGCGAACGGGATGTTTGCAAACTTTGTCTTTGTGGTCGGACGGGAGGAGGTGTTAGAGAATCTGGACGATGCCAGGTTGGATCGCGCCCGTGCTCTTCCCGAAAGCGATCTCCAGGTTCACCAGCAGCTATTCGCCCCAAAATCAGCTCATGACGTTGCGGCGCAGTTCCGGCCGACCGCCGCCGCGCTGATCGATCGTTTTGCCGCCGCTGGTGGCGGTGACGCGGTGGCCGATGTGACCACGCCGATGGCTGACGCCCTTTTCGACAGCGTGTCGCGTCTGCAGCTATTGCCTGTTGAGCACCTGAACGGGCGGTCAGGCCATGTCCTGTCCGAGGCGTGCCGCAATTTGTTCAAACACGCCGGCTGGCACTTACTCGAGTTGGCACGCAACCCCGAATTGTGCGATGTGCTTCGACGTCAGCCTGAGCTGATGCGCGAGTTCATTGAAGAGATCCTCCGGTTGGAGCCGATGGCGCCGAGTTGCCAGCGGTTTACTACCCAGCCAACGACCGTCGGTGGCGTAGAGGTGCCGGCCGACGTGGTGCTGAATTTGTGTATCGGTGCGGTGCAGCGGGACGGCAGTGACGCCATGTCCACTGATGATCTTGTGATTGGCTTTAGGGCGCACCGGCATTGGAGTTTGGGTGCGGGGTCTATGCGTTGCCGGGGCGGGCACATCGTCCGGCAGGTGTTGCGAGTGCTGGTTGAGGAGTGGGTCGACCGGGCCGGGCATGTTGGGCTGGCTCCCGGTTTCCGGCCGGCGGCCGCGTTCCCAGCGACTCAGAGCGTGCTGTTTCTGCCGGAGCTGCCGCTAGTGACGAGGGCTTAGTACTGATCCACAATCTCGATGAGTGCTCGCACTCGATCCAGCGCGAGCGACGCTGACCCGAAGGATTTAGGGTTAGACATCATTACCTCGTGAAGATAGGTAGATGAAGTAAACGCAGTTGCCTAGGGCCAGCAGTCCGGACACCCAGCCTGAGGAGATGACCGCGGCCATCGCCCGTCTGAATCAGCTGGTGTCGCACAAACGATGGCGTGCGCCCGGTCGAGCAGGGTGAGAGTGACAGTTTTGTGGCGGCGTTCGCCCGCGCGTCCGATGCGGTGGCCGCTGCCGTGGAGTTGCAGCGGGCGCCGTTGGCGCCGATCCGGCTGCGTATCGGGGTCGGCTGCCGAGTGGGCGCCGGCTGGTATCCGCGGCGAAGGCCACCGGCAACTGTGTCACAATGGCGACAATCGCGATAGGCCGCCGCGCCGCCGCGGTTAGGTAAGAACATGACAACAGCATTCGTGTTGTCCGGCGGCGCAAGCCTCGGTGCGGTCCAGGTGGGGATGCTGCTCGGCCTGGCCGATGAAGGGATAACGCCGGACCTGATCGTCGGCACATCCGTCGGCGCGGTCAACGGCGGGTGGATCGCGTCGGGGCCCGATGCCACGGGCATTGGCGCACTAGCCGACCTGTGGCTGTCGCTGTCGCGAAAAGACATATTCCCCACCCACCCGATCGCCGGGCTCCTGGGCTTCCTTGGTCGCCGTCCGCACCTGGTACCCAACAGTGGTTTGCGGCGCCTCCTGACCGACCAACTCGGATTCGCCCGGCTCGAGGATGCACCGATCCCTCTCCATGTGGTGGCCACCGACGTGATCTCGGGCACCGACGTTCTGCTGTCGTCAGGAGACGCAGTCGACGCGATCGCGGCCAGCGCTGCCATCCCCGGCGTATTCCCGCCGGTGAACATCAACGGGCGCGATCTCATGGACGGGGGTGTCGTGAACAACACCCCGCTGTCCCATGCCGTCGCGCTCGGCGCCGACCGAGTCTGGGTGTTGCCGACCGGCTACTCGTGCGCCCTGCCCGCCTCACCACAGGCGGCGCTGACGATGGCATTGCACGCCCTGACCCTAACCATCAATCATCACCTCGCTGTCGACGTCACCCGCTTCGAGCAAGCGGTCGACCTGCACGTCATCCGACCGCTGTGTCCGGTCGCCACTTCAGGGGCGGACTTCTCGCACGCGGCAACGCTGATCGAGCGGTCACATGCGGCTACCCGCGAGTGGCTGGCAGCGTGCCCTCCGTCCACCGGCCAGGCTGGATTGCTTGAGCCGCACCGCCACTAGGCGGGGCGGCCGCGGTAGCGCCCACCCCTGTCCAGCCCATCCCGTCCGGCTGGTCCCTGACCGCGCTAAAGGTGGTATGGGCTGGGTCCTGCCCAGAGGACCGCCGACGCCCAGCAGGGATGCGAGCGGAAAACGAGTAGCTAATTACTCGTGCCAGACAGCTATTGAGGACCCATGCTTGCAAACCGTGCCGGAAACGTCGTACGCATCCTGCGGCGATCTGAGCCTGGCGTATCAGGTGTTCGGGGACGGGCCGATCGAGCTCGTCTTCGCCGGGTCGTTCGCCAGCCACATCGAGCTGTACTGGACCGTGCCCGAATTCGCGGCCTTCTTCGAGCGGCTGTCCACGTTCTGTCGCGTCCTTCTGTTCGACAAGGCCGGGGCGGGGCTGTCGGATCCGGCGCCGAAAGTTCGCACGCTGGATGATAGGGCGGCCGAGATCGAGGCTGTCATGGACGCCGTCGGCTTCGAAAGAGCGGTGCTTTTCGGGGGTAGCGAGGGCGGCCCGGCCGCCTTGGTCTTCGCGGCAACACGACCGGAGCGAGCGCGGGCGTTGATTCTTACCGGCACCTTCGCGTACGCCTTCATCGACGGCTGGGATGACTTGGACCGCGATCCGGCCGAGGTGCGGGCGCGCCTCGTGCGCGAGCTGGGTAACGACTACGCGCCCTCGGTGAAGCAGCTCGTCCGCTGGCAGTCTTGGTGCCGCGCCGCCGTCTCGGCGTGGGGCAGCGGCGAGGCAACCAAAGCTCTGCTGCCGTCGGTGCGGTCGATACGCCAGCTGGCAATGGTGGAGCGCATGAGCGCCAGCCCCGGGATGGCGAGGGCGACATTCGAAGCGGCGTTTCGGATCGACGTGCGGCCGATCCTGCCGACGATCAGCGCGCCCACCCTGCTCATCCATTCCCGCGACGAAGTCGTTCCGGTGCAGTGCGGCCGGTACCTCGCCGACCACATCCCCGGTGCGCGGTTGCTCGAAATCGAGGGCAGCGACCACGTGCCCTGGCTCGCCGATCCCGACCGGATCCTGACCGAGGTCGAGGCGTTTCTCACCGGCAGCCATGCCGCGCCGTCCCAGTCACGTCGCGCCCTGCGCACCGTGTTATTCACCGACATCGTCGCCTCCACGCAACGCGCGGCGGCGACCGGCGACGAGCGATGGCGGGCGGTGCTGCAACGGTTCGATGAGATCACCGCCGAACTCACTAACCGATTCGGCGGCACCGTGGTCAAAAGCACCGGCGACGGGCATCTCGCCACGTTCGACGGCCCGACGCAGGCGATCCGCTGCGCTGAGGCCTTGCGCACTGACGCCGAGACGCTGGGCATCCGGATCCGCGCTGGCATCCACACCGGCGAATGTGAACTGCTGGACAACGACATCGGCGGGCTCGCCGTACACATCGCGGCGCGGATCCTCGGCCAGGCCGGTGCCGGGGAAATCCTCGTCTCGCGCACCGTGCGTGACCTGGTTGTTGGCTCGGGCACGGGTTTTGAGGACCGTGGCAGCGTCGAGCTGCGTGGCGTGCCCGGCACCTGGCAACTGCTGGCGGTCGATCGCCACGGCCCGCGGGCCGGATCGGCCGAGGCGGAACTGGTGTCAACACCCACTCCCGGGCCTCGGACCGCGATGCGCCGCTCGGACCGCGCCGTTGCCGCGATGGCCAGGCGGACACCGTGGATCCTGCGCGGAGTGGCCCGCCTCGCCCCGGCCACCGACCGCAGATGAACAGCTCGAGGAGAAACACCCAACGTCCCAGGCCCCGACCCCGCCCGGACTAGGTGGCTCAGCAGGCCTGAGTCATCTAGGTGCCGGCGGCTGCCGACGAAGTCGGTGATGATCCCGGTCCGCAGGATCATGACGGCGCGGGCGTGGCGGGTGCGGCTATGGCATCTCGGCGTCGCCGGTGCCGTGGTGGGGTTTTTGACCGGTCTGGTGTTATCGACCGGGCCGTTGAGCGCGCCGGTGTTCACCGGATTGGGCTCAGCGGGGGCGCTTTCCTGGGATCTGAGGCCGCCAGCGCGTTGCTGCTCTACACCGCCAAGCTCGCCACGTTCGGCCAGTTCGGCGTTCTCACAACCAGTCTCGTCGTCCGTGGGATGGTAGTCGGGGCTGCCCTCATGATCGGCCCGTTCCTGACCCGCACGATTGTGCGCCGACTTCGCCCGCACGCCTACACCCTCCTGATCGACACGGTCTTGGTGGCCGCGGCGGCCCGAATGTTCATCGCCACCCGTACCGTCTAAGCACCCGGTGTCTGCTGAGGCGGTCACGGGACGGATGCCGAGTGTTTGTCTGCTGGTCACCAGAGGGCGGGCTGGGTCTGCGAACCTTGATCCGACGCTCCCGGACATCAGGAGTCGCCGCGACTCGGGAAAGGTCCGTCATGACGGAACACTTGCGTGCTTACAACAGTCTGTGGCAGGTCCGCAGCGACTCGTGGTGCCGGTTGGAGGAGGCCGCTGACCGGCTGACGCGCCCGGACACCGGGGGAGCGTTAAAGGAACAGTGTGCGAACGGCTGCCAGGAATTACTGACGCGCCTGAGTACGCTCGAGCCCTACTGGGCCTACCCCGGCTCTCCTCAATTCGCGCGGATTCAACGACTTTTTGCTGCTGGCAGCTATGACAAGTTCGCACAAGCGGTGGGGCAGGTCAACCGCGCGCTGACCACCGAGTCGTACCGCACCGGCGACGTCGACAACGCCGGTGCCGACGAGCTCGATATGTTCCCGACCGATCCGCGCACCCTCGAGCATCAGCCGGCAGCGCAGCGCGACCGCCCCTATTTCGAGGTGCTCGTCGTCGAGAAGATGACCGAAGACCAGGAACGGGTGCTACGCAACGAGGTTCGCAAATGGCGACGCCCCGACGACGAATTCGTCTACGAGCTTGTGGTGGTATCCAGCGGCGATGAGGCCCTCATCGCGGCACGGCTGAACGTCAACTTGCAAGCGGTGATAATCCGGCGGCGCTTCTCCCACCAATCGACCCGCGACCTGTCTTCCCTGGCGGAGTTCGTCGATTCCGCGGTGTCGGACGAGATGGCCGATCACAAGACGCCCGAAGAACGCGCCCAGATCCTCGCGGTCTCGCTGGCGAAGTTGCGGCCCGAGCTGGACCTGTACCTCATGACCGAAATCGACGTGGAGGACATCGCCGGGCGCCTGGGTCAGTATTTCCGCAGGGTGTTTCACGCCCGGGAAGGGATGCTCGAGCTTCATCTGTCGATCCTGCAGGGGGTGGCGGCGCGTTACCGCACTCCGTTCTTCAGCGCGCTCAAGCAATACAGCCACCGTCCCACGGGCGTATTTCACGCACTGCCGATTTCGCAGGGTAAGTCGATCGTCAATTCGCACTGGATCAAGGACATGGTCGGCTTCTACGGCTTGGACGTATTCATGGCCGAGACCTCGGCGACGTGCGGCGGCCTTGACTCACTGCTGGAGCCCACCGGTCCGCTGCGCGAATCCCAACAGCTCGCGGCGGAAGCATACGGCTCGCGGCACACCTACTTCGTCACCAACGGAACGTCGACCGCCAACAAAATCGTCACCCAGGCGCTGGTGGCGCCCGGCGACATCGTGCTGCTCGACCGCAACTGCCACCAGTCACATCACTACGGGATGTTGCTTGCCGGTGCGAATGTCGTTTATTTAGAGGCCTATCCGCTCAACGACTACTCGATGTACGGAGCGGTGCCGTTGCGCGAGATCAAGTCGAAATTGTTGGCGCTGAAGCGTGCCGGCAAGCTCGACCGGGTCAAGATGATGTCGCTGACAAACTGCACCTTCGACGGGATCGTCTACGACGTCCAGCGTGTCATGGAAGAGTGCCTCGCCATCAAGCCCGATCTGGTGTTCTTGTGGGACGAGGCGTGGTTCGCCTTCGCCCGCTTCCACCCGGTCTATCGGACACGCACCGCGATGGCGTCGGCAGAGGCGCTGCGCGAGCGGTTCCAGGACCCCGACTACAAACGTCGCTTCGAGAAGTACCTGGCCGACGAGGCCGCCGATGCACCCAGTGACGATGATCTTCTGGACCGTCGCCTGATGGCCGACCCCGCAAGAGCGCGGGTGCGCGTTTATGCCACCCAGTCGACCCACAAGACGCTGACCGCGCTGCGGCAGGGATCGATGATCCATGCTTTCGATCAGGACTTCGACCAGAAGGTCGCCGTGCCGTTCCATGAGGCCTACATGGCGCACACGTCGACCTCACCCAACTACCAGATACTGGCGTCCCTAGACCTCGGTCGTCGCCAGGTGGCGTTGGAAGGCGCCGAACTGGTGCAGCGGCAAATCGAAAACGCGATGCAACTTCGCGATGCGATTGACAACCATCCGTTGCTCAAGAAGTACATGAATTGCCTTGGCACGTCTCACCTGATCCCGGATCGGTTCCGGCCGACAGCCATCGACCAGCCGCTGCGTTCGGGGCTGCGCAACATGATCGCGGCCTGGGATCACGACGAGTTCGTGCTCGATCCTTCCAGAATCACCTTGTGGATCGGGCGCACCGGTTATGACGGCGATACCTTCAAACGCAAACAGCTGATGGACCGTTACGGCATTCAGATCAACAAGACGTCGCGTAACAGCGTGTTGTTCATGACGAATATCGGCACCACGCGCAGCTCGGTCGCTTTCCTGGTCGAGGTCCTGGTCAACATCGCCAACGAACTCGACCAAGGAATCTCCGAAATGAGTCTGGGTGAACGCGAACACTTCGAGCGAGCGGTATATCGGCTTACCGAAATGTCGTTGCCGCTACCCGATTTCAGCGGCTTCCACCCAGCGTTCCTCGATCACAGCGGAAGCGAGCCAACACCGGAAGGCGACGTCCGCCGGGCGTTCTACCTCTCGTACGACGACACCAACTGCGAATACCTGTTCGGCGAACAGATTGACGAACGCCTCGATGCCGGCCTCGATGTCGTATCAGCGACCTACGTGACGCCCTATCCGCCAGGGTTCCCGGTCTTGGTGCCCGGCCAGCTGGTCAGCCGGGACATCCTGCAGTTCATGCGCGATCTCGATACACCCGAAATCCACGGCTATGAGCCGAACTTCGGTTATCGCGTGTACACGGAGAAGGCGATCGAGACGGTCGCCGCAGCGGTGGGGCTACCGTCCAACGGCCACCGCTCCGCGGACCCCACGCCCGTGTCGGCGCCGCAAAAACCGCCGAAGAAAAAGTCGGCGAGAAGCGGCGGAAATGGTGGGGGTCAGAGTCTCCCCGAGGTCGGTCAGGATGAACTGCTCGGCGAGCAGCAACCCGGCGACGCAGTGCGAGCCGAGTCAAAGTCCTAACGCCGACGTCAGAGGATTTCTTCGAGCAAGCTCTTGAGGTCTTTTTGCTGTGCGGCGGTGAGCCGGTCAAGGCGCTTGTCGAATGCGACTGACAGCAGGGTGAGACCCTCCCCGAGTATGTGACGCCCGGCCGCGGTGAGCAGCAAACGATGGCGCCGCAGATCGGCCGGGTCGATCTCGCGGCGCACGAATCCCGCGCCCTCAAGCCGTTTCAGGTAAACCGTCACCGTCGCCTTGGGCATGCTCAATGTCGTTGCAAGCTCGGCAGGGTAGGGATGCTCGTCGACTTCCATAAGCAGGAACAACTCCTTGCAGTCGAGCCCCAACGCGCCGATGTCGGCCTCGACGCTGGCGATCACCGACAGCAGTAACCGGTAGTTCAGCGACCAGATCTTGGCCACATCGGATGCAGGCATCGACTTGCTTGCCAGATAGTTCAGAGATAAACTAGCTCGGATATATACAAACTCATAAGTGAACAATCTACCAGAAAGCGACCACCATGCCTCTGGATCACTATGTGACACTCGGACGATCCGGGTTGCGCGTCAGCCCGCTGTGTCTGGGAGCGATGACGTTCGGGGAAGATCTCGGCTGGGGCACCGGTGTCGAAGAGTCCCAACAGATCATCGACCGATACGTCGAACTCGGCGGCAACTTCATCGACACTGCCAACTTCTACACAAGGAGCCACTCCGAGAAGATCATCGGAGACCACATCGGGCGGCACGCCACCCGACGCGATCGCCTGGTGATCGCGAGCAAATTCAGCGGCAACCTGTATCCGGGTGATCCCAACGGCGGTGGCTCGGGGCGTAAATCACTGATCAGCGCCTGCGAAAATTCGTTGCGGCGCTTGCAAACCGACTACATCGACCTGTACTGGCTGCACATGTGGGACGCGAATACTCCCATCGACGAGACCATGGCCGCGCTCGACGGCCTCGTTCAGGCCGGCAAGGTGCGCTACATCGGTGTTTCGGATACCCCGGCGTGGAAGATCGTCGAGGCAAACCTGATCGCTCGTTTCCGCGGATGGTCGCCGTTCATCGGGCTGCAAGTCGAGTACTCGTTGCTGGAACGCACCATCGAACAAGAGCTGGTTCCGATGGCCAGCGAATTCGGCCTCGGAATAACGCCGTGGTCACCGCTGAAAAGCGGCGTGCTCAGTGGCAAGTACACCCGACGCAGTACTGGCGAGAACAAGCCCGATCGCGGCGTGATCGTCGAGGCTTTCCTCGACGAGAAGACCTACGCGATCATCGACGAACTCGAGGTCATCGCGAAAGCGCATGAGACTACGGTCGCCAGTGTGGCCCTGGCCTGGGTGCAGGCACAGCCGGCCGTGACGTCAGTCATCATCGGGGCACGCAGGCTCTCGCAGCTTGATGACAACGTCGGTGCCCTCGACGTGACGCTCACGGCCGAGGAGCTGATCGGGCTGGACGCACTCACCAAACCGGCTTTCGGTTTCCCTCAAGGCCTGCTGACAACCGCGCACGGGGTGATCAACAACGGAACAACCGTCAACGGTGTCTCTGCACCGATCTCCGAGTATGTGATACCTGAAGGCGTCCAGCCCTATTGAGCCGAAGCCGCCGAATCAATTCTGGCGATGGCTGTCTCGTCGCAGCCGTACCGCTCGGCTGACCGCTGTCAACGATGCGAGCGCGGCCATCGCTGCGAGAATGATCGCCGATGCCTTTGGGGATCCGACAACGGTCAACAGCAGCGGCAGCCCGAAGCCGAGATAGGTCAGTACGTAGAACGCTCCAGTGAGAGCACCGCGCACCCGTTGCGGTGCAGCGACTTCCAAATCAATCAAGCCCTCGCGTAAACAAAGGCCGGCCGCGCACCCGAGAACGATCAGCAGCGGCAGACCCAACGCCAGCGGCATGGTCGGTGGTGCGGCCGCCGTTGCGGCGTAGCCGACGGCAGCCAGCGCTGCGCCGACCGTGCCGGTTTGCGGCCCCCAGCTACCGGCACGGGCGACCACTTGAATAACCGCGCTAACACCATTGACAAGCAGCGTCGCCGTTCCCGCGGCCAGCGGAGCCGCGAGCCCGACGTGGACACGCGTCGGGATCGTGATGAAACCAAGCGTCGCCGAGGCGAACACCCACGGCGCCAACGGCAGGGCCCAGCTCAACGCCTGCACGGCGCCCTGCGGCGCCGACTCCGATCGCTGCGAGTCAGGGGCTGTCGCCGGCGCGGTCACGTCTGCACGCTGCATCGCAGCGACGGTGATGACCATCGCCGCGACGACGACGGCGGCGGCGATTCCGAACGACACCCGAATGCCGGATTCGCCCACCCGAACGATTCCCGCTGCGCCGAACGGGCCGATGGCGAAACCTGCCGTCATCACGGCCCCGCCGGTGGCCGCGCCGGCGGGACCTTTCAGGTCGGAGACCCAAGCGGTGCAGGAGCTCATTGTCAGACCCACGCCGACCCCGACGATCAAACGCCCGGCCAGCAACACGTCGGATTGCTGGGAGATCAACATCGCCAGCGTTGCCACCAGAGATGTCGCTGAGCCCGCGAACGCGACGGACGGACGTCCGAACGAATCGGACGCGCGCCCGCCGACGAGCAGGCCGGGAAGCAATCCCAATGCGTAGATTCCAAAGATCGCGTCAATAGCGGCAGCGCTGAGATGTTGGCGCTCGCTGATCACGGGCATCAAGGCGACGAAGTGGTTGGCGACCCATCCGGTTGCCAGCAGCAGAGCCAAGGCGCCGACGAATACGGCCTCTCCTGAAGCAGGTCCGCGGCGGTCCTCACCCCGCTTGGTGGGCAGCGTTGGAGACGACCAG
>NZ_DATMLH010000305.1:0-22193 GCF_035570115.1 Mycobacterium sp.
CGGACGTTGATCCACGTGTCGGGATCCGAGGTGTTGCTGCACGACGCGCGGTTGGCCGCCCGCCGGCTGGCGGCCGCCGGCGTGCCGACCGAAGTCCGGGTCTGGCGCGGCCAGATGCACGACTTCCAACTCGCCGCCCCAGTGGTGCCCGAAGCGACGCGCTCACTGCGACAAATCGGCGAGTACATCCGCGAAGCCACCGGCTAATAACGATCGCTCGGCTCGCCCCCTCGCCGCTGCGCGGCCGGGGTTGCCCCACCTCGGCCCGGTGCCCGGCCCGCATCGTCGCCGGGCGTGGTCGCGCGCGGCTTCGCAGCACCTGAGACCATGAACGCATGCGGATCGCGCGCCACATCAGTGAACTCATCGGCAATACTCCACTAGTTCAGCTGAACTCGGTCGTGCTGCCGGGGTCCGGCAGGGTCGTCGCCAAGGTCGAGTACCTCAACCCGGGCCTGAGCAGCAAGGACCGGATCGCGGTGAAGATGATCGACGCCGCCGAGGCCGGTGGCCAGCTGAAGCCGGGTGGCACCATCGTCGAGCCCACCTCTGGAAACACCGGCGTCGGCTTGGCTTTGGTGGCCCAGTATCGCGGCTACCGTTGCGTGTTCGTCTGCCCCGACAAGGTCAGCGAGGACAAGCGCAACGTGTTGCGCGCCTACGGCGCTGAAGTGGTGGTATGCCCGACGGCGGTACCGCCCGACCATCCGGACAGCTACTACAGCGTGTCCGATCGGCTGGTCAGCGAAATCGACGGGGCCTGGAAGCCCGATCAGTATTCCAATCCGCAGGGCCCGGCCAGCCACTACGAGACCACCGGCCCGGAGATCTGGGCCGATACCGATGGCCAGGTCACCCATTTCGTTGCCGGCATCGGGACCGGCGGGACGATCACCGGCGCCGGTCGCTACCTCAAGGAGGTCTCGGGTGGGGCCGTGCGCGTCATCGGCGCCGACCCGGAAGGTTCGGTGTATTCCGGCGGCACTGGCCGGCCGTATCTCGTCGAAGGGGTAGGCGAGGACTTCTGGCCTGCCGCCTACGACCGCAGCATCCCCGACGAGATCATCGCGGTGTCCGACTCCGATTCGTTCAACATGACCAGAAGACTGGCCCGCGAAGAGGCCATGCTCGTCGGCGGCTCGTGCGGGATGGCGGTGGTCGCCGCGCTGAAGGTAGCCGAGCAAGCCGGGCCCGACGCACTGGTCGTGGTGTTGCTGCCCGACGGCGGTCGCGGCTACATGTCGAAGATTTTCAACGACGCCTGGATGTCGTCGTATGGATTCCTGCGCACCCGGCTGGACGGCTCGATTGAACAGCCGACGGTAGGGGATGTGCTGCGCGGGAAGACCGGCGTGCTGCCCGACCTGGTGCACACCCACCCGTCGGAAACGGTCCGCGACGCGATCGGCATCCTGCGCGAATACGGAGTGTCCCAGATGCCCGTCGTCGGCGCCGAGCCGCCAGTGATGGCCGGCGAGGTGGCCGGCAGTGTGTCTGAGCGCGAACTGCTTTCCGCCGTCTTCGAGGGCCGCGCCAACCTGGCCGACGCCGTCGGGATGCACATGAGTCCGCCGCTGCCGATCATCGGGGCCGGCGATCTGGTCAGCTCGCTGGCCAAGGCGCTGCGGGACTTGGACGCCGTCATGGTGGTCGAGGAAGGCAAGCCGGTGGGGGTCATCACCCGCTATGACTTGTTGGGTTTCCTCTCCGATGGCTCGCGACGCAAGTAGCGGGACGGCCGACAGGCAAATTACTTCGGGTAGCAAACCACTGCGCCCGCGGCGTGGCTCGGCGACGGCCGCCGCACATCGCGGCCCGCCGAAGCGTTCTTGGCGGCAGCCGGGTCGCCCCGGTTCTCGGGTACCGTAATGCAACCCAGTCCAGCAAATCCTGCGCAGAGGGAAAGCCGTCCATGACCGACCAACCGTTCCCGCCGCCTCCGCCGGGTGGTGGCGACTACCCGCCGCCGCCGCCGTCCGCCGGCGGGTACGCGCCGCCGCCGCCCGGGCCGGCAATTCGCAGCCTGCCGAAGGCGGCCTATACGCCCTGGTTGACCCGAGTTGGGGCATACCTCATCGACAACCTGCCGTTCGTGGTCATCCTCGGTGTCGGTCAGCTGGTGCTGCAGAACTCGGTCGAGTCGGCCTGCCTCATCGAAACCGGCCCCGGTGGCCCCGTCCAGGTCTGCGACACCGACTACTCGACACTGGGTCTGACGATGTTTGCGGTGGCGGTGATGGTGGCTCTGGGCTACCTCGTCTGGAACTACGGCTACCGTCAGGGCACCACCGGATCGAGCATTGGTAAGTCGGTGCTGAAGTTCAAAGTCGTCAGCGAGAACACCGGGCAGCCGCTCGGTTTCGGATTGTCCGTACTGCGGCAGATCACCCACGTCGTCGACACCGTCGTCTTCTACCTCGGCTACCTGTTTCCGCTGTGGACCGCTAAGCGCCAGACGCTGGCTGACAAGATCATGGCGACGGTGTGCCTGCCCCTCGAGCAGACGGCGCACGACGCGACGTCCGAAGTCCAGCCGGGGTAGCGGCCGCCATTACGTTGGCGCCCAACGGGCTTGCCATCGCGCCCGGCCGGCCTGATCGCGATGGCTAGGCTGATCGTCGATGAGCAACCAGCGCAGCGCACCCGCAGGCGACCACGAGCACTTCGAAACGGCCGGGCTCGCCACCAAGGCCATCCATGCCGGCTACCGACCTGATCCGTTGACCGGCGCGGTCAACGCGCCGATCTACGCCAGCAGCACCTTCGCCCAGGACGGGGTCGGTGGTCTGCGCAGCGGATTCGAGTACGCACGCACCGGCAACCCGACCCGGGCCGCGCTGGAGACCGCGTTGGCCGCCGTCGAGGCCGGTAGGTTCGGTCGGGCATTCGGTTCCGGAATGGCGGCCAGCGACTGTGCGCTGCGGGCGGTGCTACGCCCCGGAGACCACGTGGTGATTCCCGACGACGCCTACGGCGGGACATTCCGGCTGATCGACAAGGTGTTCACCGGGTGGGGTGTGCAGCACACCCCGGTAGCGGTGTCCGATCTCGACGCGGTCCGCGCAGCGGTCACCCCGCGCACCCGGTTGATCTGGGTGGAAACGCCCACCAACCCGCTGCTGTCCATCGCCGATATCGCGGCCATCGCCGAGCTTGGCACCGAGACTGGCGCGAAAGTGTTGGTGGACAACACGTTTGCGTCACCGGCCCTGCAGCAGCCGTTGACGCTCGGCGCCGACATCGTGTTGCACTCGACCACCAAATATATTGGCGGCCACTCCGATGTGGTGGGCGGCGCCTTGGTCACCAACGACGAGGAATTGGACGCGGCGTTCGCGTTCTTGCAGAACGGGGCCGGCGCGGTGCCGGGACCTTTCGACGCCTACCTGACCATGCGTGGGCTCAAGACGCTGGTGCTGCGCATGCAGCGGCACAGCGAAAACGCCGCCGCGGTCGCGGACTTCCTCGTCGGGCAGCCATCGGTGACCGCGGTGTTTTATCCGGGTCTGCCCAGTCATCCCGGCCACCAGATCGCGGCGCGGCAGATGCGCGGTTTCGGCGGCATGGTGTCGGTGCGAATGCGTGGCGGGCGCAGCGCCGCCCAGGCGCTGTGCGCCAACACCAAAGTGTTCATCCTGGCCGAGTCGCTCGGTGGAGTGGAGTCGCTGATCGAGCATCCCGGTGCGATGACCCATGCGTCGACCGCGGGTTCCCAGTTGGAGGTGCCTGACGATCTGGTGCGGCTGTCGGTGGGCATCGAGGACATCGCCGACCTGATAGCCGATCTCGACCAGGCGCTGCGCTAGTCGCCGCTCATCCAGGAAGAGGGTATTTCAACGCATCACGGATGGCCGCTGTTGTCACAGCCAAGTTGACTTCGGCCAGTTCCGGTTCGGACTCGCGCACCCAACTACCGCTGGCGATGTCACCCGCCCGGCTCAGCACCCACTCCCAACCGCGGTCGTTGAGGCTCAGAACCGCACCCAGCCCATCGATCGTGTACAGCAGCGAGATCACGGTCGCCGTCGCCGGGTCCGGCTTGTTGTCGTCGAACAGCGCGGACATCATCGCCGCACGAGTCTGAGTCACCCGGGTGCGGTCGACCAACGGCCACGCCCGTGGACGCCGAATTCCCTTGGTCTGCAGGCGAACCTGCTGTATCTGACCGCTGCGCTGCAGCTGCCACAGCACTGCCGCCGGAATGCCGCGTCGCAGCTTGGCAATCGCCGCGGCCGGAGTGATCGGACGACGCAGCAGCAGGTTCAGCGCCGCTGCCATCACCGGATCGGCCGGATCCGGCCCGCTCAGCACGACCAGCCGTCCCGCTTCCACCGGCTCGCTGTCGACCGCCGGCCGGATCCGGCAGGCGTGCGCCAAATCCAGCAACACCGCAGCGCTGAGGACGCGCCCGTGGCGCGCCCGATCCAATGTTGGCTGCGCCGAGGCGTTGTCGAGCAACAGCAAGGCCAAATCCTCGGCGATGCGTGCCATCAACCGATTTGATCTCGCTCTATATTCCCGACCGGTGCGCTAATCAGGCGTGGTACGGCTCCGCGCTTAGCAACGTGACCTTCACGGTATTGCCGTTGGGCACGGTGTAGCTGCGGGTCTCGCCCACCTTGGCGTCGATCAACGCACCACCCAGCGGTGAATTGGGCGAATAAACCTCGAGCTTGCCGTCGTTGACGCCTTCCTGGCGGGTGGCGATCAGGAACGTCTCGCTGTCGGACTTGTCGCCGTCGTAGTAGACCTTGACCACCGAACCGGGTAGTGCCACGCCGGACTGTTTGGGCGCCTCGCCGACCTTCGCGTTGTTCAGCAGGTCCTGCAGTTGACGGATGCGGGCCTCCTGCTGGCCCTGCTCCTCGCGAGCGGCGTGGTATCCGCCGTTCTCGCGCAGGTCCCCCTCCTCGCGGCGGTCGTTGATTTCCGCGGCGATGACCGGACGGTTCGCGATCAACTGTTCGAGCTCAGTTTTGAGTCGATCATGTGATTCCTGGGTCAACCAGGTCACCTGAGTGTCCGTCATCTCGTCGTGCTCCTTGCGTCGGTTCCGCGGCATCCGCGTCGTTAGGTTGTCCGTCTTGCTGCCGGGCGGTTCCACCGCGTGTCCTGCCGACCCAGTAATCGGGCGGACCCCCTGCGCGGCGCACACGGCCGCTAATGCAGCAATACACGGTCCCAGCTGGAACCGTGCATCCGAACACCTTACCACCGCCGCTGCGGACGCCGAATACATTTTCGCAGTTGAGCGTTTGCCAGAGGTTGCCGGCATCCCCGCGGTCAGGGAGCGCGCAGGTAGCCCGGCACGTCGGTGCCGCAGCCGTAAACGTCGCCCATCACCGGTGGCTTGCTGGACTTGACGACGGTCGTCACCTGCACCGTTGTCTCGGACGCCGGGGGGACCAGCACCTCACGCCGGCCCGTCTCGCTACCGTCTTTCGCCCGCACCCGCACGATGCAGTCAACCGGACGCGACGGATCCGATCGCGTCACGCTGATCGTTACCGATACCGTCTCCTGGTCGATCAGCCGGTAGCCGGCCAGCGTGCCGCGGACATCGCTGCGGCCCAGCCGTTGATAGCCGATGACGGCGACGACGATGCCGGCCGCGAGACCCAGCACAGCCAGGGCAATGACGACCCGACTTCGCGATGCGCGGGGCAAGCCGCCGCGCCCGTAGCGGGCCTGCGGCGGCTGCCGTGAACCTTCGGTCATGTGTCTCGCGGTACGTGCCGGGTGATCAGGTTTCGGGCCCCGGCACCCGGGATGAAACTATTAAGACTGGAACTATAGAGGCTTTAATCAGGTCGACGAACAAAGAACAGCACGCGGGACAGGGAGCACGTGAGCGAACTGCGTTTGATGGCGGTGCACGCCCACCCGGACGACGAGTCCAGCAAGGGCGCTGCCACCCTCGCCCGCTACGTGGATGAGGGCCACCGCGTGCTCGTGGTGACCCTGACCGGAGGTGAGCGCGGCGAAATCCTCAACCCGGCGATGGACCTGCCCGAAGTGCACGGACGTATCGCTGACATCCGCCGCGACGAGATGGCCAAGGCAGCCGAAATCCTCGGCGTTGAACACACCTGGCTGGGCTTCGTCGACTCCGGGCTGCCGAAGGGGGACCCGCCGCCGCCGCTGCCCGAGGACTCCTTTGCGCTCACACCGCTGGAGGTGTCCACCGAAGCGCTGGTGCGGGTGGTGCGTGAGTTCCGCCCGCACGTGATGACGACCTACGACGAGAACGGCGGCTATCCGCACCCCGACCACATCCGCTGCCATCAGGTGTCGGTCGCCGCATACGAAGCGGCCGCTGACTATCGGCGGTTCCCGGACGCGGGCCCGGTGTGGACGGTGCCCAAGCTGTACTACAACCACGGCTTCCTGCGGCAGCGGATGCAGATGCTGCAGGACGAGTTCGCCAAGCGCGGCCAGACCGGGCCGTTCGAGAAGTGGCTGAAGCACTGGGATCCCGCGCACGATGTCCACGCCGACAGGGTGACCACCCGCATCCAGTGCTCGGCGTATTTCAGTCAGCGTGACGACGCGCTGCGGGCCCACGCCACCCAAATCGATCCCAAAGGGGATTTCTTCGCGGCCCCGATCGCATGGCAGCAGCGGCTGTGGCCCACCGAAGAGTTCGAGCTGGCGCGCTCGCGTATTCCGGTGCATCTTCCCGAGAACGATCTGTTCGCAGGACTCGAGGCGGAGCAGTGAACCAGCTTCACCTTGCCGCCATCCGGGTGCTGGCCGAGTTGCACGCCGACGGCGCCCCGCACAACAGCGGACCGGATTTCGGCAAAGCCAGCCCGTTCGGGTTACTGGTGGTGGTGCTGCTGCTCATCGCCACGGTGTTTTTGGTGCGCTCGATGAACCGGCACCTCCGGAAGCTGCCCGATTCCTTCGACCCGCAGACCCCCGCCCCGGACCAGGCCATCGACGACGGGACGATCGGCGCCGATCAGCCGACCCAGGGCGACGCCGACGATCGATTTCCACATGAGCCCGACTGAATCCTCCGGGGAGAACATGCTCGCCGGGGCGGCCAGCCCCTACCTTCGCCAGCACGCTGACAACCCTGTGCATTGGCGGCAATGGTCGCCGCAGGCGCTGGCCGAGGCCGCCGAACGCGACCTGCCGATCCTGCTGTCGGTCGGCTACGCCGCATGTCACTGGTGTCACGTCATGGCTCACGAGTCGTTTGAAGACGACGAGGTGGCCGCCGCGATGAACGCGGGGTTCGTGTGCGTCAAAGTCGACCGGGAGGAGCGGCCCGACATCGACGCCGTGTACATGAACGCCACCGTCGCGCTCACCGGGCAGGGCGGTTGGCCCATGACATGTTTCCTGACGCCCGACGGGCGGCCCTTCTTCTGCGGCACTTACTATCCCAAAGCCAGCTTCCTGCAACTGCTTTCAGCGGTGGGGAGTACCTGGCGTGATCGCCGTGACGAGGTCGAGCAGGCTTCCGATCACATCGCAGGCGAATTGCGATCGATGGCTGGGGCACCTCCGGGGCAGCCCTCTAGCGACCCGGAGATGGTCGCGTCGCTCTGCGACGACGCCGTCGCGGGCGTTCTGCGCGACGAGGACACCGTGCACGGCGGTTTCGGCGGCGCACCGAAATTCCCGCCGTCGGCGTTGCTTGAAGCGCTGCTACGGAACTATGAGCGGACCGGCTCATCGGGGGTGCTGGATGCGGTTCGGCGCACCGGCACCGCGATGGCCCGGGGCGGAATCTACGACCAGCTGGCCGGCGGGTTCGCCCGTTACAGCGTCGACAATGCCTGGGTGGTACCGCATTTCGAGAAGATGCTCTACGACAACGCGCTGCTGCTGCGTGCCTACGCGCATTGGGCCCGCCGAACCGGGGATGCGTTGGCGCGCCGGGTCGCCGGCCAAACCGCACGTTTCCTGCTCGACGAGTTGGCCGAGGGTGACATGTTCACCTCGTCGCTGGATGCCGACGCCGATGGCCGCGAGGGTTCGACCTACGTCTGGACGCCCGCGCAACTGACAGAAGTGCTCGGGAGCGACGACGGTCCCTGGGCCGCTTCGGCTTTCGGAGTCACCGAGGCGGGCACTTTCGAAGCCGGCGCATCGGTGCTGCAGTTGCCGGGCGATCCCGACGACTCGGGCCGGTTCGACCGGATCCGGACCGCGCTGCTGGCCGCCCGACTCACCCGGCCGCAGCCGGGACGCGACGACAAGGTCGTCACCGCCTGGAACGGACTGGCGATCACCGCGCTGGCCGAGGCCAGTCTGGCGTTGGCCGCGCCCGAGTTGGCTGACGCCGCAGCGCGATGCGCGACCGCGCTGGTCGGGCTGCACCTAGTGGACGGCCGGCTGCGCCGGGCCAGCCTGGGCGGACGGGTCGGTGAGAGCGCCGCGATCCTGGAAGATCATGCCATGCTGGCCACCGGGCTGCTGACGCTCTACCAGCTGACCACCGACGATGCCTGGCTGACGACGGCCGGCGAGCTGCTCGATATTGCGTTGGCGCACTTCGCCGATCGCGACCGGCCTGGCCGCTGGTTCGACAGTGCCGACGATGCCGAGCGGCTGTTGTTGCGGCCCGCCGACCCGCTGGACGGTGCCACACCATCGGGCGCGTCCTCGATCGCCGAAGCGCTGCTGACCGCGGCGCATGTGGTCGGCGCAGAACGAGCCGACCGCTACCGGCAGGCGGCGGTCGACACGCTGCAGGCACACTCCCCGCTACTGGCCCGGGCGCCGCGCTCGGCCGGCCATTGGCTGGCGGTCGCCGAGTCCGCGGTGCGCGGGCCGTTGCAGATCGCGGTGGCCTGTGACCCGACGGGATCGCTGCTGCTGGCCGAGGCGCGCAAACTCGCGCCCGGCGGGGCGATTGTGGTCGGCGGCGCAGCGGGGTCGTCGGAGCTGCTGATCGGCCGCGACCGCGTAGCCGGTGCTGACGCTGCGTATGTGTGCCGCGGCCGGGTCTGTGACCTGCCGGTTACCACAGCCGAGGATCTGGCGGCGGCGTTGCGCCCGACGACGATGCGGGCCGTGTAGCGGCCCGAGGTGGGGGCACCTCCCGCTTGCGGGGTCAAGTCGGGCAATAAGCTCCTGCGCCACGGTAGCGTGCGTGTCATGCCGAGCCCTGAGCAGATCGCCGACACCATCAACCGCTATATCAGCCTGATCGCCAAGGGCAGCGCGGACGACTTGGTCGAGTTGTTCGCCGACGACGCGACCGTCGAGGACCCGGTCGGGGGCGAGGTCCACATCGGTCGGCAGGCGATCCACGGCTTCTACTCGGCCGTCGAGAACGTGGAACGCGAATGCGAGTTAGTGACGCTGCGGGTTGCGGGCAATGAGGCGGCTTTCCAGTTCCGGTTGACCGTGATTGCCGGAGAGAGCCGGATGCTGATCGAGCCGATCGACGTGATGGCGTTCGGTGTCGACGGCAAGGTGACCGCGATGAAGGCCTACTGGTCGGCCGAGAATGTCACGCAGCTTTAGCTCAGGTGATCAAGCCGGGTGGCCGACGTAGAACACCGCCAGCCACACGGCGATGTAGTGGCAGATCGCGGCTACTGCCGTGCAGGCGTGGAAGAACTCGTGATAGCCGAACGTTTTTGGCCACGGGTCGGGCCAGCGCAGCGCGTAGAGGATTCCGCCGATGCTGTACAGGGCGCCGCCGACAATCAGTAGCACCATCGCGGCGACCCCGGCCATGTGCATGATCGCCGCGATGTAGAACGCGGCGACCCAGCCGAGCAACAGGTAGAGCGGGACACCGACCCAACGTGGCGCGGTCGGCCAGCACATCTTGAGCAACACCCCGGCCAGCGCACCACTCCACACGATGGTCAGCACCAGCATCCCCGCGTCATGCGGCATCGCCAACAGCGCGAACGGCGTATAGGTGCCGGCGATCAACACGAAGATCATCGAATGGTCGAGCCGCTTCATCCAAGTCCGGACGGTCGCCGATTTCCAGGTGACCCGGTGATAGACGGCGCTGACGGTGAACATCCCCACCACGGCGGCGGTGTAGACGAAGGTCGCCAAACCGGCTTTGAGCCCTGCCAACGGCCAGGACACCGATATCAGCGAAGCGCCGGCGGCGACGGCGACGACCGCCGACACCAAATGGATCCAACCGCGCGCCCTTGGCTTGGTCAGCGCGTCCGCAGCAGATTGTAAAACCTGGCCAGCGACCTCCTCGACAGCCTTGACCGGCCCGGAAGTGTCGGGCTCGGTGGCCACGTTTGCCTCGTGGGTCACTACCCCTCCCTAATCCCTGCATGCCTTTACGGCCAGATCGCCGGTCAGCGCTGCCGCCCACAGTAATCTGGTTCCCTGTGGAGATCATCCCGCCGCGTCTTAAGGAACCGCTGTACCGGGTCTATGAGTTGCGGCTGCGCCAAGGCCTGGCCGCATCGAAATCCGCGTTGCCGCGCCACATTGCGGTGCTGTGCGACGGCAACCGGCGCTGGGCACGAGACGCCGGCTATGACGACGTCAGTTACGGGTATCGAATGGGCGCGGCCAAGATCGCCGAAATGCTGCGCTGGTGCCAAGAGGCGGGCATCGAAATGGCTACTGTCTACTTGCTTTCCACCGAAAACCTGCGCCGCGATCCCGCCGAACTGGCTGCGCTCATCGAAATCATCACCGATGTCGTCGAGGAGATCTGCGCGCCGGCCAACCGCTGGAGCGTGCGCACGGTCGGGGACTTGGAGCTGATCGGCGAGGAGCCGGCGCGACGGCTGCGTGACGCCGTCAAAGGCACAGCGGCCACGGCAAACGCGGGCTTTCACGTCAACGTCGCGGTCGGCTACGGCGGTCGCCAGGAAATCGCCGGCGCCGTTCGCGCACTGCTGGCCAAGGAGATCGCCAACGGAGTCAGCGGCGAGGAACTCGTCGAAACCGTCACCGTGGACGCGATCTCGGAGAACCTGTACACCTCCGGGCAGCCTGACCCCGACCTGGTCATTCGGACGTCGGGGGAGCAGCGGCTGTCCGGGTTCTTGCTATGGCAAAGCGCCTACTCGGAGATGTGGTTCACCGAAGCGCATTGGCCCGCATTCCGCCGGGTTGACTTCCTGCGTGCATTGCGCGACTACAGCTTGCGACACCGCCGCTACGGCATCTGACGTCGTGCCACACTGAAAGCATGGCTGCGCTTTCGGCGTTGGTGTTTTCGCTGAGCTGGTGGCTGGGGCTGTACCTGTTGGCCCGCGACCCGCGCAAGCCGGTGCTCGCGTTCTCGGCGATCGGCCTGTGCAGCTTTGCGACGGCGGTGGCGCTGGATGCGGTTCGGCTCGTCACGCACTCCGCGCTGCTGGGCCACGTCGAGATCTACCTGGTTGCCGTTCCCGGCGTGGCCTGGTTTGCGGTGCTCCTCGAGATCGCCAGAGCGGACGACAACGCGCGGTCACGCACCGGCGAGCTGCTGCTGGTCGGTGGCGCGGGCGCACTGATGATGGTCGGCGCGGCGATGGCCGGCAGCGTCAGTGGGCCGCTGCGTCCCGGCCACCTGGTGATGTGCGTGGTGATCTCGGCGTCCACTCTGGGCGCGATGACTGCCGCGCTGCGGCGCCGGACGCGGAAGATCCCGTTGGTCGGGCTGGTCATCACGGCAACGCTGTTCTTTGCGTTGGCCAACGCCATCCTGATCATTCCGCTGGGCGTGGTGCCGAGCTGGCTGGCGTTGGCGTCGACGAGTTGCGACGTGCTGAGCCTCGGCGTGGCGGTGGCGCTGTGGGACGCGTTCGACGAGGGTCAGGCGTTGCGGGCCGACATGCTGCGCTCGTTCACCGGCACCGGGATGGTCGTCGCGCTGCTCGGCGGCCAGATCCTGATCGGCATCGCCTTGACCCAGCACGAGAAGACGGCGCTGACCGCCCTGACAGTGTTGCTGTTCACCAGCTTGGCGATCGCAAGCTCCGTGCAGGTGTTGGCTGACCCGTTGGCCGGGCTGTTGGACCGGCTGGTGTTCTCCCGATCGCCGATGCTGCGTGCCGACCGGGAGACGTTGCGGCGCACGCAATCCGCGCTGCCGCTGCGCTCCGCCGATCCGCTCGACGACTTCGACGAAGACACCTTCGCCCGGCTCACCCGTCGGGCGTTGGGCCACTACGGCGACCTGTCCAAGCTGGTCGCCAGCCCGCTGACCGCGTTGCCGGCGATCGACGAGCGGCTGGCCGCTCGTGGGGCGCCCGACCAGCCGCTGGAGCGGGCCATCGAGCTCAAGGCTCTGCTCGCGGACCGCATCGCCCGGCTCAAGCCACGCGACGGTGGCGACTTCGGCACCACCGAGCAGTGGCGTTACTACAACGCCCTGTATTTCCCCTACGTCGTGGGCGTGCGCGCGTACGCGCAGAACGCCACCGCCGCCGGCCTGGACGCGACGGCTCGGCGGGCCTGGCAGTGGTTCGTCACCGAGGTACCGCAACGTTCGCTGCACAACTGGCAGAACGCCGCGGCCCGACTCATCGCCGCCGATTTGCGCGGCCGGGTGGCCGTCTCGAGCTAGCGGGCAAAAGACCGCCCGGCGACGATGCGCGCCGTGAAGCGGCGCGAGAGGGAGTCGGCAAAAGACCGCCCGGCGACGATGCGCGCCGTGAAGCGGCGCGAGAAGGAGTCGGGCAAAAGACTTAGCTCGGCTAGTTAAGGAATACGTGGCCTAGATCACTCTGTTGACCTGCGCATGGCAGTGCTTGGCAGTTCTGAGCGTCGATCTGGCAGTCCCAGAACGGCACGCTGGGATATGTACGACCCGACATCGCAAGGAGTTCTCGACATGACCGCTGTTTATGGACAGTCCACCCGACCCTTCGCCGACTCCACCGACTCGCTGCTGCGTTTCGCCATGCGGCTCGACGCAACGCTGACCGGGTTCGCCGGGCTGTTTATCGCCGCGGCCGCCGACCCGATCTCGTCGCTGACTGGGCTGAGCTCCCTGACTGAATACGGCATCGGCGCATTCTTTGTGCTGTATGGGCTCATTGTGTTCGGCTTCGCCGCGGTATCCGATCTGCGCGGCGCCGGGATCGGGGTCGTCATCGCCAACATCGTCTTCACCGTCGCGGCGGTCGTCATCGTGGCCGCGGATGTGTTGCCGCTGAATGCAGCGGGTGTCGCCGCGGCGCTGGCGAGCGGTGTCTACACGGCCCTGATCGGCTACCTGCAATACCTCGGAGTGCGCCGACTGGCGGTGTGACTCCCTTCCCGCCGGTGCGGGGCGCCGCCGTCAGAGGTTGCGGTACGCGCCTCCGCATCGGCTTGTTTCAGGGCTCGGGGCCTACGTTGCCTACGTCGGCCGGCTGAAAGCCTCTACCGCAGGCGCTCTAGTGATCTAGAGCTTGCGCAGCCGCAGCCGGTTGATGGAATGGTCGGCGTCTTTGCGCAGGACCAGGGTCGCCCTGGGCCTGGTGGGCAAGATGTTCTCGATGAGATTCGGCCGGTTGATCGAACGCCAGATTTCGCGGGCGGCGACGACGGCCTGCTGGTCGGCCAGCCCCGCGTAGTGGTGGAAGTGCGAGGCCGGGTTGGCGAACGCGGTCGAGCGCATCGCTAAAAACCGCGAGACATACCACTGCTCGATGTCCTCGATGCGCGCGTCCACGTACAGCGAGAAGTCGAACAGGTCCGAGACCATCAGGGTGGGTCCGGTCTGCAGCACGTTGAGGCCCTCGAGGATCAGGATGTCAGGGTGGCGAACCACCTGCTTGGCGCCTGCCACCCGGTCGTAGTGCAGGTGCGAATACACCGGCGCGCATACGTAATCCGAACCGGACTTCACCGAGGTGACGAATCGCATTAGCGCCCGTCGGTCATAGCTCTCCGGAAAGCCTTTGCGGTGCATGAGGTTTCGTCGGTTCAACTCGGCATTCGGGTAGAGAAACCCGTCGGTGGTCACCAGGTCGACCCGGGGGTGGTGATCCCAGCGGGCCAGCAGCGCCTGCAGCACGCGGGCCGTCGTCGACTTACCGACCGCCACACTGCCGGCCACTCCGATGATGAACGGCACCGGCCGATCGGGGTGTTGCCGAGGTTCGCCGAGGAATTCCGCGGTGGCAGCGAACAACCCTTGCCGGGCCGCGACTTGGAGGTGCAGAAGCCGGGCCAGCGGCAGGTAGACCTCTTCGACTTCGAGCAGGTCGATCTGCTCGCCCAATCCGCGCAAGCCAACGACTTCTTCTTCGCTCAGTGGCTGCGGCGTCGACATGCGTAGCGAGCGCCACTGACCCCGGTCGAACTCCACGTAGGGGCTCGGCTCGCTCAGCCGCGACATGAGTGTCAGTCTTGCAGCCTTCGGCGCGCTGTGGGCGGCTGGGGCCACGAGCCGATAGCGTTAGCGGGCGTGGAGCTCAGTCTGGAACCCGCCGAGCTGATCCGCGAGTACCTGTCGCTGGGTTTGCGCTTCGACCGAATCGAGTCGGGTTACGTCGATGCGTTCACGGGCGATCCGGCGCTGCGCCAAACGGTGTTGGCCGAGTCCGCGCCTGACCCGGCCGATCTGGTCCGCCAGGCCCAGCGGCTGCTCGCAGCGCTACCGGATGTGCCGCGCCGCAACGGTTTCAACCAAGCCCGCGCCGACTTCATCGGCGCCCATCTGCGTGCGCTGGCCTGCGCCGGGCGCAAGTTCGCCGGGGAAGACATCGGCTTCGTCGACGAGGTGCACGACTACTTCGACGTCCACATCGCCAAGGGTGAAGTGGAAACGTACCGGCAGGCGCACGCCCGGCTCGACGATGTGTTGGGCGGCCGGGCGCTCAGCGGCCCACTGGCCGAACGGATGGAGGCCTATCGAGCGAGCGAGGAGATCCCGCCGGATCGGTTGGCCGAGTGCATCGAGGCGTTCTCCAGCGCGCTGCGCGATCGAGTGCGCGCCGAGTATCCACTTCCCGACACTGAGACCGTCGTCTATCAGGTAGTGACCGACCAGCCGTGGTCGGGATTCAACTACTACCTGGGCGATTACCGCTCCACGGTGGCCGTTAACGCCGACGTCAAACAACTGATGTCGAACCTGCCGCGGCTGGTGGCCCACGAATCCTATCCGGGGCACCACACCGAGCACTGCCGCAAAGAGGCCGGGCTGGTCAACCGGAAAGGCCAGGCCGAGCAGACCATCTTCCTGGTGAACACCCCGCAGTGCCTGATGGCCGAGGGCCTGGCCGACCTGGCGCTCTACGCCGCGATCGGCCCTGGCTGGGGGAACTGGGCCGCCGAGATCTACGCCGATTTGGGACTGAGGTTCGACGGTGAGCGCGCCGAGGCGGTTTCCGAGGCGTCGGCGGCACTGGCCGGTGTCCGCCAGGACGCGGCGTTGATGCTGCACGACGAGCACCGCGACGCCGACGAGGTGGCGGCTTACCTGCGTCGCTGGCTGCTGGTCAACGACACCCGTGCCCAGCAGATGCTCCGGTTTTTGTCCTCGCCGCTGTGGCGGGCCTACACCAGCACCTATGTCGAGGGTTACCGGCTGCTGCGGCACTGGCTGGACGACCGGCCCGTCGGCGTCAGCCTGGGCGAGCGGTTTGGTCGGCTGCTTGACGAGCCGCTGATCCCGTCGGCGCTGCCCGACTAATCTCGATTGCATGGCAGCAGACTCAAACGCAATCACTAGCCCGGCTGCAGCGCCCGGCGCCGAGTACGCCGACACCGCCACCGCCGCCTACCGCGCGGCACTGCAGGTGATCGAGTCCGTCGAACCCCGGATCGCCGCTGCGACACGCAAAGAGCTTGCCGACCAACGTGATTCGCTCAAGCTGATCGCCAGCGAGAATTACGCCTCGCCCGCGGTGCTGCTGACCATGGGAAGTTGGCTCTCGGACAAGTACGCCGAGGGCACCATCGGGCACCGCTTCTATGCCGGCTGCCAGAACGTCGACACCGTTGAGAGCTTGGCCGCAGAGCACGCCCGCGAGTTGTTCGGCGCGCCGTACGCCTACGTCCAGCCGCATTCGGGTATCGACGCCAATCTCGTTGCCTACTGGGCGATCCTGGCTGCCCGGGTGGAGGCGCCGGGTCTGGCCGAGGCCGGCGCAAAACATGTCAACGATCTCTCCGAGGCGGACTGGGAAGCGCTGCGCGCCAAGCTCGGCAACCAGCGGCTGTTGGGTATGTCGCTGGACGCCGGCGGCCACCTCACCCACGGCTTCCGGCCCAACATCTCCGGCAAGATGTTCCACCAGCGCAGCTATGGCACCGATCCGGAGACAGGTCTGCTGGACTACGGCGCGGTCGCCGCGGCGGCGCGCGAATTCAAGCCGCTAATCCTGGTCGCCGGGTACTCGGCCTACCCGCGTCGGATCAACTTCGCCATGATGCGCGAGATCGCCGACGAGGTGGGCGCCACTCTGATGGTGGACATGGCGCACTTCGCCGGGCTGGTGGCCGGCAAGCTGTTCACCGGCGACGAGGACCCGGTGCCCCACGCGCACGTCACCACCACCACCACGCACAAGTCGCTGCGCGGTCCCCGCGGCGGGCTGATTCTGGCCCAGCCGGAGTACGCCGACGCAGTCGACAAGGGCTGCCCGATGGTGCTGGGCGGACCGCTTGCGCACGTGATGGCGGCCAAGGCGGTCGCGCTGGCCGAGGCGCGCCAGCCCGCTTTCCAGGTTTACGCTCAGCGGATCGCCGACAACGCTCAGGCGCTGGCCGACGGGTTGCTGCGGCGCGGGGCGCGACTGGTCACCGGCGGCACCGACAACCACATCGTGTTGCTGGACGTCACGTCATTCGGGCTGACCGGGCGCCAGGCCGAATCCGCGCTGCTGGACGCCGGCGTGGTCACGAACCGCAACTCCGTCCCCGCCGATCCCAACGGCGCCTGGTACACCAGCGGGATCCGGTTCGGCACCCCGGCGCTGACCACCCGCGGCTTCGGCGCTGCCGACTTCGACCGGGTCGCCGGACTGGTGGTCGACGTGCTGAGCAACACTCAACCCGCTGCGGGACCGCACGGCCCCTCCAGGGCCAAGTACACCCTGGCCGACGGCACCGCCGATCGGGTGCACGCTGCCGCCGCCGAGTTGCTGGCCGCCAATCCGCTTTACCCCGGATTGACGCTGTAGGTCGGGCCGAGCCCGGGGCTCGCCAACCCGCCGTCGCCGCCGGTGCCGCCGTCTTAGTCGGCTGGAGGCGGCACACAAGTCGTCGGCGCCCGCGTGGAAGACTGGCGCCCGTGACTGCTGCACCTGATTCTCGTACTGCTGCTTCGGTAATGTCCGCGCCGTTGGCCGACGTCGATCCCGACATCGCCGAGCTGCTGGGCAAGGAACTCGGACGCCAGCGCGACACCCTGGAGATGATCGCTTCCGAGAACTTCGTACCGCGTTCGGTATTGCAGGCCCAGGGCAGCGTGCTGACCAACAAATACGCCGAGGGCCTGCCCGGGCGGCGCTACTACGGCGGCTGCGAATACGTCGACGTCGTGGAGAACATCGCCCGCGACCGGGCCAAGGCGCTGTTCGGCGCCGACTTCGCCAACGTGCAACCGCATTCGGGCGCGCAGGCCAATGCCGCCGTGCTGCATGCGTTGATGTCGCCGGGGGAGCGCCTGCTGGGCCTCGACCTCGCCAACGGTGGTCACCTGACGCACGGCATGAAGCTCAATTTCTCCGGAAAGCTCTACGAGAACGGCTTCTACGGCGTTGACCCGACGACGCATCTGATCGACATGGACGAGGTGCGCGCTCGGGCGCGTGAGTTCCGCCCCAAGGTGATCGTCGCCGGCTGGTCGGCCTACCCGCGGATTCTGGACTTCCCGGCGTTCCGGTCGATCGCCGACGAGGTGGACGCCAAGCTGTGGGTCGACATGGCACACTTCGCGGGCCTGGTCGCCGTCGGGCTGCATCCGAGCCCGGTGCCGCACGCGGACGTGGTGTCCACCACCATCCACAAGACGCTGGGCGGGGGCCGCTCCGGCATGATCCTGGGCAAGCAGGAGTACGCCAAGTCCATCAACTCGGCGGTGTTCCCCGGCCAGCAGGGCGGCCCGCTGATGCACATCATCGCCGGCAAGGCCGTCGCGCTGAAGATCGCCGGCACACCCGAATTCGCCGACCGCCAGCAGCGCACGCTGTCAGGCGCCCGGATCCTCGCCGATCGGCTGCTGGCCGCCGACGTCGCGAAGGCCGGTGTGTCGGTGGTCAGCGGTGGCACCGATGTGCACCTGGTGCTGGTGGACCTGCGCAACTCCCCGCTGGACGGCCAGGCCGCCGAGGACCTGTTGCACCAGGCCGGGATCACCGTCAACCGCAACGCTGTCCCGAACGACCCGCGTCCGCCGATGGTGACCTCGGGCCTGCGGATCGGGACTCCGGCGTTGGCGACACGCGGCTTCGGCGAAGCCGAGTTCATCGAGGTCGCCGACATCATCGCGACCGCACTGGCGGCGGGCAAGTCCGCGGATGTGTCCGGGCTGCGTGACCGGGTGACGCGGCTGGCCAGGGAGTTCCCGCTGTACGAGGGACTGGAAGACTGGTCGCTGGTCGGCCGCTGACTCCATCCTCGGGGCGGATTTCACGAAACCTGTGTACGCGGGTTACAGTTACTTTATGGCACAGAAACCTGTCGCTAACGCGTTGATCCTCGAACTCGAGCCGGTCGTCGGCGAGAACCTAGACCGCCACCTCGATACCGAGAACTTGTGGTTCGCGCACGACTTCGTGCCGTTCGAGCAGGGCGAGAACTTCGCCTTCCTCGGCGGGCGTGATTGGGATCCGTCGCAGGTCACGCTGCCCAAAGTCATCACCGACGCCTGCGAGATTCTGCTCATAACCAAAGACAACGTGGCCGGTTATCATCGCGAACTCGTCGAGCACTTCATTCTCGAAGATAACTGGGCCCATTGGCTGGGCCGCTGGACCGCCGAAGAACACCTGCACGCCATTGCACTACGCGAGTACTTCGTGGTGACCCGCGAGGTCGACCCCGTCGCCAACGAGGACGTCCGCTTCGAGCACGTGTCACGGAAGGGGTATCGCGCCGACCAGTACTCCCAGGTCGAAACCCTGGTGTTCATGGCTTTCTTCGAGGGCGCCCACGCCGTGTACTGCAACAACCTGGCGGCCGACATCGAAGAACCGGTGCTGGCCGGACTCATTAACCGCATCGCCCGAGACGAAGAGCGACACGAGGAGTTCTTCGCGAACCTCGTCGCGCACTGCCTCGACTACACCCACGACGAGACGATCGCCGCCATTGCCGCCCGCGCGGCCGACCTTCAAGTCGTCGGCGCCGACATCGACGCCTACCAGGACAAGCTGCGAAACGTCGCCGACGCAGGCATTTTCGGCCCGGATCAGCTGCGGCAGATGATCTCCGACCGCATCACCGGATGGGGAGTCGCCGACGAGCCGGCGCTGCGGCAGTTCGTCGTCGGCTAGCCTCGTCGGCGCGCCTGCGCGGCGCAGATGCGACGACGAGAGTAGCGTCGCAGTCGATGGCTAGCGACATGCTCTGCTGTCCGGGCGGCGCCTCTCGTCTCGACTTCGACAGGACCGCCGGCCCCGGTCCTGGCGCCGCGGCCCCCGCCGAATCGTCCGTGCGGGCCGCACGGGCTTCAGTCCGGTTATGACGCCCCGCGTGCATGGGTGGCGGTGGGGCCACCACCCGCATGCGGCAGCGAACCGGGCGATGAGCTCGAGGAGCGCTCGTGACCGATTCCCCGGCGGTTCCACAGGACACCCTACGGACGTACGTGCTCGACACCTCCGTGTTGTTGTCCGACCCGTGGGCATGTTCCCGCTTCGCCGAACACGAAGTGGTGGTTCCGCTGGTGGTGATCAGTGAGCTGGAAGCCAAACGTCACCACCATGAACTTGGCTGGTTCGCCCGCCAGGCGTTGCGGCTGTTCGACGATCTTCGGCTCGAGCACGGACGGCTCGATCAGCCGATTCCTGTTGGGACACAGGGCGGCACGCTACATGTCGAACTCAACCACAGCGATCCGGACGTGCTGCCGGCAGGGTTTCGCACCGACACCAACGACTCGCGGATCCTGTGTTGTGCCGCCAACCTCGCCGCAGAGGGCAAGCAAGTCACGTTGGTGAGCAAAGACATTCCGCTGCGCGTCAAAGCGGGAGCGGTGGGTCTGCGCGCCGACGAGTACCATGCGCAGGACGTCGTCACCTCCGGCTGGACCGGGATGACGGAGATGGAAGTCACCGCCGAGGACATCGACGCATTGTTCGCCGACGGCGAAGTCGATTTGTCTACGGCCCGAGACCTACCGTGCCACACCGGTATTCGGCTGCTCGCCGGCAGCTCGCACGCGCTCGGCCGGGTTAACGCCCACAAGAGGGTTCAACTGGTCCGCGGCGATCGCGAGGTCTTCGGACTGCGTGGCCGCTCCGCCGAGCAGCGGGTGGCCCTGGATCTGCTGCTCGACGAGTCGGTGGGCATCGTGTCGCTGGGCGGCAAGGCCGGCACCGGCAAATCGGCGCTGGCGCTGTGCGCTGGCCTGGAAGCGGTGCTGGAGCGACGCACCCAGCGCAAGGTGGTGGTATTCCGCCCGCTCTACGCGGTCGGCGGCCAGGAGTTGGGTTACCTGCCCGGCAGCGAAAGCGAAAAAATGGGACCGTGGGCGCAGGCCGTCTTCGACACCCTCGAAGGTCTGGCCAGCCCGGCGGTGCTCGAAGAGGTGCTGTCGCGCGGAATGCTCGAGGTGCTGCCGCTGACCCATATCCGCGGCCGCTCGCTGCACGACTCGTTCGTCATCGTCGATGAGGCGCAATCGCTGGAACGCAATGTGCTGCTGACCGTGCTGTCACGGCTGGGCGCGGGCTCGCGGGTGGTGTTGACCCACGACGTCGCTCAGCGCGACAACCTCCGGGTCGGCCGTCACGACGGGGTCGCGGCCGTGGTCGAGAAGCTCAAGGGACACCCGCTTTTCGCGCACATCACGCTGTTGCGCAGCGAGCGGTCGCCGATCGCCGCGCTGGTCACCGAGATGCTGGAGGAGATCACCCGGGTCCCGCTGCCCTAGGCCGGGATTGCCGCGCTTGCGTTCGCCGCGGGTAAGCTTCCGGCCGTGCCGAGACGACCAGACACCCTTGCATGGCGGTACTGGCGCACAGTCGCCGGTGTGGTGGCAGCCGCCGCCGTCGTCGCGATCGGTGCGTTTACCGGGCACGTCAGGTTCGCTCACGCCAACGATGTCGTCGACTGCGCACAAGTCAAATGCGTCGCGTTGACGTTCGACGACGGCCCCACCCCGTACACCGATCGGCTGCTGGGCATCCTGACCGCCAACAAGGCCAAGGCGACCTTCTTCGAGATCGGCAACAAGGTCGCAGCCAACCCGGCCGGCGCCAAACGTGTCGTCGACGCCGGTATGGAAATCGGCAACCACACCTGGGAACACCCCAACATGACGACCCTGCCGCCAGCCGATGTTCCCGGCCAGTTGTCCAGAGCCAACGATGCTATCGCCGCCGCCACCGGGGTGACGCCCAAGCTGTGGCGGCCCCCCGGCGGGCTCACCGACGCGGGAGTCAATGAGCAGGCCGCAAAGATCGGTCTGGCCGGAATCCTTTGGGACGTCATCCCTTACGACTGGATCAACGATTCGAACACCGCGGCCAGCAGATACCTGCTGATGACCCAGATCAAGCCCGGCTCGGTGGTGTTGCTGCATGACACCTACTCCAGCACGGTTGATCTGGTCTACCAGTTCATCCCGGTGCTGAAAGCCAACAACTATCACCTGGTGACGGTCAGCCAGCTGCTGGGCTCACGAGCCGCGGGCAGCGTGTACGGCAGCCGGGAGAACGGGCCGCCGGCCAATGACCTGCACGACATCCCCGTTGCGGAGGTTCCGTCTTTGCCCAACACCCCGTCGCCGCAGCCGATGCCCAACTTCCCGATCACCGATGTGGCGGGCCAGAACTCAGGCGGATCGAATAACGGCAGCTAGTGGGCGGGGTCGCGAGATCACTTCTGCCACAGGAATCTCTGGGTGGAACCAGTTGACGATTTGCCCGCCTCATAGCGACAGCTGGACCCACCGGGATTTGTCGCTCGAAGACGGGCACAACGTGCACTCGGACCCGCAGTGACTGACCTGACAGGTGTGACGGTCGCGTCGCTCACTGGCCCGGCAGCTCGCCTGCGGCGGCGACCGCCAGCAGCTCACCCCGGCCGATCTGGCTGACCAGGCTGGCGGAGTCGAAGTATATGCGCTCGTTGGTGATTCGATCGTC
>NZ_DATMLH010000306.1:0-2997 GCF_035570115.1 Mycobacterium sp.
CTGCACTCAGGTGCGCCCAGGCCCGGCGTCGCGCGGATCGCGCGCGACCGCGACGGCCTGCTCGCGGTCACTGACGCCTGGGGTGACACCCGCCGGTACTCCGCGGTGCTGGTGACATGCCAGGGCTGGCTGCTCACCACCCAGATCGAGTGCGAGGAAAGCCTGTTCGCCTCGAAGCTCTGGACGGCCCTGGACCGCACGCGCTACATGCAGTCCTCCAAGACCTTCGTGATGGTCGACCGGCCGTTCTGGAAAGACACAGATCCGCGCACCGGCCGGGACGTCATGAGCATGACGCTGACCGACCGGCTGACCCGTGGCACCTATCTGTTCGATAACGGTGACGACCAGCCGGGCGTGATCTGCCTGACGTACTCCTGGATGAGCGACGCGCTGAAGATGCTACCCGAGCCGGTCGACCGCCGGGTCCGGCTCTCGCTCAATGCCCTGAGCAAGATCTACCCGGATGTCGACATCGCCAGCCACATCGTCGGTGACCCGATCACGGTGTCCTGGGAGGCCGACCGGCACTTCCTGGGGGCGTTCAAGGGAGCGCTGCCCGGGCACTACCGGTACAACCAGCGCATGTACGCCCATTTCATGCAGGATCACATGCCGCCGGAACAGCGGGGCATCTTCATCGCCGGGGACGACGTCTCCTGGACACCCGCGTGGGTGGAGGGCGCGGTCCAGACCTCGCTGAACGCGGTCTGGGGGATCTTGCATCACCTAGGCGGCCGAACCCATCCGGACAATCCCGGACCCGGGGACGTGTTCGCCGACATCGGGCCGATCGAGCTGCCCGACTGAACCGCAACCGGACGGATCTGGGGCGGAGGTTCCGCGGAGCAATGTCACACTCCTGGCGATGGTGGCGTCCTTCTTGATGTAGCCACCTCGGACGCATGTCCGGGGGGCTCGTCGAAGGGAACGAACCGATGAAGCTGGCAGTGTTCGGTGCTAATGGCCCGACCGGGCGACTCCTCACCCAGCTGGCGCTCGACGAGGACCACGACGTGGTCGCCTTCACCCGCCGCCCTGACGCCTTCCCGATCGAGCATCGGCGCCTCAAGCTTGCCGCCGGAGATGTCCACGACGCGGCCGCCGTCGCTGCGGTCATCGACGGGACCAACGCCGTGCTGTCCACCCTCGGCGCGCCCTTCGCCAAGACCCCGGTCAGCGTCTACTCGCACGGCGTCGCCAACATCATCGCCGGCATGCACGCAGCTGGCATCAAGCGGCTCGCGTGCGTCAGCTCCAGTGCGGTGGGCCCGCACCCCGAGCCGCTCGGCGGCTTCATCTTCGAGAAGATCATGCAGCCCTACGTCGTCAACAAGCTCGGCAGGACTGTCTATGACGACATGCGCCGGATGGAAGCGATCGTGGCCGACAGCGACCTCGCCTGGACGATCGTGCGCCCTTCAGGACTGTTCGAGGCGCCGGCCGTTTCGGCGTACGGTGTCGCAATCGACCACATCGGGCATCGGTTCACCGCCCGGATCGACTTGGCCGATTGCCTGTTGCGCCAAGCACTCAACGACACCTACGTCCGCTCGACTATCGCCGTGGCGACACCGAGCGCCCG
Organism: Mycobacterium sp.; assembly: GCF_035570115.1. Lineage (GTDB taxonomy): Bacteria > Actinomycetota > Actinomycetes > Mycobacteriales > Mycobacteriaceae > Mycobacterium. The sequence goes on from NZ_DATMLH010000306.1 coordinate 1,586, forward strand.
GCCGTCAATGCTGAAATTGATCTGGCAGGAAGGCATCCGCAAGAAGTCATAAGTTCCCGCCACAGTCTTCATCCGCCAGCTGACACGATGAGAACAGCGATGGAACGACCTGACCACGCCACGTCCGGCGCCGACAATCCGGTGTTCACCGCGCTGTGGGAGGCGCACCGCCGACGGATGCTCGACCTCGCCTTTCGCATGCTGCTTAACCTTCCCGACGCCGAGGACGTGGTGCAGGAAGCGTTCACCCGCCTGGCCCGCACGAACATCGCCGACATCGACGATCCCGAGGGGTGGCTGGTGGTCGTCACCAGCAGGCTGTGTCTTGACAGACTCCGCACCCAACGGCGGCGCCCCACCGATGCGCTGGACCTCGCCGGCGATCCCTTCGACCCGCACGCACTCGATCCGTCAAGTCAGGTCACACTCGTCGACAACGTGACCATCGCGCTGCATGCCCTCCTCGAACGCCTGAGTCCGGCGGAGCGGACCTCGTTCGTGCTGCACGACGTGTTTCAGTACTCGTTCGAAGAAGTCGCGATCGTCGTCGGGCGCAGCCCGGAGTCGTGCCGTCAGCTGGCCAGCAGGGCCCGCCGGAGGGTGCAGGCCGAATCGGCGACCGGCCGGTTCCCCGTGGACTCCGCGCTGCACCGGCAGGTCAGCGAGCGATTCATCGAGGCCTGCACGGGCGGTGACCTGGAAGATTTGCTGACGTTGCTCGATCCGGCCGTCGACGGGGCCAGCGACGTCGTTCCCGCCGTGCTGACCGGCGCCGCCAAGGTCGCCCCGGGAATAATGCGCTACCTCGGCCCGCCGGCCTCCCCTGCGCTGTTGCACCTGCCCGTCGGTGACCGGATCGGCATCGTCGCCATGCGCGATCGTCGAGTGCTGGCGCTCGTCCTGCTGACGATCGACAACGGTCTTGTCGTCCACGTCGACGCGCTGGCGGGACAGGGTCCCCGCGCCGCGGTGAGCACCGCGCTCGGACTGCGCTGAGCCACGTCCTTGCGGTTCGCGTTAGGGTTTGCGCATGCCTATTGCCGACTCGGTGCTCATCGCCGCCGTCGCGGCGCAGCGGGCCGCGATCGCCGACACCGTCGCGTTCGTGCACGCGCATCCCGAGCTCGCGCACGAGGAGCACCTGTGCTCGGCCCACCTGGCCGGGCGTCTGGGCGACGCGGACCTGCGCATCGAGCCGGACGTGGCCGGGCTCGGCACCGCGTTCCGCGCGGCGCTCGCGGGCGGGCGGCCCGGCCGCCGCGTCGGCATCGCCGTGCTCTACGACGCGGTCGCTGCCATGCGGGAGGACGGCTCGACCGAGGCGGTCCACTCCTGCGGCCATGGCCCGATTGCCGGCGCGGTCGTGGGCGCCGCGCTGGCCCTAGCGCCGCTGCGGGAGCAACTGGCCGGCG
>NZ_DATMLH010000307.1:0-8031 GCF_035570115.1 Mycobacterium sp.
CGCTCCGTGCATGATCACCGCGTCGGCCCCGTAGCCGAATTCCTTGCGAATGCGTGCCACACATTGCGCGGCCGACCCGGTCGCCGACGGTTCGAGCCACTCGTCGGGAATCAACGTGGCGATGTGCTCGATCTGCTCGGGGGTGGCCTTGTGGTCGATCCCGCCGGCGATCGAGGTCACCACTGAATCCGCCCGGAACCGTTGCAGCACAACCGGATCCCATTTGTTGGTCTGCACCATCAGATCGCCATACCCCTGCAGGTAGGTGGCCAGCCGCGCAACGGTTTTCTTCAGTCGCAGCGGCTCGGGCAGATGATCACCAACCGTGGCGAAGCACGACCACACCCGCACACTGTCCGGGTCGCGGCCCGCTTTCTCCGCGGCCGTTTTGACGGTTGTGACGCAGCGCTGCAACGTCTCCGGGGTGAAGTAAGTGTGCAGGATGACGTCGTCGAAAACCCGGCCGCCGAGCGCAAGCGTGTTAGGCCCGAAGGCCACCAAGGCCAGTCGGATGTCTTCGTCGAAGTCCGGGTCGAGAAAGAGTATGGGGTACTTGCCCATCGGCCCGTCGTGGTTGAAGATCACCTCGCCGTGCCACAGCCGGCGCATGACCTGGGCCCAATCCTCGATCTGCGCGGTCGTCACCGCCGGTATGCCGAATGCCCCGTAGATCGCGGCGATCCCGCGGCCGACGCCCAGGGTGAACCGGCCACCGGAGAGCCGATGCATGGTGGTCGCCCACGATCCGGTGATCAGCGGGTGGCGGGTGTTGTGATTGGTTGCGGCGGTGGCGATCTGCATCCGGCTAGTCACCGCGCACGCGGCACCGACCAGAGACGACGCTTCCTTGACGTTCCACCGCTCGGAGATGAATGCGGTGCCGAAGCCCAACTCCTCGCCGCGGCGCGCCTCATCCATCAAGGTTGCCGGGCCCTCACCTCCGGCCCCGGCCAGTAGGTAGTACCCCAGCTCGTCAAGCGTGCGCTCGCTCAATTGACAACTCCTTGCAGGAATCGCTCGGTGACCCGCTGTACACGCCGGGAGAACAGGTGGCCGACGTGGCTGCCGTCGTACCAGTAGAGCTGGCCGCCCCAGCGTTGCTGCAATTCAACTGCAGGCTCGCGCATCGCCATCCGGTCGTGCCATGCCCCGACGATGAGCCGCCGCTGCGGCGGCGGCGCCGGGTCGACCGCCAGCGGATCGATTACCGAGGTCAGTCTCGAGACCACCGAGGACTCCAACAGCTCCCGGTATCCGTCGCGCGAGGAACCCCAGCGTCCGAGGTGTCGCGCAATCATCGCGTTCAGTCCCAGAATCGGGGTATACAGCGCAACGGCATCGACCCGCCTTTCCAAATGCGAAACCAGCGCGGCCACCGGGGTGCCCATCGAAATCCCGGCTACCACCACCGTGTTGGCCTGTGGCTGTGCCCATCGCACCACGGCGCGCACCTCCGACACCGCGCGCATCATCCCCGCGACATTGCCCAGCGGATCCATGTCCGGGTACGCCGGCCACTCACGCCGCCGGCAACCGTGGCCGGGCTGCACCGGCAGCGCAACGTTGAACCCCAGCCCGTGATGTATGCGTCCGATCCGCGACAGCACCAGGTCTTCGGTGCCGCCCTGGCCGGCGCCGTGCACCCACACCAGCCACGGTCTGGGGCCGTCGCGGTGCCGGCACAGATGCACCACCGCCTTCGCCGGCCCGCCCAGGCCGTCGGATTCCAACGTCTTCGGCAGCGCCGGATCATGTTGGAACGTCATCCGCTCGTAGGCCAGCCGGCCAATGCGCTGCCGTCGTATCGTCTGCACCTGCAACGGTTGTGGGTCGGCATGCGCGCCGTCGATGCCCAGTGCCGACAACTCCTCGGCCGCCGCTGCGCAACCACTCAACGGCCGCACCGCGGCCGGTCCCCCACCCAGCAGCGAAAACCCGGACAGCACAAGTTCGTCCAGCATGACCTCGCCGAACTGACGCGCGCCGCGCGGCGACGCCGGGACCCACCCGGTCGATTCGTTGAGACCGGCCACAGTACGCGGTACGACCATGCCCAGCTCGCGGACCACGTCGCGGGTGAGGCCCAGGCTGCGCGTCGCCAACGACATGCCGCTCACCTACGCCAGCTTGAAGCCGGTGTAGCCGCAGGCCGCGACTTCATCGCAGCGCCGCCGGTATTCGGGGATTCCGCCGGTATAGCCCATGTACATCCGTTTCTTGCCGGGCACGTTGCCGCCGTTGTACCACGAGTTGCACGACGGATGGACCAGCACCGTCGCCGCGACCAGCGAGGTCGCATGGTCGATCCACTCCCGCTGCGCGGCGGGCAGCGCTTCGATGGTGCGAATTTCGTTGGCGCGCAGGTATGCAATGCAGTCCCCGATCCAGTCCACATGCTGTTCGAGCGCGGCGACGAAGTTGGTAGCCGCGCTCGGGCTGCCCGGGCCCTGGATCGTGAACAGGTTCGGGAAGCCCGCGACCGCCAGCCCCAGATAGGACAGCGGCCCCTCGGTGGCCCAGAACTCGCCGAGCGACAATCCGTAGCGCCCACGAATGTCGATGCGGCTCAGCGCGCCGGTCATGGCGTCGAACCCGGTGGCGTAGACGATCGCATCGAGATCGTAGGAACCTTGTTCGGTGCGGATACCGGTCGGCGTCACCTCGCGGATCGGTCCCTTGCGCAGGTCGACGAGCGTCACGTTGTCGCGGTTGAAGGTCTGGTAGTAGCCCTGGTCGATGATTGGTCGCTTACACGCAAACGGGTGGTCGGGCACCAAGGAGGCCGCCGTTTCGGGATCCTTGACGATCCGCGCCACCGCCTCCCCGTACAACGTGGCCGCCATTCGGTTGGCGTCGATGTCGAAGAAGACGTCGCCCCAATTCAGCGCACCCATCACGCCGTCGGTTTCGATGGCCCGCAGCTGGTCTTCGCGTGACGCCGACTTCAATGGCGGCTTGCCGAGCATGCCGAGCAGCACCGAGAATGCGCTCAGCCGCGCCGCGCCGACCGGGTGGGCCCGCCCCGCCGCTCGGATCTCGTCGTACCGCGCTTTCATCTCGTCCAGCTCGCCGGGCTCGAACCGCCGCACCTGCCACGGCAGCGTATACGCCGGCGAGCGCTGAAACACAAAGAGTTGCGCGGCTTCTCGGGCTACCACCGGAATGAGCTGAACACCGGTCGAGCCAGTCCCGATGACGCCTACCCGCTTTCCGGCAAGGTCGACATCCTCCTTCGGCCAATGACTGGTGAACACAGACGTTCCGGTGAAGCGTGCCATCCCGGGGATGTCGGGTTCCAGCGGCGCCGACAAGATGCCGGTGGCGGCGACGACGAACGGCGCTCTGAAAGTCTCACCGGTCGCGCTTGATACCACCCAGGCCGCATCCTCCTCGTCGAAGGTCATTGCGACGATCTTGGTGTCGAACCGGATATCGCGGCGAAGATCGAGCCGGTCGGCAACGAAGTTGAGGTAGGCCTCGACCTCGGGCTGGGCCGGCATCGTCTCCGTCCACACCCATTCCTGCTGGATCTCGTCGGAGAAGCTGTAGGAGTATTCAATGCTCTCGATGTCGCAGCGCGCACCTGGGTAGCGATTGTAAAGCCAAGTCCCGCCGACATTTTCGGCCATTTCCAACACGCGGGTCCGCAGTCCGAGTTGCCGCAGCCGATGCAGCGTATACAGGCCGGAGAACCCCGCTCCGATAACGATCACATCGAACGATGCGCCGGCTTCAGTCGCCATCGCTACCGGTTATCTTCTGAACGGTTCGGGTCAGGTGCAGCGTTTTGATTCGCCAGGTGCCGTCGCGCTTCTCGTAGGTCTCGTGGTAGTGACCGGCGCCGTGTAACTCCTGCCCGCCGCCGAAGATGATCCAGTCCTCCATCGCCCAGATGCCGGTTGCGGTCGTTGGTGAGGTCAGGGTGATCTCGGGGGTGTGGCAATGGTGCATGGTGGCCGCGTTCTCGAGGCTGGCCATCACCATGGGCACGAAGTTATCGACGCCTTCTACTGCTGGCGCCGTCATCGGGTCGGCCCCGCCGGTGGACACCGCCATATCCAGCCTGACCACCACATCGGCCGTGAACACGCTGCGCCAACCCTCGACGTCTTTGGCGTCGAGAAAGCGGCAGTAACGCGCCTTCAACTGCCGAATCGCTTCGAGATCGTCAGCCACCGTGTCACGCCTCCTCGACCTGAAACCTATACTGTAACGAACTTAGTATCAGCGAACTGCAGGAGGCGCCGAGTGGAAGTCCCGTTCACCTGGAAAGTCACCGGATGGTTCATGATCGGCTGGTCTCCCGAGTTTCCGGTCGGCGAGGTCCGCCCGCTGCGCTATTTCGGTGAGGATCTGGTGGCCTACCGCGACGAGTCCGGTGAGCTGCATGTGCTGGAGGCGCATTGCAAGCACCTCGGTGCGCACATCGGCCACGGCGGCACCGTGGTCGGCGACTGTGTGCAGTGCCCGTTTCACGGTTGGCGCTGGGGTCCGGACGGCACCAATCGATACATCCCCTATCAGCCGGACCGTCCCAATCGCGCGCTACGACTGCGGGTGTTTCCGGTACGAGAGCAGTACGACTGCGTGTTCATCTGGCATCAGCCGGATGGCAAAGAACCGCAGTGGGAGATGCCCGACATATTTCGCAAGTTCCCGCAATTCGAGACCGATCCGGCGGCCTACTACCGCGCCTATCCGGAGTTCTCCAGACGCGCGGAGCGCGAACCGGTGCATCCGCAGATCGTGGCGGAGAATGCCCCTGACAGCGCCCATTTCGAGTACGTGCACCGTGCCACGGTCACACCGAGGGTGCTGGACTGGAAGATCGTCGACCAGGAATGGCAATTCATTGCGGGTTGGCCCGACGCAAGTAGCGACAACCCCGACGACCTCGCGTTGCGGTTCCACAGCCACTTGTTCGGTCTCGGCGGGGCGATCAGCGTCTTCGAAGGCGCGCAGAACCATCGGCTGATATTCACCTGCACGCCGGTCGACGACGAGTGCTCTGACCTGTTCTACTCGATCTGGTGGCCCCGACTCCCCGGCGACGACTCCGACGTCCCACAGGGCAAGCTACGCGACGTTATCGAAAAGCAGTTTCTGTCCACCGTGTTCGACGATCTGCAAATCTGGCGCTACCAGAGATACGTGGAACACCCGCCACTGTCCAAAGTCGACGCGAAAGGCTATATGGCACTGCGGAAATGGGCGACTCAGTTCTACGAAGTGCCCGCATGATCTCGCTGGCGGAACTCGCTGCGCCCGAGCACACCGCGATCGTCGCTCAGGAGTGCCAAGGTGCGGTCATCGGCCCCAACGCGGGGCTGGCGGTGCTCGCCAACGAAGCACGCCGCGTCGCGTTACCCAACATCACCCGGTTGTTGCCGACGGCTCGAGCAGCGGGCGTGCGCATCGTGCATTGCTTGGTGCAGCGACGACCCGATGGGCTCGGCTCCAACCACAATGCCAAGATTTTCGCCGTCGGGCGCGGCGGCGTCGACATCACCCCCGGTACGCCTGGAGCCGCCGTGTTGCCCGAGCTAGGTCCTGAGCCAACGGATCTCGTCCTGAGCCGTGTGCACGGCGTTGGGCCGATGGGCGGCACCGACCTGGACGCGGTACTTCGGAACCTCGACGTCTCCACCATCATCGTGGTCGGCGTTTCGCTGAACATCGCGATCCCCAACCTGGTCATGGACGCGGTCAACGCTGCCTACCGCGTGATCGTGCCGCGCGATGCCGTCGCCGGCGTACCCCCCGAGTACGGCACCGCGGTCATCGACAACACGCTGTCGCTGCTCGCGACGATCACGACGACCGAGGAGCTGCTACAGGTATGGACCCCGCAATGACGGACACAGCACCCGAAATCCGCGGCGGATTTCCAGAGCTCAAACCGGTCGACGCACCGCCTGAGCTGGGCCGGTTCGTAGCGGCAATGCGCCGCCTGCAAGACCTCACGGTTTCGACCAAGCCGGAGAGCCCTACCTGGACTGCCGCCGCCGAGCAGGTGGAAAGCGCGTGCGCGTTGCTGGAAGGCCACCAGGTGCCGGAAGGCCGAGCGCCGGCCGGCCGAGACATCGAACTGCCCGGGCTCGGACATCCCCTCCTGCCGCCGTGGACTGTCTCCGACTTCGGGCCCGACGGGGTCACGATGGAAGGACACTTCACCCGCTCCCACGTAGGCGGTAACAATGCCGTGCACGGCGGCATGATCCCGCTGTTGTATGACTGGCACTTCGGGATGATCGTCGCCACGGCCGGGCTTTCCCCCAGCCGCACGGCCTACCTACACGTCGACTACCGCAGCATCACCCCGATCAACGCGCCGTTGACCGCCCATGGCCGCATCACCGAGATCGACGGCAGGAAGGTGTTCGTCGCCGCCAGCATGACAGCGGCCGACGGCATGCTACTCAGCGAAGCCAACGGACTGATGGTTCGTTTACTTCCGCACCAACCCTGAGAGGCCCGATGTCAGCTAGCGCAACGCAATTCACGGTGCCCGCCGTCGCCGGAGCCGTCGCTGCCACGATCGGTGACCGTGAGTTGATCATCCAGGGCGGACGACGTTACATCTACGCGGAGATCATCGCGCGGGCGAATCGCTTTGCCGGATACCTACACTCGCGGGGGCTGGGCTGCCACACCGAGCGGTCAGGGCTTGCCGGTCACCAGGTTGGGCAGGATCTTCTCGGCTTATACGCCTACAACGGAAACGAGTTCGTCGAGGCGTTGCTCGGTTCCTTCGCGGCGCGCGTCGCCCCGTTCAACGTGAACTTCCGCTATGTCAAGAGCGAGTTGCAGTACCTGCTCGCGGATTCGGGTGCGACCGCGCTGATCTATCATGCCGCTTTCGCGCCGCGCGTAGCCGAAATTCTGCCGGACCTTCCACAGTTGCGAGTTCTCATTCAGATCGCCGACGACTCGGGTAACGCGCTGCTCGACGGCGCGGTGGATTACGAGAGCATCATCGAATCGAGTTCGCCTACATCGCCGTTAGGGCACTCGCCCGACGATCTATACGTCCTCTACACCGGTGGCACAACCGGAATGCCCAAAGGTGTGCTGTGGCGTCAGCACGACATCTTCATGACGTCGTTCGGCGGGCGAAATATCATGACCGGCGAGCCCTTTGGCTCCGTCGACGAGATCGTTGCAGCGGTGGCCGCGGCAGCCGAGGCTCCCTCCAACAAGTTAATGATCCTGCCGCCACTGATTCACGGCGCGGCCCAGTGGAGTGTGATGACGGCAATCACGACCGGTCAGACCGTCGTGTTCCCTTCCGTCGTAGACCATTTGGACGCTGAAGACGTTGTCCGCACGATCGAGCGGGAGAAAGTGATGACGGTGACGGTGGTCGGCGACGCGATGGCGCGGCCGTTGGTCGCCGCCATCGAAAAGGGCATCGCGGATGTGTCGTCGTTGGTCGTGGTGGCCAATGGCGGGGCGCTGCTCACTCCGTTCGTCAAGCAACGCTTGATCGAGGTTCTGCCCAACGCCATAGTGCTCGACGGCGTCGGGTCATCGGAGACCGGCGCACAAATGCATCACATGTCGACATCAGGGGCGGTGTCGACGGGCACCTTCAACGCCGGGCCGGATACCTTCGTTGCCGCCGAAGACCACGGCTCGATCCTTCAACCGGGTCACGACGGCATGGGCTGGCTCGCGCAGCGAGGCTACGTGCCGCTCGGCTACAAGGGCGACGCGGCCAAGACCGCCGCGACGTTCCCGGTCATTGACGGCGTGCGCTGCGCGGTTCCGGGTGACCGGGCACGCCACCGCGCCGACGGCGTTGTCGAATTGCTGGGCCGCGACTCGGTCACGATCAACTCCGGCGGCGAAAAGATCTTCGTCGAAGAAGTCGAAACCGCGATCGCGTCGCATCCCGCGGTGGCCGACGTGGTCGTCACCGGGCGGCCCAGCGAGCGGTGGGGCCAAGAGGTCGTCGCCGTCGTCTCGATAGCCGATGAGGCACGCGCGGATGCCCGCGAGCTAATCGAACATGCCGCGAAAACCCTGGCC
>NZ_DATMLH010000308.1:0-3030 GCF_035570115.1 Mycobacterium sp.
CTGAAATACGGTCTGCTCGCGATCGCGTTCGTATCGGTGTCCGCAACCCTGCTCCTTCTCGGAATACGGCGACGACGCGAGGTAGCCCTCATCCAGGCACTCGGCGCAACCCCAGCCAAGGTCTTTGCCGTAACGACCATCGAAGCCGTCGTCGCGAGCGCAGCGGGCGCCCTACTCGGCGGGTTGCTGTCCATTGCGATCATCGACGCGGTTCGACGGGCTGCGGTCGTTGACGTGGGTTCCGTTACCCCCCTGATATTCCCGTTCTCAGAAGCAACGAAATATGCGGTGCTCGCCATACTGGCGGCGGTATTCGCAGCGGTCGGCCCCGCCTGGAAAAATACCCGGGCCGCCCCGGCGTCCGAGCTTCGGGACGAGTAACCGTCAGCCGCCGGCCACAGGCCCGTCGCCTCGGCTCCGCGCGTCAAGCACCGCTTGACGTATCCGGCCGAGGCCTGCCATCCGCGCGAGTCTGCCGACCAGGACCGGCGCGACGCCGCTGATCGCAGCGCCCAGCCGCTCACCGCCGGCCGCCACCACTACCTCGGGCCGATCCCGCTCGACCGCCCGGACCACGGCCCGGGCCACTTCCTGCGGGGAACTCGTACCGGCATACCACGGCAGGGTGATTCCGGTCCGGGCGAACATACCCGCATCGCGGACCCCCGCAGGAAAGACCGTGGAAACGCCGATGCCCGTTCCGTGCAACTCCTGTCGCAGCACCAGCGCGAGCCCGCGGAGCCCCCATTTCGTGGCCGTATAGACACTGCTGTTGATGGGTGTCGCGACCAGTCCGGCCACCGACCCGATGAAGACGATGTGACCCGCTCCGCGCTCTTTCATCGGGACCAGGGCCGCACGCGCAAGTGCCGCCGGCGCAAGGAGATTGACTCGCATCGCTTCCTCGATCGCCTCATCGCTGGCATCCGCCAAGTCCTGCGGGATATCGACGCCGGCGCAGGCCACAAGAATATCCACGGGATCGGCGTGGTCCAGCAGCTCGCGCACCTCGGTCAGGTTGGTCAAGTCGGCGGCAAAGCCCCGCGCCGGTGGACCCAGTTCCGTGACCAGGCGCTCGAGCTCCGCTGTGCGCCGGCCGGTGACCGTGAGAGCACAACCCCGCGCGGCCAATTCACGAGCGATCGCGCCCCCAATGCCTCCGGTGGCGCCGGTAAGCAGAACGCTTCGACCATCGAGTCGCATCGGCATCAGAAGCGGTAAGTGGCGCAGCCGATCTGGACGCCGGAGCCGACAGTGACGATCAACCCGATGTCGCCCGGCCGCACCAGGTTGTTTCGCCGGGCATGCTGCAGCCCGTACGGCAGAGACGACGAGAATGGGTCAGCTTCGGCCGTGATATCGACGAACCGTGAGCTCGGGATATCAAGGCGTGCAGAGAGTTCGGTGCGGTCGGCATCAGACAGCTGTGGGGGGAACACGGCAGCTATCTCGGAAGAGTCAAGCTCCTCGAGTTTCAGCAGCTCCTCGACAGCAGCGGGGATGCAGTCCAGGTAACGGGTCGCCAGGTTCGGATCGCCGTCGATCTGCAGCCAGCTTTGCCCATCTCGCTGCTGGAAATACGTTCTGAGCGCCTCGCTGCCCTCCGGGTGGTGGTGAAAGACGAACCGGCCGAAGCCGTCGGTGTCACCGGCCCTGCTCAGAATGACGGCCGAGCCCGTTTCGCTGAGCCCATACAGTGGGTGGCCGCTGTCGACGCTGTTGTTTTCGATTTCGGAAGCCACGACCATCACGTGTTCGGCCTTGCCGGCGCCGATCATCTGCACGCCGATCTGACACGCATTGAGGAATCCGACCGCGCCATTGAGCACGTCGAAGGCAAAAGTCGTTGGTTCGTACGGAGATTCAATGTCGTCGTTGATCCCGAGCTCGCCGGCGACAAGCGCCGCGATGGCTGGCTCGGCTATGAAGTCGTCCCGGTACACCCCGGCGTAGAGGATCAGATCGAGTGCAGCCGGATCGACTCCGCTGTTGTCCAGGCACGCTGTCGCAGCCTGCACCGCAAGGGCGACCGCATCCCGAGGCGCGGACTGAACGACGGGGGCGGTGCCGACCCCGTCGATTCGCACGTGGGGCATCGCCGGCGGATCAGCCGGTGGCCGGCTGGTCGAGACACTCTGGCCACGTTGGCCGTTGGGCGGCCTGTGCATCCGATCCGGGAGGTCGTCGAACGTGTACAGCGCGGTCCCCACCGTCGTTCCGGAGCCGCTGATGCCGAAGACCACGTTGTCTCCGGACTTGATTCGGTTGGCCCGAATCTGATCGCTGAGGGCAACGAAATGTGTTGTGCTGGCGGTGTTACCCCTCTCCGCCAAATTGTTGATCACATTGCCCGAGTGGGCGGCGGCACGTCCGAACACCCGGTTCACCGCGAACACGGCGTCGTTGATCGACGCTTCCGACGTCTGGTGCATGAGAATGTGATCGCAAAGGTCCGGTCTCCATCCGTGTCGTTGCATCACCGCGGCCACGTACGGCACAGTGCGTTTGACCGCCGTAGCGGTTGCGGCGATGGAGTCAACGGTCATGATTGCGCCGCCGTGGGGGCCATCGCTCGCCTTGGCCACGCACACGGTGCTGTAGCGACTGAGCGTCGCCATATCGATGTCGTGAAAGCCGACGCGGCCGTTGGGTCCTCGCTCCAAAAGCACCGCGGCGCCGACGTCGCCGACGGTCAAGCAAGCGAGTCGCGGATCCATCGGCCCTTCGATTTCTTTCTGCGCAGTCTCGGCGATATGACTGATGTATTCGCCACTGACCACCATGGCGCGCTGCACCATTCCGGTCTGCAGAAAGGCGTCGGCGACGGCGACGCCGGTGAACATCCCCGCACATGCGTTGGAGATGTCAAAGGCGATCGCATCGGTAAGACCGCATTGCTCCCGCAACCGCGCCGCGGTGCTGGGCTCGTACATGATCTGCCCCGGTCCGTCGTAGCGGGAGATGTTGCAGCAGATGACCAGATCCACCTCGTCGGGCCCATAGCTCGACCGCGCCAGGCACTCGGCCACC
>NZ_DATMLH010000309.1:0-6236 GCF_035570115.1 Mycobacterium sp.
GACAGGGCCCCGCGACGCAACGGAGTCCAAGCACGGGCCCTCGCCGAGGGTGAACTGGAGTTCGTCATACACGCGCGCGGCCACGCCGCTGGAACCCAATGTTCCGCTGGTGCCCCCCGCAAAGACCAGTGAAATGGCCGCAGCGTCAATGCTGAACAACATCACGCAGGCCTCGCAAAGTGAGTCCGCGGCCGCTAGGCCGCGCCGGCCGTCGACGGCCGCGCGGAGCTCTTCGTGGATTGCCACATTTAGCCGAGCGGGCGTAGGGCATCGATGGCATTGCCCGAATGTCGAGGTGGCGAGGTCACACCTCCACCATCCGCTAGTTGGAGCCGATTTGCGAGTCTGGGCACAATGGGCCCGTCAGCCGATCGATACCGTTTGGTCGATCGAGTCGATGGGCAGATCGCCGTCTACGATCGCCGTCACCGCCAACTTGTTCAGGGTGATCGCACCCCCGTGGTTGTCCAGGAAGGCGATGTCGGCGGCGTCGCGCCCGGTGGCAATGCGCACCAGCGCCTGCCGTGGCGCCAGCAAGGTCCCGTCGACTACCCGCCATTGCCCGTCGACGAATGCCTCGGCGACTGCATGGAAGTCCATCGGATACAGGCCCGGCGCATATACCGAAACCGCGCGGGCGGGTACCTTGACCGCACGCAGCAGCGCTACCACCAGGTGCACGAAGTCACGGCATACCCCGGCGCCGGCCAGCAAGGTCTCCACCGCTCCGTCGATGGGGTCGCTCGAGCCCGGCACGTAGTTAAGCCGGGTGCCCACCCAGAGGGAGACCCTCTCCAGCAGAGTCGTCGAGTCGACGTAGCTGCCGAATTCAGTTGCGGCAAAACCGTAGAACTTGTCGGCCTCGGCGTACCGGCTGGGGCGCAGATACATCGACAGGTCGGCTTCGGTCACCGGCGCCGGATTGGTCCGGCCGACGACCGTCGCGGCGTAGTCGACGGTCAAGTAGCCCGCGGGGACCTCCAACTTGTGGATGCGGTTACCGTGCATACCGCTGATCTCCTTGCGTTCAACGGGATTACCGTCCAACACAAACGACAACCGCTCTGAAACTTCGGTATTCGGGTGCGGAGCGACGGCAATCTGGAATTCCAACGTCGTCGCCTCGGTGATCTCGACTTCGAGCTCTGCGCCCACCTCGCGCTTCATGGCACCGATGCCGACCGGACGTGCATTAGCCACCAAGGCCCCGAGGCGCGCGGCACTCTACCCCCTTGGCCAGCGACTCATTTTCTCCCGTTGCCCCGCCTTCAGAATCCCACGTCGACTGTGCCGCAACCATTTCCCTGTGTCTGGCCCTCCTGCGTACACCCGCGCCGATTATGCCTCTGACCGTCAATGGGATGCGGGCAGCCGCGTGGACGCGCCCGTTCGTGACGGCATAGTTGCCGATCACACGCGCGCCGGTGACGTTCGTCATACCTAGCTCTCTGTCTGCCCATGGAGGCGAGCTGCTGATTGGGTTTGCGGAATCCGCGTAGAGGTGCCCGGGTGCCGGATCGTGGCGCTGGACCGGCGGTTGTTCATGGGGTCGCGCTCCGACTTCTGGTGGTCGAGCTGCCGAATCAGCTCACGCTTCGCATCACCCAGCGCGTGGGTGATGTCCGGGTTCTCGGCGACCGCTACGAGCGGCGTCAGGCCGGGTAGGCTCGTACGCAATGTAACGCGCTGCCCCTTGCCACCGCGGTCCTGGAGAGAGACGTCCACGTTCACACCGCGCGAACCCCACCTACCTAGATGCGGACCGAGCGCCGACAACGTCTCCACCACATGTGGGTGCTCCTTCGCCGCGAAACCGGCACCTATACGGATTACATTCTCGTGAACAATATTTCGTTGCTGCTTATCTGACATCGTGGCCCTTCAGTTGAGTGACCGGCACCCATGCATCCGGGTGTCCCGACCCACGTCGCCGTCGTGTGGTGGCCTGGCCCCGAATTCGGGGATTCACGCACACCGATTCCAAAGGCGAATCCACACGGCCACAGCTGACGGCGATTCTCAGGCTACGCCTTCTAGTAAACGCGCCGACAATGGCGATGTCAACATCGTTGGCGCACAACGTGGTTCGCGTAGGTTAATGTCGTGCCTGGCAACAACATTGGCCATCGGAGTGTTGTCGTTCGCCGAGTATCAAACTGTCGTGGCTAAATCTGCAGTATCGACGTGCGAGAGTCGAGTTCGCCCGAGGCGTTGCGCGCAGAGTTTGCTTTCAGCACGCGCGGCGCGCACAACGTCGTCGGCGATCCGGAATGCGTCGGTGTCCCGTTCTGCGTGCACGATGTCAAGCGTGGCGGCTCGCCGCAACACCATTACGGCCACAGCGCTGGAGGTCCGGCACGGGATCACGAGGAGATTCGCCGAACATTGACTGCCAGTGATCATCATCAGGCGGTGGTGGCAGGTGAGCCGGATGGGGTTCGCCATGCTCGCGCGCTTCACCGTGTCGAAATCTGAGCAACCCTCCAACGATGACCAGTTGATGCTGATATCGATGATCTCACCCAATCGGCCGGACAGGGCGCCAATCAGCTCCGGAAGCTCGCGGGCTACCGAGGCCGTGTGCGGCCACCACGCCCCATCGAGGCCCTCGCCAAGTTCGACGGCCAAGGTAAGCCGGACCGGGCTGGCCAGGCGCCGACCACACACGTCGCGGTTCATGGACGATTCCTTCACTTCGAGGTGCTCCCGGCACATGAGTGCGGGATCGACGAACGAATCTGATCGCAATGGGTTATGTCCAGCCGACTGCACGCCCTGGGATCACCGTGGCTACCAAACGTTCAACTTCAACGCTACACCCCGCCCGTTGCAGGGATGGGTTCGCGGTGAGCGCGAAGAGGTTGCGCCTGGTTGCCCGTGCTACCTTTAACCAGGATGTTTTTCGTACATCTGTTCTGAATGAGAGAAGTTGGAAGGTATGACGCAGGGAACTGTGAAATGGTTTAACAGCGACAAAGGCTTCGGTTTTATCGCTCCTGATGACGGTGCAGCGGACGTGTTCGTTCACTACTCAGAGATCCAAGGGAGCGGTTTCAAATCGCTCGAGGAGAACCAACGGGTTCAATTCGAAGTCGGCCAAGGGGCCAAAGGCCCTCAGGCAGTGGGAGTTACACCGGTTTAGCGACCTCTTTGTCACAGGCGGGCTGGCGGGCAGTGTCCTGCCAGCCCCCTTTGCTTTAGGACGCAGAAACCCCATCGGCCGAGTGCGAGTAGTGTCGAGGTGTCGGCGGTATGTCGCACGCGACCGTTTGAAGATTGTGTCGTCGCCGATTCGAATGATTTGGCCGATTCGCGGCCAAGACAGGGGCGTCGCATGACGCTACGACAAGGCCGAAGCGCGACCGGTTCGACGCGCACACCACCCGAGAAGACACCGCGACTGCGCCTGAAGCCCAAGGCTCCCACCAGCGGATATGTCGATGGGGCATGGTGGCCGCACAGTGAAGACCTTTCGATTGAGCTGCCAGATTTGCTGTCGGTGCTGTCGGTACGGCTCGGCCCGATTGATCGCGTGCTGTACAACCTCGACGAATGGGCGAAGGCGCCGGCCAAACTGGCGACGGGCGGCAGAAAGGTACGACTCGGCGGGTACTACAGGCAGCCGGTCAACACCATCGAGGTACTCGGACTCGATC
Organism: Mycobacterium sp.; assembly: GCF_035570115.1. Taxonomy (GTDB): domain Bacteria; phylum Actinomycetota; class Actinomycetes; order Mycobacteriales; family Mycobacteriaceae; genus Mycobacterium. The sequence goes on from NZ_DATMLH010000309.1 coordinate 3,657, forward strand.
GCAACAAGATCGTCCTGCTGGTAGTGCCTGCACGCACCGACCCAGGCCACGCACACGACATCCTGATGGCTTCGGCGGCGCCGAACAACGCTTCGACGACCGACGGCCTACTGCATGACTAGCGCCTGAGACGGTTAATAGCCGCGACGTCGCGACGCTGGGTGGCGTGCGACGTCATCTCTGTGACAACCGAGCGGCCTTGCCCGCGAGGGGATTTCCGCGCGGCCGCCATCAGGATGTCGAGCGAATCGGCGATCCCAGTCGCGATCTCGTCGACCGCGGGCACATTGTCGGGACACACGCACACACTCAGATCCAACGTGTCGCCACGGGTGGTCACCGTGATGTTCAACCCGCAGCCTTCCCGTAGCGGCGCCACGGTGTGCATAGCGACGACCCTGGACCCGGCACAGTACGCGGGCGCCGGCTGTCCGGAAACGTAGGAGACACTGCCGTGACAAATCGGCGCCAGTCGTTGGCGCAGACCCAATCGGCTGTAGATCCGGGTACCCGCGTGGACGACAGCCGACGGGATCAGCGACGCTATGCGCGCGAAATCGACTGTTGCACCAGGCTTTTCGGCATCGCGCCGGTGTGCGGTGTTCATCCTCTCGGTGGCGGTATGTAGGTTGGTAAGCACCTCGATGGGGTCGTCGAGTTGGACCGGGATGCGAATTTGCCCATCGATCGGCGGACTGCCGTCAGTGGCCGCCGAGGCGCCGGACAGAGCGAGCGGCATCCGCATCACCAGCGGATCGTCGGGCACGGTGTCGTGGCGTTGTAGCCAGGCGCGCAGCGACAATGTGCAAGCGGCCAGGAAAACATTGGTGATGTTGCCGCCGAACGCCGTGCTGATCATCTCCAGGTCTGCCAGCGGGATCGAGACGAAAGCCACGGCCCGGCGCTTGGTCAACGGCGCGTTGAACGCGTTGCGCGGAAACGGTCCGGTCATCGACGACACAGGTGGCGGCATCGGATCAGGTTCGCTGGTACCGAGCAACTGACCGCGGACGGCGCCCAGCACACCAGTCACGGTCTCGGCAATGAGCCAAAGAATCCTGATCTGATGCTCGAGAAGCTCGGTCATGACATCGGTAACCTCGGTCATGACATCGGTAACGAGTTCGCCCACAGCAGGCATGCCCAGGCTCGGCTGCGTCCGCTGATCATCGGCCCGGTCGTCGTGCGCATCGGAGCGCAATAGCCGCGACCACACGGACGCTGCGCCGAGACCACCGTCGCTCAGTGCAGGCGACATCCGCACCGCCAGCGCCCACCGGCCATCCGACAGACCGTCGATGCTCCAGGCTTCCCACAGGGCTTTGCGGTGATAACGCGATCCGGCGCTCAGTTCCGCGATCAGGCCGGCTAATTCGCGCTGGCTGCCCGGAGCCCGTATGGTCGCCCGGTGGATTTGAGAGGTCGGGTCATAGTTGTCGATCTCGGCCCATAACGGTCGGCCCACCCCTAGGGGCCTACCCACCAGCCTGCTGCGGAAGCGAGCCAGTTGCGGTAGCGACGCCCCCACCAGCTGGTCTAGCCGCTGGTGGCTGAATTGATCGGATGGCTCGATAATGATCAACGACACCGTATGCGCCGGCATCGTCGACGCCTGCGTGAGAAGCTGCATCGCGCCCAAACCTGTTGAACCAGAACCTCTCACGCGTCGACCCGACGTGGCGGTGCGGGTCGGCCGCTGTTGAAGGCGTGTTCTAACGTCATCGCGACGCTCCCGCCTTGACCACGGAGCAGCCAAATCATCCGAATCGGCGACGACACGACCCGGAACGGTCGCACACGAAACACCGCCGACGGTTTCGACCCTACTCTCGTCTGGTCGATAACGCAGGGACCGGGACTAGATGGCTTGCGTGAACTCGTCGAATTCGACCCGCGATAACCGCTCGACAAACGTCTGACCGTTGTAGGGGAACTGCGTGACGACCTTGCCGTTAGGGTGGCGGAAATAGTTGTTGCAGTTGGCAACCCATACGGTTCCGGCCAAGGCCGCTTGGATTTCGGCGTTGTACGCGTCGTGGACATGCTGTTTGATATCGACCGACCGGAGCCGTCGGCCGCCCATCTCGTCCAGGACGCGACGGACGAACTCGGATTGCGCTTCCAGGATGTAGATGATCGAGGTAACGCCATTCGTGTTGGGGCCATACAGCGTGAACAGATTCGGGTATCCCGGCACCACGGTGCCCAGGTAGGCCTCGGCACCGTCGATCCAATCGTCATGGAGTCGGCGCCCGCCACGGCCGTACACATCGAGGCTGCCCAGGAAATCCACTGCACGAAAGCCCGTCCCGTAGATGACCGTGTCCACCTGATGCTCCCTGCCGTCAGCGGTGCGCAGACCCCGTTCGGTGAATTCAACGATGGGCGAGGTCTCCAGCGTCACGTTGGGCAACGCGAACGTCGGGAACCACATGCGGGACTGCAGTGGTCGCTTGCAGCCGAGGGGGTAGGACGGTGTCAGCTTGGCACGCAGCTCCGGATCCGTCACCTTGCGAAGCAGGTAGCTGTGCGCCATGTCGGTGAGTTCTTTGGTCATCGCAGAATCGGCGGCAAAATTCG
>NZ_DATMLH010000310.1:0-18501 GCF_035570115.1 Mycobacterium sp.
TGTTGCGCCAGGTGAAATAGGTATAGGACTGGCTGAACCCGACTTTCGCCAGGCGCTGCATCATCTTCGGCCGGGTGAAGGCCTCGGCCAGGAACAGCACGTCCGGGTCGGTGCGGCCGATCTCGCGCAGCAGCCGCTCCCAAAACGGCAGCGGCTTGGTGTGCGGGTTGTCCACGCGGAAGATCCGGACCCCGTGGGCCATCCAGTGCCGGACGAGGCGCAGGATCTCGGTGTAGATCCCCTCGGGGTCTTCGTCGAAGTTGACCGGGTAGATGTCCTGGTACTTCTTGGGCGGGTTCTCCGCGTAAGCGATCGTGCCGTCGGGCAATTCGGTGAACCACTCGCGGTGGTGCCTGGCCCACGGGTGATCGGGCGCGCACTGCAACGCCAGATCCAGCGCCACCTCCATGCCCAGCTCGTGCACCGCTGCCACAAATTTGTCGAAGTCTTTGATTGTGCCCAGCCGCGGATGTATCGCGTCGTGGCCGCCTTCGTCGCTGCCGATCGCCCACGGGGACCCGACGTCGCCGGGGACCGCGGTCGCGGTGTTGTTGCGGCCTTTGCGGTGCACCCTGCCGATCGGGTGGATCGGCGGCAGGTACACCACGTCGAAGCCCATGTCCGCGATTCGCGGCAATTCCGCCGCTGCGGTGGCGAAGGTGCCGTGCACCGGGTTTCCATCGGCGTCCCAGCCACCGGTCGAGCGGGGGAACATCTCGTACCACGAGCCGAAGCGGGCCAGCGGCCGATCCACCCACACCCCGTATTGCTCGCCGCGGGTGACCAGGTCACGCAGCGGGTACTGCGTCAGGAGTTCGTCGACGTCGGGGGCCAGCGCCAGCGCGGCCCGGGACACCGGATCGCCCGGCGCCTGCAGCGCGGCGGCGGCGGCGCGCAACGGATCGCGCTGGCTTCGGGGAACACCGGTCGCGGCGCGCTGGAGTAGCTGTGCGCCCAGCAGCAGGTCGTTGGACAGTTCAGCCTCGCCCTGGCCGGCCTCCAGCTTGGTCTCTAAGGCATGCCGCCAGGTGTGAATCGGATCACCCCAGCCGTCCACCCGAAACGTCCACAGCCCGACCCTGTCCGGGGTGAACTGACCGTGGAAAACGTAGGGCTCCTGGCCCATGCTCATGGGCAGCAGCAGTGGCCTGCCGCGGGGGAGGGGCTCGGCCGCGGTTTCGGTGAGTTCAGCGGCCTGCACCGCTTTGACCCGCCGGGTTTCGCCGACTTGCGGGTAGCGCGGCCCGAGGTAGCGCACCACCAGCGTCGCCGCGACCGCGTCGTGGCCCTCACGCCACACCGCCGCGCGGACCGGAACCACCTCGCCGACCACAGCTTTTGCCGGATACCCGCCACAGGATACGACGGGCGCGACGTCATCGATCTCGACACGACCGGGCACCGCTACTCCGTCCTGGTTCTCCAGTTCCTCCCCAGGCCAGCGCACGGCCTGCATCGTCACCGGAGTCTCCCTTCGCTAGTCCGTTGTCGTCGTGGGCGCGACCAAACCGCAGCGTGCATGTCGTCGCGAAGTTCTCCACTAAAGCCCTTTGCGCCCAATACCCACCGTAGTGTCGGGCCACACCTGAGGGCGGGATGCGCGCGCCGTTCGGGAGGCGAACTCCGGTGTGTGGTCAGTAAGGTAGGGATGCGTGAAAGCCCTCCGTAGGTTCACGGTCCGTGCTCACCTTCCGGACCGCCTGGGGGCACTAGGGCAGCTGTCGACCAACCTGCGTTGGTCGTGGGACAAGCCGACGCAGGATCTCTTCGGCGCGATCGACCCGGACCTGTGGGCGCAATGCGGTCAGGATCCCGTTGCGCTGCTGGGCGCGGTGAGCCCGGCACGGCTGGACGAACTGGCGGTCGACGGCGGATTCCTGGACTGGCTCGATCATTTGGCGGCCGATCTGGACGAATATCTGAGCCGCCCGCTGTGGTACCAGCACCAGCAAGACAACGGCGCTGCCATGCCCAACGGCATCGCCTATTTTTCGATGGAGTTCGGGGTCGCCGAGGTGTTGCCGAACTACTCGGGTGGCTTGGGAATCCTGGCCGGCGACCATCTGAAGTCCGCGTCGGATCTCGGATTGCCGCTGATCGCGGTGGGCCTGTACTACCGCTCCGGCTATTTCCGGCAGTCCCTGACCGCCGACGGTTGGCAGCACGAAACCTACCCCGCGCTCGACCCGCAGGGGCTGCCGCTGCGGCTGCTCACCGACGGCGCGGGCGCGCCCGCGCTGGTTGAGCTGGCGCTGCCGGACTGCGGCCGATTGCATGCGCAGGTCTGGGTAGCCCAGGTCGGTCGTGTTCCGCTGCTGTTGCTGGATTCCGACATCTCGGAGAACGAGCACGATCTGCGTGGGGTCACCGACCGCCTCTACGGCGGCGATCAGGAACATCGCATGCAGCAGGAGATCCTGGCGGGCATCGGCGGTATACGAGCGATCCGAGCCTTCACGGCCATTGCAGGGCTGCCGGCGCCCGAGGTGTACCACATGAACGAAGGCCACGCCGGATTCCTCGGCACCGAGCGCATCCGCGAATTGGTCGATGCCGGGCTGGATTTTGATACCGCGCTGACCGTGGTCCGCTCCAGCACCGTGTTCACCACCCACACTCCGGTCCCCGCGGGTATCGACCGGTTTCCGATGGAAATGGTGCAGCGGTACTTCGCCGATAATCCGGCGGGTCTCGACGGCCACCACGGCCGGGCGCTGCTGCCAGGTGTGCCGCTGGCCCGGATCCAGGCGCTGGGGGCCGAGGACGATCCGGAGAAGTTCAACATGGCCCATATGGGCCTGCGGCTCGCGCAGCGCGCCAACGGTGTTTCGCTGCTACACGGCCGGGTCAGTCGAGCCATGTTCAACGAGCTGTGGCCCGGATTCGACCCCGAGGAGGTGCCGATCGGCTCGATCACCAACGGTGTCCACGCGCGCAGCTGGGCGGCGTCGCAGTGGTTGGAGCTGGGCCGCGAGCTGGCGGGGACGGACTCGTTCAGTGAGCCCGGCGTCTGGCTGCGACTGAGGGAAGTCGACCCCGGTCATCTGTGGTGGATCCGGTCGCAACTGCGGACGCTGCTGGTCGAGGATGTCCGGACGCGGCTGCATCGATCGTGGCTGGAACGTGGTGCGCCTGAGGCCGAATTAGGTTGGATTGCAACGGCATTCGATCCGAACGTGCTGACCATCGGGTTCGCTCGACGGGTCCCTACCTACAAACGGCTGACGCTGATGCTGCGCGATCCGGACCGGTTGGAACAGCTGCTGCTCGATGAACACCGGCCGATCCAGCTGATCGTTGCCGGGAAGTCGCACCCCGCCGACGACGGAGGCAAGGCGCTCATCCAGCAGGTGGTGCAGTTCGCCGACCGGACCGAGATGCGCCACCGCATCGCGTTCCTGCCTGACTACGACATGTCGATGGCCCGGCTGTTGTACTGGGGCTGCGACGTCTGGTTGAACAACCCGCTGCGCCCGCTGGAGGCGTGTGGCACATCGGGGATGAAGAGCGCGCTCAACGGCGGGCTGAACCTGTCCATCCGCGACGGGTGGTGGGACGAGTGGTACGACGGCGAGAACGGCTGGGCGATACCGTCGGCCTCCGGAGTGGCTGATGAAGGCCGTCGTGACGACCTGGAGGCCGCGGCGCTTTACGACCTGCTCCAGAAGTCGGTCGCGCCGACCTTCTACGACCGCGACGAGCAGGGAGTACCGCGCCGGTGGATCGAGATGGTCCGCCACACCCTGCAGACGCTCGGCCCGAAAGTCCTGGCCTCCCGGATGGTGCGCGACTACGTCGAGCGCTATTACGTGCCCGCGGCGGAGTCGCTGCGCAGGACCGTGACGTTCGACGGCGACGGGCAGCCGGCGTTCGATCCGGCCCGCGATCTGGCCGACTATCGCCGGCGGGCGTTCGAGGCGTGGCCGCACATCCAGATCACCGATGTCGACAGCACCGGGCTGCCCGACACTCCGGTGCTCGGATCGAAGCTGACCCTCACCGCGACCGTCCAGCTTGCCGGGCTGCGGCCCGACGAGGTCGCCGTCCAGACCGTGGTCGGCAGAGTCGACACCGGCGACGCGCTGGTGGATCCGGTCACCGTCGAGATGCAATACACCGGCACCGCGGCCGGCGGCGACCACATTTTTGCCACGACGACGGCGCTGCCGGTCGCCGGCGCGGTCGGCTACACCGTGCGGGTGCTGCCGCATCATCCGATGCTGGCCTCTGGTGCCGAGCTCGGTCTGGTCACGCTGGCTTCGACTCGCTGACCAGGCGCGTCAGAGCCGCGCGTACGGCGGCGGCATCAGTCGTCGGCCAGAACGGCGGCAGGGAGGCGCGCAGATAGCCGCCGTAGCGGGCGGTGGCCATCCGCGAGTCCAGCACAGCGACCACCCCGCGATCGTCAACGCCACGCAACAGCCGTCCGGCGCCCTGCGCCAGCCGCAGTGCGGCATGGCTGGCAGCGACGGCCATGAATCCGTTACCGCCGCGTGCGGCCACCGCGCGTTGTCGGGCCGACAGCAGTGGATCGTCGGGCCGCGGGAACGGAATGCGATCGATGATGACCAACGACAACGACGGACCGGGCACGTCGACGCCCTGCCACAGCGACAGTGTGCCGAATAGCGACGTCGAGGGGTCGGCGGTGAACTGCTCGACGAGCGCTGCGGTGCTGTCGTCGCCTTGACACAACACCGGAGTCGGGAGCCGGTCGGCCATCGCCTCGGCCGCGGCGCGTGCCGCGCGCATCGAAGAGAACAGCCCAAGCGTTCGCCCACCCGCCGCGGTGACGAGGTCGGCGATCTCATTCAGCTGCTCAGCCGACCCGGTGCCGTCGCGGCCGGGCGGCGGCAGATGGGCGGCGACATAGAGGATCCCGGCTTTGGCGTGCTGAAAAGGCGATCCGACATCGATTCCACGCCAACGCTTTTCGGCGTCGGTCCGCGCGTCAGCCTGCCCTTCGGCTAGGCCCCAGGCCGTCGCCATCGCGTCGAAGGAGCCGCCGACGGTCAGCGTCGCCGACGTCAAGACCGCGGTCGACCCGGCGAATAACCGGTCGCGCAGCAGTCCGGCCACCGATAGCGGGGCAACCCGCAGCACGGCACGCATCGAACCGCGGTTCTCCTCATGGTCCAGCCACACCACGTCGGTGCGGTCCGGGATCGCCGGAGCGAACGACGCCAGCATCCGCGATGCGGTGTCGGCGATCTCGGCGAGACTGGCGACCGCCTCGGCGCGCGCGGACGCGGCCTTGGTGTCCGACGGCGACATGTCGATAGCCGAACGTGCCGCACTGGCCGCGTCACGCAGTGCGGTCAGATCGGTCGCCAGCTCGTCGTCGAGGCGGTCGATACGGCCAGGGGTCGCGTTCTGGATCGCCGCGGTGAACCTGGCGGACGCCCCTTCCCACCGCTGCATGAGTTCGGGTTCGACCAGCCTGGTGACGCGCCGGGAGGCCACCCCGAGTGCGGCCGACGTCAGTTCGCCGGTGGCTACGCCGGTTACTCGGTCCACCAGATCGTGCGCCTCGTCGACGACCAGCAGCTGGTGTTCGGGCAGCACGGCCGAGTCGGCGACGGCGTCGATGGCCAGCAGCGCGTGGTTGGTGACGACAACATCAGCGCGGCCGGCACTTCCTCTTGCGCGTTCGGCGAAGCATTCGGTGCCGAACGGGCAGCGCGCCATGCCGAGGCATTCCCGCGCGGACACGCTGACCTGCGACCAGGATCGGTCCGCGACGCCCGGCTTGAGGTCCTCGCGGTCACCGGACTCCGTCGTCGACGCCCACGTGGTGAGCCGCTGCACATCGCGGCCCAATGCGGTGAGCGCCTGCGGCTCGAAAAGCTCGTCCGGCGGTTCGTCTTCGGCAGAGCTCGCGGCCGCGCCATTGTGAATCTTGTTCAGGCACAGATAATTTTGCCGGCCCTTCAGCAGGGCGAATCGCGGCGCGCGGGGCAGCGCATCGGTGAGCGCGTTCACCAGCTGGGGCAGATCACGATCGACCAGTTGGCGCTGCAGGGCGATCGTCGCGGTGGACACCACGACCGGCGTGTCGTCGGACACCGCGCGAACTATCGCCGGAACGAGGTAGGCCAACGACTTTCCGGTGCCGGTTCCTGCCTGCACGGCCAGGTGCTGTCCGGTTTCGAAGGCGTGGGCAACCGCGGTGGCCATCTCTAGTTGGCCGCTGCGTTCGCTGCCGCCCAGCGCTGCCACCGCGGTGGCCAGCAGCTCAGGCACGGACACCGGCAACTCGTCGGGCGTGGCTACTCCTGTTGGTCGATGGGCCGGCGTCGGGTCGGGATTTGGGTTGTGGGAATCGCCGGGTCGCCGTGGGACAACATCAGACCCTCCCACGGCAAGCTTCGCAAGCCCGACGCCACCAGCTCGCGCGCCACGCCCAGATTCACGTCGACCACGGCCTGGCCGTTACGGACCAGTGGAACCGTCAACACCCGGGACGGCTCGGTGGTCTGCGGCGGATGTCCCGCGGAATGCACGATCTCTTCGGTGATGGTGCCGCTCGAACGACACAGCCGCAGGGCCGCCTTGCGGCCGCCGTGGGACTCTTTGCGGGGGCTGCGCTTCTGCACCGGTGTGCCGTCCACTTCGACCAGCTTGTAGATCATGTTGGCAGTCGGCGCGCCCGACCCGGTGACCAGCGAGGTGCCCACGCCATAACTGTCGACAGGTTCGGCCCGCAATCCGGCGATGGCGAATTCATCCAAGTCACCGGACACCACAATGCGGGTCTGCCCGGCCCCCAGCCGGTCGAGCTGCTCGCGCACCTGACGAGCCAAGACGCCCAAGTCCCCGGAGTCGATTCGCACCGCGCCGAGCCCGGTGCCGGCGGCCGCCACCGCGTTGTCCACACCGGTCGTCACGTCGTAGGTGTCGACCAGAAGCGTGGTTCCGGGACCGAGCGCGTCGACCTGCGCTGCGAACGCGGCCAGCTCGCCGGACTTGTCGGGGCCGGCGTGTAACAGGGTGAACGCATGCGCGCTGGTGCCTTCGGTCGGAACGCCGTAGCGACGACCGGCCTCCAGGTTGGATGACGCGGCGAAGCCCGCAATGTAGGCAGCGCGGGCCGCGGCGACTGCCGCGCGCTCATGGGTGCGGCGCGACCCCATGTCGATTAACGGCCGCCGCTGCGCCGCACTGACCATCCGCGCGGCTGCCGACGCGACGGCGCTGTCGTGGTTGAAGATCGACAGCGCCAGCGTCTCGAGCACCACGCATTCAGCGAAGCTGCCGTGCACTGACAGCACCGGGGATCCGGGGAAGTACAGCTCGCCCTCGGCGTAGCCGTCGACATCACCGCCGAAGCGAAACTCGCGCAGATACGCCAACGTATCGCGGTCGAGAAAGTCCGCCAGTGATTCGCACGCGATGTCGTCGAACCTGAACTCCGGCAGAGCTTCCAAAAACCGGCCCGTCCCGGCCACCACCCCGTAACGGCGCCCGTCCGGCAGCCGGCGCGCGAACAACTCGAACGTGGTCCGGCGATCCGCGGTGCCGTCGCGCAGCGCCGCGGCCAACATGGTCAACTCGTACCTGTCGGTCAGCAGTCCGGCGCAAACCGAGTCACCCACACCGCAACGTTATCGGGTCGGTTGCTGCGGCTCGCTATCCTAGAAGCCATGGTTGCGTCAGCCCCGACAAAGCCGGGAACCACCGGGCAGCGGGAAGCCGACTCGGTCGAGGCCACGGCCGCTCCCTGGGTGACCGTCGTGTGGGACGATCCAGTCAACTTGATGAACTACGTGACGTACGTCTTCCAGAAGCTGTTCGGCTACAGCGAGCCGCACGCCACCAAGCTGATGTTGCAGGTCCACAACGAAGGCAAGGCAGTGGTGTCGGCGGGCAGCCGCGAATCGATGGAGATCGACGTGTCCAAGCTACATGCGGCCGGGTTGTGGGCCACCATGCAGCAGGACCGCTGAGACCGAGGGCGTCCGGGTCGCCAGGTGCGCAAGTGGAAGCGGGTTGAGACCGCGGACGGTCCCCGTTTTCGGTCTGCGCTGGATTCGCATGAGGCGGCCTTACTCAAGAATCTGGTCGGCTCGATGATCGGGTTGCTCGACGAACGGGAATCGTCTTCGCCGGCAGACGAACTCGAGCAAATCACCGGCATGAAGACCGGCAACGCCGAACGCCCTGATAACGCGACGCTGCAGCGGCTGCTGCCGGACTTCTCGAAGCCGGACGACGCTGTGCCCGAAGGGACCGAGAGCCTGAACGCCGCCCTGCGCAGCCTGCACGAGCCGGAAATCATCGAGGCCAAACGCTTTGCCGCACAACAGCTATTGGACACGCTTCCCGATGACGGCGGCCGATTCGAGCTGACCGAGGACGTTGCGAACGCCTGGATCGCAGCCGTCAACGACATCCGCCTGGCGTTGGGCACCATGCTCGACATCCGACCAGGCGGCCCCGATCGACTGCCCGACGACCATCCGATGGCCTCACACCTCGACGTCTATCAGTGGCTGACTTTCCTGCAGGAGTACCTGGTGCTGGCGCTGATGGGGTCCCGATGAGTTCGATCACCGACGTCGGGGGCATCCTGGTCGGCCACTATCACCGGCTGGACCCCGACGCGACCATGGGTGCCGGTTGGGCGAGCGGCGTGACCGTCGTACTGACGCCGCCGGGCACGGTGGGCGCCGTGGATTGCCGCGGCGGTGCGCCCGGCAGCCGGGAGACCGATCTGCTGGACCCGTCCAACAGCGTGCGCCACGTGGATGCGGTGTTGATCGCCGGGGGCAGCGCCTACGGATTGGCGGCCGCGGACGGCATCATGCGTTGGCTGGAGGAGCACGACCGCGGCGTGGCGATGGCCGGTGGGGTGGTGCCGATCGTGCCGGGCGCGGTGATCTTCGATCTGGATGTCGGTGCCTGGAGCCATCGGCCGACGGCGGAGTTCGGCTATGCCGCGGTCAGCGCCGCCACCGAAGGTGCGCCGGTCGCGGTGGGCACGGTCGGTGCCGGGGTGGGTGCGTGCGCCGGTGTGCTGAAGGGTGGTGTGGGGACGGCGTCGACGACGCTGCCGTCGGGGGTGACCGTCGGTGCGCTGGTCGCGGTGAATTCCGCGGGCAATGTCATCGACCAGTCCACCGGCCTGCCCTGGCTGACGTACCTGGTCGACGAGCTCGGCCTGACGCCGCCGCCCGGTGAGCAGATCGCCGAGCTGGCAAAGCTCGAATCCCCGTTGAGCTCCCTGAACACCGCGGTCGCGGTGGTCGCGACCGACGCCGTGCTGAGCCCGGCCGCCTGTCGACAAGTTGCGAGCACTGCTCACGACGGGCTCGCGCGCAGCATCCGGCCGTCGCATACCCCGGTGGACGGTGACATCGTGTTCGCGCTGGCTACCGGCGCCGTCGAGGTTGCGCCGTCGGTCGACACGCCAGCCGCCTTTTCGCCGGAGACGCCGTTGGCCACTGCCGTCGGCGCCGCGGCGGCTGACTGCCTGGCCCGGGCGGTGTTGGTTGGCGTGATCGCCGCCGAATCGGTGGCCGGAATACCGACCTACCGGGACCTGTTGCCCGGAGCATTCTTGCGACCAAAGGGCTATCGGTGACGTGCTGGTGATCCGTGCTGAGCTGGTGGAGGCGATGGTGGCGCATGCTCGTGCCGACCACCCCGACGAAGCCTGCGGCGTGGTGGCCGGTCCGGAGGGCTCGGACCGCCCGGAGCGGCATATCGCGATGGTCAACGCCGAACGCTCGCCGACGTTCTATCGCTTCGACGCCCAGGAGCAACTCAAGGTGTGGCAGGCCCTGGAAGAGTCAGGCGAGGTGCCGGTGGTCCTCTACCACTCGCACACCGCGACGGAGGCCTACCCCAGCCGCACCGACGTGGGTCTGGCCGCCGAACCTGACGCGCACTACGTGCTGGTGTCTACCCGCAACCCCGGCCACGACGAAGTCCGCAGTTACCGCATCGTCGACGGCGTCGTCACCGAAGAGCCCATCCACATCGTCGAGCATTACCACGACCAGGAGCATTGATGAGCGTCACGGTCTCCATCCCGACCATCCTGCGTCCGCACACCGGCGGCGAAAAACGCGTCAAGGCCAGCGGCGAGACGCTGCAAGCCGTGATCAGCGACCTGGAGGCGAACTATTCCGGCATTTCCGAACGTCTCGTCGAGAACGGCAAATTGCACCGCTTCGTCAACATCTATGTCAACGACGAGGACGTTCGATTTTCGGGCGGGCTGGACACTGCGATCGCCGACGGCGACTCGGTCACAATCTTGCCCGCCGTCGCGGGTGGGTGAGCGTGCCGCATGACCCGATACGACTCGCTGCTCGCCGCCTTGGGCAACACCCCGCTGGTGGGACTGCAGCGGTTGTCGCCCCGCTGGGATGAGGAGCCGGACGGTCCTCATGTGCGGCTGTGGGCCAAGCTTGAGGACCGCAACCCGACCGGCTCGATCAAAGACCGGCCTGCGCTGCGGATGATCGAGCAAGCCGAGGCCGAGGGCCGACTGACGCCGGGGGCGACGATCCTAGAGCCCACCAGCGGCAACACCGGTATCTCACTGGCGATGGCAGCGCGGTTGAAGGGCTATCAGCTGATCTGCGTGATGCCGGAGAACACCTCGATCGAACGCCGACAACTGCTCGAGCTCTACGGCGCGCAAATCGTTTTCTCGTCGCCCGAGGGCGGGTCGAACACCGCTGTGGCGACCGCCAAGGAATTGGCTGCTGACAACCCGTCGTGGGTGATGCTCTACCAGTACGGCAACGCGGCCAACACCGACTCGCACTACTACGGCACCGGCCCCGAGCTGTTGAAAGATCTGCCCGAAATCACTCATTTCGTCGCCGGGCTGGGCACGACCGGGACGTTGATGGGCACCGGCCGGTTTCTGCGTGAGCAGGTCCCCGAGATCCGGATCGTGGCCGCCGAACCCCGCTACGGCGAGGGCGTCTATGCGCTGCGCAACCTCGATGAGGGATTTGTACCCGAACTCTACGACCCGAAGGTGTTGACGACCCGCTACTCAGTCGGCGCCGCCGACGCGATCCGCCGCACCCGCGAGCTCGTTGACGCCGAAGGCATCTTCGCGGGGATTTCCACCGGCGCGGTGTTACATGCCGTGCTGGGTATCGCAGCGAAGTCCGTCGATGCCGCTGAGCGCGCCGACATCGCGTTCGTGGTGGCCGACGCGGGATGGAAATATCTATCGACGGGTGCCTACGCCGGTAGCTTGGACGAAGCGGAAGACGCTTTGGAAGGGCAGCTGTGGGCATGACCGCCAGCGATGAGGAGGAGCGGCGCAGATGACCGCCGGCTCGACACACACACCGGCACGGCAGCCGAAGAAACGCTCCCCGTGGCTGGTCGGCGGAGCGACGATCATCAGCTTCGTGGCGCTGCTCTACATCGTCGAGGTGTTCGACCAGGTCGATGACCACCAGCTCGATTACAACGGCATCCGGCCGCTGGAGGCCGACGGCCTGTGGGGCATCTTGTTCGCTCCGCTGCTGCACGCGAACTGGGCGCATCTAGCGGCCAACACCGGACCCGCGCTGGTGCTCGGCTTTCTGGTCACGCTGGCCGGGCTGTCCCGGTTTCTGTGGGCGACGGCGATCGTATGGATCGTCGGCGGCTTCGGCACCTGGCTTATCGGCAACATGGGATCGCCCTGTGGCGAGACCGATCACATCGGCGCGTCGGGACTGATCTTCGGCTGGCTGACCTTCCTGCTTGTCTTCGGATTCTTTACCCGCTCGGGCTGGCAGATTGTGATCGGGATCCTGGTACTCATCGGCTACGGGGGGGTCCTGTGGGGCGCCGTGCCGGTTCTCAATGTCTGCGGAGGTGTGTCCTGGCAGGGGCATCTCTGCGGTGGAATCGCCGGCGTGCTCGCCGCCTACCTGCTGTCGAGCCCGGAACGCAAAGCTCGCGAGCTTCGCCGCCGCGGGCCCCAACGACCCCTCAAAGCTTGAGCAGAGATGAGTAATGCACTGGCCCCCATCGGGGTCTTCGACTCCGGCGTCGGCGGGCTGACGGTGGCGCGCGCCATCATCGACCAACTGCCCGACGAGGACATCATCTACGTCGGCGACACCGGCAACGGCCCCTACGGCCCGCTGACGATTCCCGAGATCCGCGGGCATGCGCTGGCCATCGGCGACGACCTCGTCGACCGCGGAGTCAAGGCCCTGGTGATCGCCTGCAACTCGGCATCCTCGGCATGCCTGCATGACGCGCGGGAGCGCTACGACGTGCCCGTCGTTGAAGTGATCCTGCCCGCGGTGCGTCGCGCGGTCGCCGCAACCCGCAACGGTCGCATCGGCGTGATCGGCACTCAGGCCACCGTGGCCTCGGGGGCCTACCAGGACGCGTTCGCCGCCGCACGGGACACCCAGATCACCGCGGTGGCCTGCCCGCGGTTCGTCGATTTCGTCGAGCGCGGCATCACCAGTGGCCGCCAGGTGCTCGGATTGGCCGAGGGTTACCTCGAGCCGTTGCAGCGCGCCGATGTCGACACGCTGGTACTGGGTTGCACCCACTATCCGCTGCTTTCCGGACTGATCCAGCTGGCAATGGGCGAGACCGTCACGCTGGTCTCCAGTGCCGAGGAGACCGCGAAGGAGCTGCTACGGGTGCTCACCGAGCGCGATTTACTGCATCCGCACCCCGATCATCCCGAGGTTTCCGCGCCGGGTCGGGTCTTCGAAGCCACCGGTGATCCGGAGGCGTTTCTCCGCCTCGCGGCGCGGTTTTTGGGACCGGCGATCACCGGCGTCCACCCCATCCACCGCCACGTCGCGACACCCAGCTGAACCTGTCGCATACGAAAGCTGAGATGTTTTCGCCAACATGGCAGTGGGCATGGCACAGTAGTGACCGTGCGAATTACCGTGCTGGGCTGCTCGGGGAGCGTCGTCGGCCCGGATTCGCCCGCATCGGGTTATCTGCTGAGGGCGCCGGACACCCCGCCCCTGGCGATCGACTTCGGTGGAGGCGTCCTCGGTTCGCTGCAACGCCACGCCGATCCGGGTTCGGTCCACGTGTTGTTGTCGCACCTGCACGCCGACCACTGCCTCGACCTACCCGGATTGTTCGTCTGGCGCCGCTACCACCCGTCGCCGCCGGCCGGTAAGGCCTTGATGTACGGCCCGAGCGACACCTGGTCGCGGCTCGGTGCGGCGTCGTCGCCGTACGGCGGCGAGATCGACGATTTCTCCGACATTTTCGATATCCGGCACTGGGTCGACGGTGAGACGGTCAACGTGGGCGCGCTGACAGTCTTGCCGCGGCTGGTGTGTCATCCGACCGAGTCGTTCGGCCTGCGCATCACCAATCCCGCGGGCGCGACGTTTGTGTACAGCGGTGATACTGGGTACTGCGACGCGGTCATCGAGTTGGCCCGCGGCGCCGACGCCTTCCTCTGTGAGGCGTCCTGGACAGACTCGCCTGAGCGTCCACCCAACTTGCACTTGTCGGGCACCGAGGCCGGGCGGATCGCGACCGCAGCGGGAGTAGGGGAGCTGTTGCTCACCCACATCCCGCCATGGACCTCCCGCGAGGACGTGATCAGCGAGGCGAAAGCCGAATTCGGCGGCCCAGTGCATGCGGTGGTCTGCGGCGAGACGTTCAACGTCGGCCGCTCCTGATCGGGTAGCCGCGGCTAGGGCCGAATTGCCCAGCTCCTCCTCATCGCGCTGCGCGCTCTGCATCGTCGCCGCGCTAGGGTTGGCGGCGTGTCCAAACGAGAAGACGGCCGCCTCGACGACGAGCTTCGACCGGTTGTCATCACCCGCGGGTTCACCTCGCACCCGGCGGGTTCGGTGGTGATCGAGTTCGGCCAGACCAAAGTCATGTGCACGGCAAGCGTCACCGAGGGCGTGCCCCGCTGGCGCAAGGGGTCAGGGTTGGGCTGGCTCACCGCCGAATACGCGATGCTGCCGTCGGCCACCCACACTCGCGGAGACCGCGAATCGGTGCGAGGCCGCCTGTCGGGCCGCACTCAAGAGATCAGCCGATTGGTCGGCAGGTCGCTGCGTGCATGCATCGATCTCGCGGCGTTGGGGGAGAACACCATTGCGATCGACTGCGATGTGCTGCAGGCCGATGGCGGTACTCGCACCGCGGCCATCACGGGCGCTTACGTCGCGCTGGCCGATGCGGTGACGTACTTGTCCGCCGCCGGCAAGCTGTCCGATCCGCGGCCGCTGTCATGTGCGATCGCGGCGGTCAGCGTCGGCGTGGTCGACGGCCGAGTGCGGGTGGACCTGCCCTACGAGGAAGACGCCCGCGCCGAGGTCGACATGAACGTCGTCGCCACCGACACGGGGACCTTGGTCGAGGTCCAGGGGACGGGCGAGGGTGCGACATTCCCGCGCTCGACACTCGACAAGCTGCTCGACGTCGCGCAGGGGGCCTGCGACAAACTCTTTGCGGTGCAGCGTGAGGCGTTGGCTCTGCCGTATCCGGGTGTGTTGCCCGAGGGGCACCCTCCGCAGAAGGCGTTCGGAAGCTGACCCTCCTTTTAGTCGCCAGCCGCAACCGCAAGAAACTGGCCGAGCTGCGTCGCGTGTTGGATGCCGCCGCGCTCACGGGACTGACGTTGGTGTCACTTGACGACGTGCCGCCGTTTGACGAAGCGCCGGAAACCGGTGCGACCTTCGAGGACAACGCACTGGCCAAGGCTCGCGACGGGTTGGCCGCGACCGGGCTGCCGACCGTCGCCGACGACTCCGGGTTGGAGGTCGCCGCGCTGAACGGCATGCCCGGTGTGCTCTCGGCGCGGTGGTCGGGTGCGCATGGCGACGACGCCGGCAACACCGCGTTGCTGTTGGCGCAGCTGCGTGATGTGCCCGATGAGCGACGTGGTGCGGCGTTCGTGTCGGCGTGCGCGCTGGTATCGCAGTCGGGTGAAGTTGTGGTCCGCGGCGAGTGGCCCGGCGCCATCGCGCGAGAGCCCCGCGGCGACGGGGGCTTCGGCTACGACCCGGTCTTTATCCCGGACGCTTTCAATTGCACTGCGGCGCAACTGAGCCCGGTCGACAAAGACGCGGTGTCGCATCGCGGTCGCGCGCTTACATTGTTGTTGCCGGCGCTGCGAGCGCTGGCGGCTGAAGCACGCTGAGTCAGCGAATTGTGTTGGGCTACAGGGCGAAGCGAGTCTTGACGTCCCTGGTCTGGAAGTGCTCGACAATGATCCCGACCAGCGGGATGGTTCCGGCCAACAGCACGCCGATCGTCTTGCCGATCGGCCACCGGACCTTGACGGCAAGATTGAAAGCCGCCAATACGTAAGTGAAATACACCCAGCCGTGCACGACTTCGATCCAGCGGATTTCGTGATGGAAGACCAGGTGCGAGACGATCTCGTAGCACAGCGCGATGAGCCAGATACCCGTCGTCCACGCCATCACGCGATAGCCCAGCAGCGCGGTGCGGATCTTGTCGGCTGGCGTCGTCTGCGGCGCTTGGGGCGTCTCGGGTGTGGTCATGCGGTGGTCCTGTTCTGTCTTTCGGCATCGCGCTCTGCGAGCTCGGCGAGGTAGGCGTTGTACTCGCGCAGCGCCGGATCCGCGGCCTGCTGCTGTGCGGGTTTGGGTCGCTCGGGCAGCAGTCCGTCGGGCAGTTCGGTCATGGCACGGTCCTTCGGCGGCTCGGGTGGTGCCTCCTCATAGCGGACGAACTTGCGGTAGGCGTACACACAGAATCCGGCGAACATCGGCCACTGCAGCGCATATCCGAGGTTCTGGAAGCTGCCTGACGTCGACTGAAACCTCGTCCACTGCCACCAGCCCAGAGCCAGGCAACCAGCGGCCGCGAGGATCACCAGCACAATCAGCGCGGGTCTCCGACGACCTGTAGTGGACACGCTTAGACGGTACTCCGAGGTCGTTGGCGGGGACTCATCACGCTTTCGGCCCGACGAATTCGTCGAGTCGCGGGAGGGGCCACCGACAGATTCGTCAACGACGTGAGCGGTACGCTCGTGAGGCTTGCGGGCGTGATGGAACGGCAGACATGCCGGCTTTAGGTGCCGGTGCTCGGAAGAGCGTGAGGGTTCAAATCCCTCCGCCCGCACCGATCCCGTGGGGGTGTTTGCTCAGCTAGATAGCGGTTTTCGTGGTTGCTGACGCCCCTCATTTTGGCTCTGTGAGCACATTTTGAGCACAACCGCGAGATGACCCTAAGCATCTAGCAAACGCCACCCGGAGCCCCACAACGAATCCGGCGTCTACGTCGGGTGACGTACCCCTGACACTGGACCAAGGATAGAGAAGCCGACGTCGGAGCCGACGTCGCCTTCAAGCGGATCGCGAAGATGGCTTGGGCAGTAGACGTCCGCTGATACGGCGATGAATCTGACTGCGGTTCTTTTAACCCGATTAGAAATTTGGTGGTAAGCCGGATTTTCCTCGAAAATAGCGTTCATCTGTTCGTTTACCACGGTCTCGACCGAGACGCCGCCATCGAGTTCGCTACAAATTTGATGCGCTCGGGCGACGAGAGCAGGTAAGTCATCGATGAGGGGAATCTGATCTTGTGCGAGCAGCGCCACAAACTGATCCTGCTGCTGGCTTGGGTCGGCGCCTGCCGCGCCAGCGCAAATCATTGCGGCGGTCAGCACCACCGAGGCGCTAACCAGAGCGTCTGCAAGGCTGGTGATGCCGGTGCGCACGGCAGGATTTCCATTTCTTCGGTGTCGTCTGCTCGGTATCCAATTCAACCCGAGTAACGACAGGGCGTCCATAGGCACGGAACAGTCTAAGCCCATAGCGTGTTCTCGCAGCTAGATGGCCATTTACCAGTGTGGCCAGGATAGCTGTTGAGGGTTCGAATCCCTCCGCCCGCACCGATGTTTTGAACCTATTCGTGCAGCCTGCTGGTGTACCCGGGCTACAAGGCGCACTTGTATCGCTGCAAGTACACGACGGCTACTTCGACGCCTTCGCTGGATGAACGATCAATGCCATGAACATTTCAACGAACACCAACAACATCCATGGCACGGGAATCGGATTCCTGCGCAACGGCACGGCCCGCGCTCTGCTGGCCATGGCGATCACCGCGACCGCCGTCGGCCTTGCTGCGACGAGCTACGCCGACGACGGAGCGGCATCGCAGCTGCAACCGCTAATGCCCACACCGGCGAACACTCAGCTCACCGACGGCCCTGCTGCCATTCCAGACGACGGCATCCATATGCACTTTCTGGTCAACGGATCCGCGACCGACGTTCTTGGCGCGTACAAGACCGCGCTCGAAGATAAGGGCTGGGCAGTGACCGTCGTGAGTTCAGAGGGCTGGGGAGGCGCCGGCAGCGCAACCTACACCGCGACCCGGGGCACGACCTATGGCGTGTTCAGCGGAGGAGGCGCCGGTAGCAGAACCGACCTCAATGCGTGCGCATGGCCGTCAAAGCCCTCGAACCCCAACTGCGGCGGTGGCAACCGACGTTAGCCGCGGTAGCCCTTGGGCTTCGCCTGAATTCCTGTAAACGCAAAACTCCCCGCGCCACGTCATTGTGGCGCGGGGAGCTAGTTACGACCGGATTATGTTGTGGCCGGGCCAGGAAGCGTACCCGGTGCCGGGCTTGAGTTCTGCGGTGCGCTAGGCGAGTTCGGCACTGCACCAGGAGCCGAGGTCCCTGGCACGTTCGACGTCCAGATCAGAATGTCTTGCATTTCGTCGTTGTAGACGACGCCATTCGGCGGTGCGCCGGTCACGTCGAAGTACAGCGTGCCGGTCGACTCGCTGCCCTGCGGGATCGGGGCCGGGTTGAGGCTGCCCGGGGCCTGAACCTTGTCGATCACCCGGTAGTTCTGACCGTTGGGCCCGCGGGCGATGAAGTCGTTAACCATAGGGGTAACCAGCCCGCCGTCCGACCTGGCGGTGATGTCTGCCTGGTAGAGCGTCCCTTTAGGGGTGTAGCCGGGGATCGCCACGCTGCTGGGTTGCAGGTTGCTCACCGTGTAGTTGGTCACCAACGGCCCGTCGATCAGCGGTTCGCTGGTACCGAATCCCTGGATGTTTGGTGGCGCAGCCGAGGCAACTGCTGCTGAGGCAACGCTCACAGCAGCGATTCCAGCGGCGCCGATGGCCGTCTTGACAGTCGTCGTTGTGATTTTCACGATGGCTCCTTGGCTCCTTCATTTTCTTGGCGGTTACCTGGTATTGAGGCCAGACCGTGACAGTCGCATAGCCCAGCGACCGAAATTTCAAACGTAACCCGCATCGCGAAATGCCTTGCTCGGCCGGGCTACCTGCGTAAATAGCGCGATATCACTTTGCGCGGAAGTACGGTTCCGAATAACTTCTTTAACACGCGTCACTTGTATTGGTATCGCTTGCAACCAATTTGGAAAGCTGACACGGCAGTAAATATCCAATTGTCTCGGAGATGGAGTAGCCCCTCGTCGCGAGGGCCGGTCGCAGCGCTCCAGCAGAGTGACCGCGGCTTCGCGGTGTCCGGCAGTCGTGGCTTCGGCGGGTGTGCGAGCAGTTGCCAACGGCGTA
>NZ_DATMLH010000311.1:0-8809 GCF_035570115.1 Mycobacterium sp.
TAGGTCGGTGGTCTGGCTCGCCCCCTCGCCCCCTCGCTGCGTTGCGGCTGGGGGTGCCCCCATCTCAGGGCGTACCGCTCCGCATCGCCGCCAGACGGATCGGCTGCTGCGACGGCCCCCTCGGGGCAAGATGAACACATGCGGATCGGAATTCTCACCGGCGGTGGCGACTGTCCTGGACTCAACGCCGTCATCCGGGCAGTGGTACGCACCTGCGACGCCCGCTACGGGTCGTCGGTGGTCGGATTCCAGGACGGCTGGCGCGGGCTCTTGGAGAACCGGCGTGTGCAGCTGGCCAACGATGACCGTAATGACCGGCTGCTGGCCAAGGGCGGAACGATGCTGGGCACTGCCCGCGTGCACCCTGACAAGCTGCGGGCCGGGCTGGAACAGATCATGCAGACCTTGGATGACAACGGCATCGACGTGCTCATCCCGATCGGCGGCGAAGGTACGCTGACCGCTGCGCACTGGCTCTCCGAAGAGAACGTGCCCGTCGTTGGTGTGCCGAAGACCATCGACAACGACATCGATTGCACGGACGTGACTTTCGGTCACGACACCGCGCTGACGGTGGCCACCGACGCCATCGACCGATTGCACAGCACCGCCGAATCGCACCAGCGGGTGATGCTGGTCGAGGTGATGGGCAGACACGCCGGCTGGATCGCGCTCAACGCCGGGCTGGCATCCGGCGCGCACATGACGCTGATCCCCGAGCAGCCCTTCGACATCGACGAGGTCTGCCGATTGGTCAAGCGGCGTTTCCAGCGCGGCGACTCACACTTCATTTGCGTGGTCGCCGAAGGCGCCAAACCGGCTGAAGGCTCGATGACGCTGCGCCAGGGCGGCATCGACGAGTTCGGCCATGAGCGATTCACCGGCGTGGCCGACCAGTTGGCCGCCGAGGTGGAGAAGCGCATCAACAAAGAAGTCCGGGTGACCGTGCTTGGCCACGTCCAGCGCGGCGGTACGCCGACTGCCTATGACCGGGTACTGGCCACCCGTTTCGGGGTCAATGCAGCCGACGCCGCGCACGCCGCTGAATACGGACAGATGGTGTCGCTGCGGGGTCAGGACATCGGCCGGGTGCCGCTGGCAGAAGCGGTGCGCCAGCTCAAACTGGTACCGCAGAGCCGCTACGACGACGCCGCCGCCTTCTTCGGCTAGGCCTGCCCCGCGCCGACGCCTCCGGCGGCCAATTAGGATCGAACGCATGACCGCTGCTGCCAAGGCGCCCGGCGCGGAGTTGCTCGACTACGACGACGTCATCGCGCGCTACGACCCGGTGCTCGGCCTGGAAGTGCACGTCGAGCTGTCCACCGCCACCAAGATGTTCTGTGGCTGCGCGACCGCGTTCGGTGCCGAGCCCAACACTCAGGTGTGCCCGGTGTGTCTGGGCCTGCCGGGTTCGTTACCGGTGCTCAACGAGGCGGCGGTCGAATCGGCGATCCGGATCGGGCTGGCGTTGAACTGCGAGATCGTGCCGTGGTGCCGGTTCGCCCGCAAGAACTACTTCTACCCGGACATGCCGAAGAACTACCAGATCTCGCAGTATGACGAGCCGATCGCCGTCAACGGCTATCTGGAGGTGCCCCTGGAGGACGGCACCAGCTGGCGAGTCGAGATCGAACGCGCGCACATGGAGGAGGACACCGGCAAGCTCACCCACCTGGGCAGCGAGACCGGCCGCATTCATGGCGCGACGATGTCGCTGATCGACTACAACCGCGCGGGTGTGCCGCTGATCGAGATCGTCACCAAGCCCATCGTGGAGACCGGTGAGCGCGCGCCGCAGATCGCGCGGGCCTATGTGACCGCGCTACGAGATCTGTTGCGCGCGTTGGGTGTCTCCGATGTCCGGATGGATCAGGGCTCGATGCGTTGTGACGCCAACGTGTCGCTCAAGCCGACTGGCGCTACCGAGTTCGGCATCCGCAGCGAGACCAAGAACGTCAACTCGCTCAAGAGCGTCGAGGTCGCCGTTCGGTACGAAATGCAACGGCAAGGCGCCGTTTTGACGTCAGGAGGACGGGTTACGCAGGAGACCCGCCACTTCCAGGAGTCCGGGTACACCAGTCCGGGCCGGACCAAGGAAACCGCCGAGGACTACCGCTATTTCCCCGAGCCGGACCTGGAGCCGGTCGCGCCCAGCCGCGAGTTGGTCGACCGATTGCGCCAGACCATCCCGCAGCTACCGTGGCTGCGGCGCAAGGAAATTCAGCAAGAGTGGGGTGTTTCCGACGAGGTGATGCGCGATCTCGTCAACGCCGGCGCAGTCGAGTTGGTCACTGCCACTATCGAGCACGGCGCGTCCAGTAAGGAAGCCCGCGCCTGGTGGGGCAACTTCCTGGTGCAAAAAGCCAACGAGGGCGGCCTCGAACTCGACGAACTGCCGATCACGCCGAAGCAAGTCGCCGGTGTGGTGGCGTTGGTCGATGAGGGCAAGCTGTCCAACAAGCTGGCCCGCCAAGTTGTCGAGGGCGTGCTCGCCGGGGAAGGCGAGCCCGAACAGGTGATGACGGCGCGCGGACTGGCCGTGGTGCGCGACGATTCGTTGATCCAGTCCGCGGTCGACGAGGCGTTGGCCGCCAATCCCGATGTGGCGGAGAAGATTCGCGGTGGCAAGGTGCAGGCGGCCGGCGCGATCGTCGGCGCGGTCATGAAGGCCACTAAGGGCCAGGCCGACGCGGCGCGGGTGCGCGAGCTGGTGCTCAAAGCCTGCAGTTAGCACGATCGGCCCCCTCCCGAACGAGGGGGCCGATCGCTCCTAGCTTCTGCGCGAGGGCTCAAAGCCCTGGTCAAGCCACAAAAACCCGACTGCGAACATCGGCGCCGGCCGCCAATCCTGTACTCAGAACAGGCTCCCCAGGCTCCCCAGACCATCCGTCAGCAGTGCGCTGAAGTCGCTGGACGACCGGTGAGGGCTGACAGATCGCCGTCGAGCCCGGTAGTCAGGGTGCTCAACAGATCATCGAGTGAGCCGCCGGTGTCCATGGCTGTAGCTGGGAAGCTAAAGCCGAGTGCGTTCGCGATGCCTTGGTCCAGCTCTATCGAGGAACCAATGGGCCCGACCGCGTGTCCCGTGAGGGCGACGGGAAGACCGCTCACGGTAGCGCTAACGCCGTTGAGCAGCGAGCTGTCGACGCTGGGCGGCAAAGTGCCCGTCGTTTGACGCTGCCGCTGTGACATAGATCACGCTGTACATGTGCACAATAGGCCTGAGCAAAGGCTAATAAAACCCTGAATTCAGGGCAAGCATTGGCTAAGACAATCGAGTCCCGTGAAACAGCGTTGGGCGCTTTAGCAGTGCCCGTCAGGCAGTTCCGGTCAACGGTCGGCATAAGGCGTAGGTGCTGATCTGAGCGGCTGTGGGTTGGGCTGGTCGAATCCCGACCGGGGCATGTCGTACGCGCCTACGATGGGTTTTGTCGGGGAAGCCGTGACAACAGAACGGTGTGATCGCGACGTGTGCTGATTGGGGTACCCATCGAAGCGGCGATAACGTCGTGCCGCCCAGTACCTCGATGTCTGCGCCCCTTTGGCGGCCCCTATGACCGACGCACTGATGCTGCGCTCCGACGCCGTGCGGCAGCGATTCACCGTCGTCGGCGTCGTCCAGGGAGTAGGTTTTCGCCCTTTCGTCCACCGGATCGCCACCGAACTCGGGTTGGCGGGATTCGTCGGCAACGATTCCGGTGCGGTGTTCATCGAAGTTCAGGGACCGATCGCCCGCATTGACGAGTTCGGGCGTCGGCTGTCCGCCGAGGCGCCGCCACTGGCCCGGATCAACACGGTATCCATTGCCGACGTCGAAGCGAACGCACTCGGCGGTAACGGCTTTCGCATCGTCGAAAGCCAGGCGGCGCCCGGGGCCACCTCGCCGATTCCGCCCGACATCGCGGTCTGCGACGACTGCATCACCGAACTGTTCAACCCGCGGGACCGCCGTTACCGGCATCCGTTCATCACGTGCACCAACTGCGGCCCGCGGTTCACGATCATTCGAGCCTTGCCGTACGACCGCCCGACCACCACCATGTCGACTTTCGCGATGTGTGAGCGGTGCGCTGGCGAGTATCACGACCCGGCCAACCGCCGCTTCCACGCCCAGCCGATCGCCTGCCCGGACTGCGGGCCATCGCTGTGGTTCTCCTCCGGAACCGATCGGGTCGATGGCGCCGATGCGGCGCTGGCCGCAACGCAACGGGCGTTGGCCGCCGGGGCTGTCGTCGCGATCAAGGGTATCGGCGGTTATCACCTGGCCTGCGTTGTTCATGACCAGGCGGCGGTAACCGCGCTGCGCAGCCGTAAGGCGCGCGGCGCCAAGCCGTTCGCGATGCTGGTGCGCGATCTCGGCGTTGCCCGCCGCTACGCGCACATCGACGATGCCGAGGCCGCCGTGCTCACCAGCCCCGCCCGGCCGATCGTGTTGCTGCGCCGACGCGCCGATGCGCCGGTCGCCGACGCCGTCGCACCGGGCAGCCCACTGCTGGGTTTGATGCTGCCGTATTCGCCGATCCATCACCTGCTGCTCGCGCCCGTTCCCGGTGCCGACCCCACGGTGCCCGACGCGCTGGTGCTGACCAGTGCCAACCGCTCCGACGAGCCCATCTGCTTCACCGAAGACGATGCCGGGTCTCGTCTTTCGGCACTGTGCGACGCGGTGCTCGACCACAACCGGCCGATCCACGTGCCGTGTGACGACTCGGTGGTCCGCGTCATCGATGGCCGGGAATTACCGATCCGCCGTTCCCGTGGCTACGCACCGCTGCCTATCGACCTCGGTCGCGACGGGCCGGCGGTCCTGGCCGTCGGCGGCGAACTCAAGAACACGTTCTGTCTCACCGACGGATCGCGCGCCTACATGTCCGGCCACATCGGCGACATGGAAACGCTGGAGACGCTTCGGGCGTTTGAGCGAGCGGTCACCCAGCTCAGTGAAATTCGGCACCGGCCAGTGCGATTGGCCGCGGACCTGCACCCCGCATATCAGACCCGCGATTGGGCCGAGCGGCATGCCGATGACCGGCCGTTGGATCTCGTCCAGCACCACCATGCCCACGTGGCCTCGCTGCTGGCCGAACACGGTCGGCTGGGCGAACCGATCGTCGGGGTGTCCTTCGACGGCACGGGTTATGGCTGCGACGAAACGATCTGGGGCGGCGAGATTCTCGCTGTCGGGCCGGACAGCCACCGATTCGTCCGGGTCGGGCACCTGTTACCGGTGCCGCTGCCCGGCGGCGATGCCGCAGTGCGCAACCCGTGGCGGATGGCCCTGTCCCAGTTGTGGATGGCCGGCATCGACTGGACTCTGGATTTGGCCCCGGTGGTCGCGGCCTCATCTGCTGAATTGCGGCTTATCCGTTCGCAATTAGAGAGCAATACCGGCTGTGTGGCGTGTTCGAGCATGGGTCGGCTGTTCGACGCCGTCGCCTCGCTGCTCGGGGTGCGGCACCGCATCGACTATGAGGGTCAGGCTGCCATCGAACTTGAGGCGCTGGCCGATTCGGCCGATGACGCCCGGGCTTGTTTACGGATGGACGTGCGCACCGACGGGGTGATCGACCCGACCGGCATGGTCCGGGCAATGGTGTCGGCGCTGCGCGACGGCGTCCAACCGGTGGTGCTGGCCGCGGGCTTCCATCATGCCGTTGCTGACGCGGTCTCGGAGGTGGTCAGCCTGGTTGCCGGCGAGGTGCGGATGGTGGGCCTCACCGGCGGGGTGTTCCAGAACGTGCTGCTGCTGCGGCAATGCCGACAACGGCTGCAGCAGAAGGGGTTCGAAGTGTTGACACACCACGCTGTTCCACCCAACGACGGGGGATTGGCGCTGGGTCAGGCCGCGGTTTCGGTACTGGCCGCGCTTGACGAAGAACGAGGGCGAGCGAAGAAGGGGGAGTGTGATCGGTGGGTAACGATGTGACGACCACCGCGATCGACCGTGGGCTGGACGCCGACTTGGCCGCCGATCTGGCAGCCACCTCGTTCACGTTGGCCAGACGCTTCGCGGCGGGCGCCACAATGTGGTCGATCGCGCCGGGGTGGGAGCCGCACGCGCTGCATATCGCGGTCGAGTTCATCCACCCGGTGATCGTGGGGAAGCGGGCGTTGCCGGCCGTAGCGATCACCGGACCCGATGTGGTCGACGTGGTGCGGGTGTCGGTGCGGCCCGGCGACATCGTGGTGGCCGTCTCCGGCGTCGACGACCCCGAAGTGCGATCGGTGATGCACCGGAGCCGGGCGTGGGGCGTCACGACCGTCTGGATCGGCAGTGGCGAGCGGCCCAAACCCGGGATGGCAGACCACGTTTTGTGGCTGGACGACCCCGACCCCAGAGTCCCTGCGACAGGTGGATTCGTGTTGTTCTACCACCTGCTGTGGGAGCTCACCCACGTCTGCTTCGAGCACCCGGGATTGTTGAAACAGGGTTTAAACGAAGGTGAAGCGTGCACCGAAGACGTCTGTATCACCTGCAGCGACGAAGGTCGCCTGGGAGAGGTGCTTACCGCGACGGCCGATGGAATGGCCACGGTACGCACCGCCCGCGGCGTCGAAACGGTGGCGACCACACTGGTCGACCCGGTCGCCGCCGGGGAACTGCTACTGGTGCACGCCGGGACGGCGATCAGCCGCGTCGAGCAGGAGGAGCGGCGCTCATGACCCGCGCCGGCGACGAGCCCACGAACTTCCTCTATCCGTTCATCGACGCGCAGGAAGACGATCCCAAATCGCTACTCGCCGACCTGGCTGCCTCGGCGCAGGCCAAGGCCGCCGAAAGTCTGGCGCTGCGCCGCTCGACGCTGGAGGCCAACACCGAACTGATCGGACGCGCCGCCTCCGAGATGGCGCGTCGGTTCAGCAGCGGGGGACGGCTGTTTACCTTCGGCAACGGCGGAAGTTGCACCGACTGCACCACTTTGGCGCGGCTGTTCGCGCAGCCGCCGGTCGGTAGCCCCTTGCCGGCCTGGTCGTTGACCGCCGATCAGGCCATCATCACCGCGCTCGGCAACGACGTTGGATTCGAGCTGGTGTTCGCCCGACAGTTGATCGCCCGCGGAAAAGCCGGCGACATCGCGACCGCGATGTCGACCAGCGGCAGCTCGCCCAACTTGATGGCCGCCCTCAAGGAGGCGCGCCATCGCGGCATGTACACCATCGGCTTCGCCGGATACGAGGGCGGCGCGTTCGCGAAAAGCCCGGATGTCGACGCTTGCTTCGTGGTTCGTTCGCAGAGTGTGCACAGGATTCAGGAATCCCAAGCGCTGCTTGGCTATCAGCTGTGGCTGGCAGTGCACGACCAGATGGCTAACCAGCCAGTGGAGGCCTCATGAGCAAGTCGTCAGGCGAATACTTGGCCTCGGGGCCCCGTTTCGGCGAGGGTGACGTGATCGAACGGATCGAGTCATTCCGCCGACGTCGCCCCCGATTGCTCGACGATCACGTGACGCTGGCGCACGGCGCCGGTGGTAAAGCATCGGCCGCCTTGGTGGATGCGGTCTTCATCGAGGCGTTCCGCAATCCGCTGCTGGAGTCCCTTGGTGACGGAGCGGTGATCAACTTGCCCGGCGGTGAGCGGCTGGTGATGTCCACTGATTCATTCGTTGTGCAGCCCAGGCGTTTTCCCGGCGGCTCAGTCGGTGAACTGGCGGTGCACGGCACCGCTAACGATCTGGCGGTGGCCGGTGCCGTGCCGCAATGGATCTCGGCCGCCTTTATTCTCGAAGAGGGCTTTCCGATCGCCGAGTTGAAGGAGATCGTCGCCGACATGGCGGCAGCGGCCGCGGCATGCGGTGCACAGATCGTGACCGGTGACACCAAAGTCGTGCCGAATGGCGCGGCCGACGGCCTGTTCATTACGACCGCCGGTGTGGGCGTGATCCCTGTGGGTCGCCAGTTGTCGCCAGCATCGGTGCGGCCGGGCGACAAGCTGCTGTTGTCGGGGTCGATGGGCGATCACGGGATGGCGGTGATGCTGGCCCGTGGTGACCTGGCCATCGAGGCCGACATTCATTCCGACACAGCCGCGGTGAGCCCGCTAGTGGAGTTGCTGCTGTCGGCCGCGCCGTCGACGCGCTGGCTGCGTGACCCGACCCGCGGCGGTGTCGGCACCGTATGCAACGAACTGGCCCAGGCTTGTGGTCTGGGGGTGTTGCTGGAAGAGGATCGCCTCCCGGTGCACCCGATGGTGAGCGGCGCGTGCGAACTACTCGGTATCGACCCGCTTTACGTCGCCAACGAGGGCAAGTTCATCGCCGTCGTCGCGCCGGATGAAGCTGAAGCCGGTCTGGCGGCGCTGCGGTCGCATCCGTTGGGCGTGGAGGCCACCGAAGTCGGGCAGATCGTCGCCGAACCCGCCGAAACCGTCGTATTGCGAACAGGGTTCGGCGGTTCCCGGATTGTCGACATGCTTGTCGGCGACCCGCTGCCGAGGATTTGCTGAGCAGGCTTGACTAACGAGAGGCTTGACTAAAGAGAGGAGAGTCAGCGCACATGTGTCTTGGAATCCCGGGGCGGATCGTCGAGATCACCGACGCCGAAAACTACCTGGCCAAGGTCGATGTCAGTGGTGTGCAGCGCACCATCTCGGTGCGGCTGCTGGAGAACGAGATGCCCGAACCCGACGACTGGGTGCTGGTGCACGTCGGCTTCGCGATGGCCAAGATCGACGAGACCGAAGCATTGCTCACCTTGGCGGCCGTCAAGAAGCTCGGCGACGCCTACACCAGTGAAATGGACGCTTTCGACTCCTCGGCGATCGTCTGACCAGGAAGGTACCGACATGAAATTCGTTGACGAATTCCGTGAC
>NZ_DATMLH010000312.1:0-3971 GCF_035570115.1 Mycobacterium sp.
CCACCGGGTTGCCCGGCGAAACCACGGCCGCCGATCCATCGGCCACACGCGCGCTGCCGCTGTTGCTCGTGATCAGAATCTGTCCATTGATCGGCAGGCACACCGCGATGAGCGGATAGCGCGACGAGCGCACCGTCGAAGTCGAAATCTCCAAGCTACCCAGAGTCAGGTTGGGCAGCTTGCAGGTGGCCACCGCCATGCGCAAAGCCTTGGTGCCCGGATCGGGCAGGACGGTGACGGCGCTGTATGCCTGGCTCAGCGCGTCGGTGGCGGCGTCGACATCGTCGGCCCACAATCGTTGCAGCGCAGGCCAGCTCGGTTCGGGGGGTGTCGGTCGGTAGTCCAGCAATTGGGTGCTGCCATGTTGATGATCCATCAGCTACCTCACTTTCCAGATGGCTCACGCGGTAGGCCCAGAACGGGCGGCGGCTGGTGGTCACGTACCGGGCTGATCGGCGAAAGTCGGCTGCGATTGGCGGTGAGCATGTCGATGATCAGGTCCAGGTAGCGATGCCATCCATCGGATCCCGCCTCGAACGAGGGAAGCGTGCCCACCAGCATCAGCACGATCCGCGGCACGTCTTCGGGAGCGAGGTCGTCGCGGAACACGCCGTCGTCTTGCCCACGCCGCACGATCGCGGTGAGGGGCTCAAAAAATCGGTGAGCCAGATCCATCGTCATCAACCCGCTGCTCATCGCTGCGGCCATCGTGTTGGGGTCGCCGGCGATAAACGACACCGCGCCCCGCAGGGCGGCGCGCAGTGCGTCGCGGACATCGACTTCGTACTGTGCGCTCTCCAGTGCGGCACCCACCACCTCGTCGAAACGACGATCGAGCACCACCCGCAACAACGCGTCCTTGGTGGGAAAGCGCCGATACACCGTGGCCACGCCGACGCCGGCTTCGGCAGCGATATCCTCCATCGCCGCTTGCGGACCGGCGCTGGCAAATACCCGCTGCGCGGAGGCGATGATGCGCGCCGCATTGCGCACCGCGTCGGTGCGCAGGGGACGCTCGCGTGTGGGCATCGTCACATCATACGCTAAGTGATAGTTATCTATCAAATATTTCTGCGCCCAGATCCAGACGTCGCGACCGTGCTCTACGTGCACCCGTTCGAGCTGGGGATATAGCGGGCGGCGCCGACCAGCATCCGGACCATCTCCGCCACAAGGCGATTCCCAGCACCGTCGAACAGCTCGTCTTCCAGCATCGTCACCGCCGCCACCATCACCGCAGCGATGCGTACCGACAGTTTCGGATCGAACACCAAGCCGTGGGTCTCGGCGATGACCGTGCCCATCTTCTCCAGCTTTGCCAATACCGGTTGAGTGCGGGCTGTCAACGATCCCGACGAGGCCAGCGCCGCGACGAGTTGACGGTTCTGGCGGACCAGGTCGTGAAGGTCTTCGACAAACTGTTGCAACACCTCTTCGGGTTTGCCGCCCGGCGTGGGAGCCGCCAGCCAACGAGCCGTGTATTCGGAGATGAAGTCGTCGAATGGTTCGAGCACCGCGGCGTCGAACAATGCCTGCTTGGTGGGGTAGATGCGAAAGATCACCGGTTCGGCCACTTCGGCCCGACGTGCGATCTCGCGGGTGGTGGCGTTCCCGTAGCCCCGCTCGGCGAACAACGCGACGGCGGCGGACTGGATGCGCGAGCGCACCTCGGCGGAGCTTCGCCGCGGGCGCCGCTTCGTTAATGCAGCCGGAGCCTTGTTCGTCCCCATTCCACGATGCTACGGTAGTGAGCGTTCACTCTCTAGAGGCTCGGGAGATAGCGCTATGGATTCCGACATCCCAGTACCATCCGACGTACCGATGCCCCAAACGGCCCAGACCGTGCTGATCGTGGCGATGACCGTGATGGCCGTGCTCAGCCTGGGTTATGCGATATACGCGTCCGTCCGGCGTCGAGACCTGGTGCACCTCTGGTTGTTGCTCGGCGCCGGCCTGGCCATTCCGTACGAAGCGCTGGGCGACAACCTGGTGCACGTGTACTACACCGAGCGCGGCCAGATCGGCTGGATCACCACATTCGGGCACAGCATCCCGGCCTTCATTGGAATCCTGTACTTCTGGTATCTGCCCATCTACGGGTACCTGATGATTCGTCGTGCTCACACGGGAGTGTCGGCGCGCCGATTCTGGCTTGAATGGTCGGGCTTCCTGAGCTTCGCCATCTTCTTCGAAATGCTCGTCACCAGCGTTGGCGGACCCACCTGGATCTACTACGGCCCGCAGGCGTTCAAGCTGGGGGATGTTCCGGTCCTGACGCCATTCACCTACGTGTCCTTCATGGTGGCAATCGCCGGCGCGTTCTGTGCGCTGCAACGCCTCTTGCCCCGGGGCCGGCAGTGGCTGATCGTCCCTGCGGTCCCCATGGTGATGGCCGGTTCCCACGCGATGACCTCGCTGCCACTGGCGGTGGCGCTGCACAGCGGAACCACGAACACCGCCTACATTGCCATCGGCGCAATCGGAACCGCTTTGTTTGCCGTCGTGCTCGCCTACGTCGTCAGCCTCGGCGTGCGCAATCCATGGGCGCGAGGGATAGCGCCATCGCCGACTGAGGCAGACGTAAGCGATCGTTCACAGGCCATCCTCGACTCGCTGGGATCCCGCTGATGTACGACGGACGACAGACCCTGACCGCCATTGACAACCACATGGTCTGGATCTTGGCCCTGTGCGCGCTGGCGATGCTATGCAACTACACCTGGTTCTTCGTTTCCCTCGTGATCGCGCGGCGCGAGAAGGTGTACTCGATCCCGATCTTCTGCACCCTGTTCTGGTTCGCCGGCGATGGCTCGTTCGTGGCTCGATACGACACCTGGTTCCACACGTATCACCACTGGTATGTCGAATTATTCTGGGTCGCATTGGTGTTCACCGTCACGTTCGAGGTCGCCTACATCGTGCAGGCGATCCAATACGGCAGGACGGAGCTGCTGCCGTCATCGACTCCGCGCCAGTTCGCGGCGCTGATGGTGGCCGGGGCTGCCGCAGCGGTCATCGTCTGGAATTTCCTCAACCACTCGATGGGTGACCCCATCGCGATCGCCTACTTCTCCGCCGCAAACACCGCCCTGCCGTTGATGTACGTCGGCATCCTGATGCGGCGCCGCAGCAGCGCCGGAACCGCCCCAATTGTGTGGTGGGCCTACCTCGGGATGATCACCTTCTGGTTCCTGGCCCTCACACTGTTTTTCGGCCCGGAATTTCGCTCGTTCTGGTACCTCGCGATGTGGGCTGTCTGCACCGTCGGAGGCGTTGGTGTGCTGGTCGCGGTCATCCGGTTGCCGAAGACGCCGCTCCCGCAACCGGCGGCCGCACCGGCGACCCGCGGTGCTCCGCTCGTGCGCTGAACGCCTCGCGGCTGCATCGCTTAGCCCATCATCGTGCGGCAGATCCGAAACCAGATTCGGCGAGGCAGGTGGGCACTGACCCAGGCGAAGGCCGCAGCCTGCGGAAGGGGAACCACCTTTCGCTTGCCGGCGCGCAGGGCGCTGATACCCGCTTTCGCACAGTCTTCGGCGGTTGCGGTCATGAATGCGGGCTGACGATCAGCCTGGCCTGGCGCATCGGCCACCTCCGCGAACTCGGTGGCGACGCTGGCCGGAGCGAGCACCGACACACCGACCCCGGCCGGCTTGAGTTCGTAGTGCAGAGATTCGCCCAGCGAGGTGACAGCCGCCTTCGTGGCGGAGTACGGCGCGAAGTAAGGCATCGGCTGGTTGCCGGCCATCGAGGAGACCAGAAGCACCGACCCGCGTCCACGGCTGACCATCGGCGGTGTCAGGGCTCGGACGAGCGCCATGGTGCCCTCGACATTGGTGCGCACCATGCTGATCAACCGCTCGGGGTCGTGATCGAGATATGGACCGATCATCCCGAACCCGGTACACAGGATCAGTACGTCGAGTTGGTGACCCAACGCGCTCAGTTCCGCCAGCATCCGGTCGCGGTCG
>NZ_DATMLH010000313.1:0-2893 GCF_035570115.1 Mycobacterium sp.
GGCGGCAATGCGCCGCCGAAGATGCCGGCGGTATTAACCGCCAATGCCGATCCGCTGTAGCGGTAACGGGTGGCGAACAGTTCGGGAATGAACGCTCCGGTAGGCCCGGAGCCGATCGCGGCGATCGCGGACATGCCGACGATCGCGACTGCGTACAAAACCGGGTTACCGGTGTCCATCAACGGAATCACCGCAAGCGCCCACGGCACACATGCCGCCCAGCCCAGCAACATCATCCGGCGGCGCCCGACTCGATCGCACAGACTCGCCGATAGCGCGACGAACGTGATGCTTGCCAGCCCGCCCAGCGCCCCGACGGCCCAGATGAAGCTGCGGGTGTAGCCGAGATGGAAATGGGCGTACACGGTCAGGTAGGTGTTTCCCATGTAGGCGAAGCCGAAGCCGCCCAGGATGCTGCCCGCGGCCAACAGGATCTCCCGGCGCTGCAAGCGCAGCAACTCCGCGATCGGCGCTGATGGGACCGGGTTTCGGGCCTTTTCCGCGGTGAACACCGGAGTCTCGTCGATCCGCAGCCGCACATACAGGGCGATACCGATCAGGGCCGCGCTGATCAGAAACGGTATGCGCCATCCCCACTGCATAAAGGCGGGGCTGTTTTCGCCGATGCTGAAATTCACGCCCAGAAATGTCAGGCTGGAAAGCACCGCCGCGGTACCGCCGCCGAGCAGGGTGAACATGCCGTACCGGCCACGTTGGCCGTCGGGCGCGTGCTCGGCGCTCAGCAACGCCGACCCGGCCCATTCGCCGCCTACGGCGAAGCCTTGCAGCAGCCGCAGCGCAATCAGGATTATCGGGGCTGCGGCGCCGATGGCCGCCGTGCTGGGAACCGCGCCGACGCTCACGGTGGCAACGGCCATGATCAGCAGCGTGGTGATCAGCGTGTTTTTGCGGCCCAGCCGATCCCCGAAGTAGCCGAAGGTGGCCGCGCCGACCGGCCGGGCCAGAAACGCACTGGCGAATGTACTCATCGAAGCGATCGTGGCCAACGTGGAACTGAGGTGCGGGAAGAACACGGTGGGAAACACCAGCGCCGCCGCGGTCCCGTAGATCAGGAAGTCGTAGAACTCGATCGCCGAACCGACCAGACACGCAGCGGCCACCCGGCTCATCGGTGTTGGGCTGCGTCCGTGCACGGTAACGACGGTAGGGAAGGTGCGTCGACTTGTCATTGAGAACGTAGGTGTCGCCCAGTAAAGACGCTGTAAAGACTCAGCCTCGGGTCAGCAGTTCCTTCTTGA
This sequence comes from Mycobacterium sp., assembly GCF_035570115.1. GTDB lineage: Bacteria > Actinomycetota > Actinomycetes > Mycobacteriales > Mycobacteriaceae > Mycobacterium. The sequence continues at coordinate 1,260 of NZ_DATMLH010000313.1, forward strand.
GCACCTTGCCCATCGCGTTGCGCGGCAGAGTATCCACGATCCGCACCTCACGCGGCCGTTTGTGTATCGAAAGTTGTTGGGCAACATAGTCGATCAACTCCTGCGGCTGCGCGTCACCGACGACGAACGCGACGATGCGCTGGCCCAGGTCTTCGTCGGGCAGTCCGATGACTGCCGCCTCGGCCACCCCGGGATGCCCGAGCAGCGCCGTCTCGATTTCGCCGGCGCCCACGCGGTATCCGCCGGATTTAATAAGGTCGACCGACTCGCGGCCGACAATGCGATGCATGCCGTCGCCGTCGATGACGGCCGCATCGCCGGTGCGGTACCAACCGTCGGTGTCGAAAGCCTCGGCGGTGGCGTCCGGCCGATTCAGGTAGCCGTCGAACAGAGTGGGTCCGCGAACCTGCAGCCGCCCAATCGTTTCCGCATCGTGCGGTACCGGGCCACCGTCGTCGTCGACCAATCGCGTCTCAATACCCGCCAGCGGCAGGCCGACCCAGCCGGGACGGCGTTCGCCGTCGGCGCGGGTGGACAGCGTGATGAGCGACTCGGTGGCGCCGTAGCGTTCGACGGGCGCGTGCCCGGTGAGCCGCACCAACTTGTCGAACACCGGCACCGGCAGGCCGGCGCTGCCGGACACCAGCAGCCGCGCCGGCCGTAGCGCCTCGGCGGCCGCCGTGTCAGCCACCACCCGTGACCACACCGTCGGCACGCCGAAGTACAGCGTGCCGCCGACTGCTGCTGCGTAAGCTTCCGGTGTTGGTTTTCCGGTGTGCACGAAGCGATTTCCGACTCGCAGCGACCCGAGCAGACCCAACACCAGCCCGTGCACGTGGAATAGCGGCAACCCGTGCACCAAGGTGTCCTCGGACGTCCACTGCCAGGCCTCGGCGAGCGCGTCCAGGTCGGCGGCGATCGCCTGGCCGCTCAGCTGCACTCCCTTGGGCGGGCCAGTGGTGCCCGAGGTGTAGATGATCAGCGCGGTGTCCCGCGGGGACGGCTCGGGGAGGCGGTGCCAGGACCGCGCATGCGTCCGTACCGGGATGTGCGACAGGCCCTCCGGCTGGTCGGGCACCGGACCCAGCCAGGCCTGCGCACCGGAGTCGGTGAGGATGTGGCACCGCTCGGCCTGCCCGACGTCGGCGGGCACCGGCACCACCGGCACGCCGGCGATCAGGCATCCGGCGATGGCCAGCGCGGTGGACGCGCTCGGCGTGGCCAGGACCGCGATCCGCTCCGCGCCGCCGACGCGTTCGGCCACCGATGTCGCGGCGCCGACGACATCGCTGCGGCTCAGCGTGACGTCGCCGATCCGGACCGCGTCGCCGATATCGCGGCCGCCGGTGACCGCGGCGGGATCCAGCGAGGTCAGCAACACGTGTGCAGGCTACCCGGCTTCGTCGAGAAACTCCGCGGTCACTGCCGGTTACCCCGAACGGTGAGTACAGAGCAGTCGGCGTGGGCGGATATCGGCAGGCTGTGCGGGCCCACCAGCTTGGCCGCCCGGTTGGCATCCCGGCCGCCGATGACCACGAGTTGAACTCCGCCGATGCGGCCCTCCAGATATCGAGCCAAGCTCAACCGTGTGCTGGCGACTTCCACCTGCACGTCGGGATAGCGCTGCAACCAAT
>NZ_DATMLH010000314.1:0-7997 GCF_035570115.1 Mycobacterium sp.
CATCAGCGCTTGTTGACCAAATATCTGCTCCAACGTAAAGTCCGCCTTGGCCACAGTCGATAAGGGACCGCCTAGAACAGTGGATTTCTCATACCCGGCGGAATTGGAACAGTTCCGCTCCGAACTGCGCGACTGGCTGTCCGCGAATCTGACCGACGACCTGATCGCTAATCGGCGGCCTTCCGGCAACGACGCCGCGATATTCGAGAAGCTGCGCGCGTGGAATCGCACGATGGCCGATGCCGGCTGGGCGGCCGTGTCCTGGCCACGCGAATATGGCGGCCGCGGCGCGACGGTGCTCGAGCAGCTGGTATACACCGAGGAGACCACGCGTGCGCGGACGCCGTTGCCGCTCAACGTTATTGGCATGAACAACATTGCGCCGGCCATCATGCAATACGGCACCGAGGCTCAGAAGACGACACTGCTCCCCCGCATGATGCGCGCCGATGACATCTGGTGCCAGGGAATGTCAGAGCCCGAAGCCGGGTCCGATCTCGCCGCGCTGCGCACGAGGGCGGTGCGCGATGGCGAAAACTTCGTTATTAACGGTCAGAAGATCTGGACCTCGCTCGGTCATCGGGCGCAGTGGTGCCAACTGTATGTTCGCACCGATCCAGATGCCCCGAAGCACAAGGGAATCTCCTGTCTGATCGTCGACATGAGACTCCCGGGCATCGAGGTGCGTCCACTCGTCACGCTCAACGGCGAAAAGGACTTCGCCGAGGTCTTCTTCCATGACGTGCGGGTACCGGCCGATTCGTTGCTCGGCCCGTTGAACGCGGGTTGGCGGGTGGCCACCACCACGCTCAGCCACGAACGCGCCGGCGCCGCGCGGCTGTACGCGGAAATGCAGGTACGGTTAGAGGACCTGGTGGGTGACATCGCCGCCGCGCAGGGCACGGACGCGGACAGCGCCCTCAAAGACCCCGTGACACTACGGCGTCTCGGCGAAATCGCGCTTCGCATCAAGTATCTCGAGGTGCTTTGCCAGCGATCGATTTCGGCGACATTGCATGGCGGAGATCCGTTTGGATCCGCCAGCCTCGCCAAGACCCTGTGGGGTGAGATCGGCCAAGAGCTTGCTGCCCTGGCCTTCGACGTGCTGGGCACCCACGGCAGCAACGCCCCGTGGGCAAACTACCGCCTGACGTCGCGGTCGCTGACGATCGCAGGCGGCACCACCCAGATCAACAAGAACATCACCGCACAGCGGGTACTCGGACTGCCGCGCTCATGAATCTCGAACTGTCCGACGAGCAGGTCGCGCTGCGCGACACCACGCGACGCTTTCTGGCCGAAAAAGCATCGATAGCGGGCCACGTGCGCCCGCTTCTCGATGATCCGACTGGTACCACCGAAGACGTCTGGCGCGGACTTGCCGAGCTCGGGGCGACAGGGCTCCTGGTTCCGGAGGACTGCGGCGGCGCCGGCATGACGATGGTCGAGGCCGGCGTGGTCGCCGAGGAGCTTGGCGCCGCTCTGCATCCGGGACCGTGGCTGTCGAGCGCCGTTGCCGCGGCGCGCACTTTGACCCGACTCGACGACGCCGATGGCGCTGCCGCCAAGCTTTTGACGGGCATCGCAGACGGCACCACGATCGCGGCCGTGACCTTCCTGGGCTCCGGGAACGCCTCCGTCGCGGCGGTCGGGCATGGCGGGGATGCCACCGACGTCGTGCTGGGGGGCGAGCTCGCCGGAGTGCCCGATGCCGCGGCCGCCGACACCTTACTCGTCCTCGCCGACGATGGAAGTGGCACAGCATTTTTCGCGGTCAAGACCGACTCATCGGGTATCTCGGCGACACCCGAGCGCGGTGTCGACCAGACCCGCAAGCAGTGGCGGGTCACGCTCTACGACACCCCCGCCCACCGGCTGGCCACACCATCACCGGAAGTCGTCGACGCGGTGATCGACGACGTGCTTATCGCCACGGCCGCCGACGCACTCGGTGCCGCGCGCGCCGTCATGCACCTCGCCATCGAATACGCCAAGCAGAGAAAGCAATTCGGCCAGGCCATCGGCTCGTTTCAGGCCGTCCAGCACCTGTGCGTCGATATGTTCGAGACGGTCGAGCTGGCGCGCAGCGGGGTGATCCATGCGTTGTGGGCCGCCGATAACGCCGACGCGGACGAGCGGCACCTGTCCGCCATACGGGCGAAGGCATTCGCAGGGCAGTTGGCCACCGTCGGCGATACCGCGATCCAGGTTTTCGGCGGCATCGGCTACACCTGGGAGCACGACGCGCACCTGTACCTCAAGCGTCTGCTCAGTTGGAGCTCATTCCTGGGAGGACCTGACCGCTATCTCACACAACTCGGTGCGGACCTCGTGAAAAGGACTCCAAGATGATCGATTTCAAGAATCAAGTCGTGATCGTCACGGGAGCCGGCCGGGGTCTGGGCCGGTTGTATGCGATGGAGCTGGCTCGTCGCGGCGCCTCGGTGGTCACCAACGATCTGGGCGGATCGATGCACGGCGAAGGCTCCGATGCCAGCGTTGCCGACGCGATCGTCGAGGAGATCGTGCGCGCGGGTGGTATCGCTGTCGCGTCGCACGATTCGGTGGACAGCCCGGAGGGCGGCGAGGCGATCGTCCGCACCGCGATCGACCGGTTCGGTCGCCTCGACGCGGTGGCGAGCAACGCCGGCATTTTCAACAGGGTGCCCTTCGACGAGCTGACGCCGGCCGACTGGCGGCGGATGCTGAGCGTGCACCTGGACGGCGGGTTCTACTTGAGCCAGCCGGCATACCGCGTGATGAAAGCAGCCGGTTACGGATGGTTCGTGTTCATCTCGTCCTCGGGAGGCATGTTCGGGCAGCCGCTCGAAGCCCGCTACGCGGCAGCGAAGGCGGGCCTCGTCGGGCTGGCCAACGTTATCGCGATTGAAGGTGGTCAGCACGGGATTCTCGCCAATACCGTTCTCCCGTTCGGCTTTTCGCGCATGGTTACTGAGACGGTCGGGGATCCCAAAGCGCTTGAGCAAACGGGATTCCTGAAGGTGATCCAGCCCGAGCTGGTCGTGCCGATCGTGGCGTTCCTGACCAGCCGGGCCTGCGATTCACCCATCACAACTACTCGGCCTGCGCCGGGCGCTTTTCGCGGGTCTTCGTCGGCCTCGGCGAAGGTTGGCTCGCCGAGCCGGGCACTAACCCGACGGCCGACGATGTCGCCGCGCATCTCGCGGAGGTCTCCGCCACCGAGCCGTTCACCGTCCCTGGGTCGATCTTCGAAGAAGTCTTCGCGGTCTGCGAAAGGCTCGGCGTGAACGTCTTTTCCCAATGAGCTGCCATGGACACTGAGCAACTGCTGACCGCGACGAGATCGGCGCGAAAGTCACTCGACCTAGGTGCGCGCGTCGATGTCGGTGACATCCGCGAATGCCTGCGCATCGCGCTGCAGGCGGCAAACGGCTCGAATGCGCAGTCCTGGCGGTGGCTGGTTGTCACCGATCCCGGTTTGCGGGAAAAGCTGGCCGGGCTCTACCGCGAGGCATATCTGCTGCGAGTCGGTGGGCAGATGCTTGCCGATCTGATGCCGGCCGGCACCCCGGAGAGCAGGCTTATGTCGTCCACTGAATGGCTGGTGGAGAACATGGCGCAGGTGCCGTTGCTGGTAATCCCTTGCTACCAGCCCTATCTGCCGCGCATCGACGGTGACGAATCCTTCTACCAGGCAACCCTGTACGGCTCGATCTTCCCGCCGGTATGGAACTTCCAGCTGGCGCTGCATACCCGCGGCTACGGGACCTGCATCACCACGCTGCACCTGCATCGCGAGAATGCCGTCCGAGAACTCCTGCAGATCCCGGAAGGCTACGCGCAGGGCTGTCTGCTTCCCGTCGGCCGCCTCCGCGCGGGTCATACCTTCCGACCCGCTCCCAGGCGCCCGCTCGAGGAGGTCGTTGCCGTCGACCGCTGGGACGGGCCGCCGCTGGGTGTGGAGGCGTAGTGGGGCTTCAGCAACCATCCGAGCCTGCAGCCGCACAAGGCACTGGCCGCCTAGACTTGCCCGATGCCGACTCGCTGGTCCGGTCTGGCCGACCCGGACGTTCTCGCATGACGTCGCGGGGACGAGGTGCTGCCAAGCGCATCCCAGACCTGGCCGACAACCGTGGAGGTGCCTACGACGACGGCACTCGTCGCACGGAAATCCTGCAAACCGCAGCGTCGTTGATCGCCTCTTCGGGCCTGCGTACCTCCCTGCAGGAAATCGCCGACGCGGCGGGCATTTTGCCGGGAAGCCTGTATCACCACTTCGAGTCGAAGGAGGCGATCCTCGTCGAGCTGGTCCGGCGGTATTACACCGACCTGGAACGCATCGGCGAGATCGCCCAGGAGCGACTGGACAAGCCCGACTCGCGGCCGGTCGCCGACGAGATTTTCGAGTTAGGTTCTGCGATCGCGCGCTGCGCGGTGCAGCATCGCGCAGCACTGCAGATGTCGTTCTATGAGGCGCCGAGCGCCAATCAGGAGCTCGTCGAACTCCTGCAAAAGCCGCCCACCGCTGTCCAGCAGGCGATGCTGCAGACGCTGCGCGCCGGCCGGTGGAGCGGCTACATCAGATCCGAGATCGACCTGCCGACGCTGGCCGACCGGATCTGCCAGACCATGATGCACGTCGGGCTTGACATCATCCGGCACAACGCCGCACCCGACCAGACCGCGGCAGTCTTGTGCCGGATCATGTTGCACGGTTTGGCCGCTCGACCGCCCAGTGACCGAGAATTGGATAGCTCACCCGCTTTCGCGGCCGCCGAAGCAGCAATCAAGACGTGGAGCGACGAAAACGAATCCGGTGCCAACGACAAAGCCGCCCATGTCCGTGCGGTGGCACGAGCCGAGTTCGGCCGAAAAGGTTACGAAGTCACCACGATCAGGGACATCGCCTCTGCGGCGGGACTGGGTACCGGGACCGTCTACCGACTGATCGGTTCGAAAGACGAACTGCTCGCCTCGATCATGGAGTCGTTCGGTCAGAAGGCCGGCGGTGGATTCGCCAGTGTTCTGCGCACCGATGCCACGCCAGTGGAGAAGCTGGACGCGCTGAGTTGGGTCAACATCAACGCGTTGGCTCAATTCCCGGACGAGTGGAAGATCCAACTCGCCTGGATGCGCCAATCGCCGCCCGACACGCCCAACCCGGGGCTGGCGTTCGCGATGCGACTACGACAACTGAGAGCACTGCTGTCGGAAGGGATTGACTCGGGCGACATCCGCATCCAGGACTCCCCCTCGCTGTCGATGCTGGCGCGCTACGTGATGGACATCATCTGGGTTCCGGAGAACATCGTGCGGGCTCAGGGCAAGCAGGCGGCGTTGGTCAACGCCCGCGACACCGTGCTGCGCGGCGCCGCAGACCGCGGCAGACGTAAGTAAGAGCCGCACTCGTGTACCAAACATCTGTTCCCCGTGAAGTGCACCGGAGCCTTTCCCGTAAAGTACACCGGAGCCTTTACTGCAGGCGTCCCGAGAGAGGATAGAAATGACTGGTATCGAGCAGTTCCGCTACGACGGCAAGCGGGCGTTGATAGTCGGAGGTGCCACCGGCATGGGCGCCGCGGCGGCCAAAATCGTCGGCGCGCTCGGAGCCGAGGTCATCAACCTGGACTACGCGCCGGTCGACTCCGGCCTCGGCCGCGGGATCCAGGTCGACCTTCGGGACCCGGCGTCGATCGACAGCGCGCTCGAGCAGCTTGGCGGACCCGTCGACGCCCTCTTCTCTGCCGCCGGCATCGCCGACGGTCCGGACCTGATGAAGATCAACTTCATCGGCCATCGGCACGTGATCGACCGACTGATGAGCAACGGCCAACTGAAACGCGGTTCGGCCATCTGCTTCATCTCCTCGGTGGCCGGTATCGGATGGGAAACCGATCTACCGCGGCTCCAGGAGTTCTTGGCGACGCCCGACTTCGAGTCGGCAGACGCCTGGGTCAAAGCCCACGAGGCGGACAACTTCGGCCATTACGGCACCAGCAAGCAGGCCATCAACGCCTACGTCGCCACGCACGCATTTCCGTTCCTGGCCAAGGGCGTGCGTATCAACGCGATCTGCCCCGGCCCGACCGACACCCCCCTAGCCCGGGCCAACGCTGATCTGTGGCTGACTTTCGCGCAGGACTACCGGGAGGCCACCGGCGCCCAGGTGCACACGCCAGAGCAGATGGGCAACGTGATGGCGTTTCTCAACAGTGACGCCGCCGCCGGTATCAACGGCGTCACCCTCCTTGTCGACTACGGGCATGTCAATTCGTCGAATACCGGAACGTTTGCCGCGGGTAAGCCGATCATCGACTTGCTGATGGGCCGGATCTCGCTCAGTTAGCCGGCCACGCACATTTACCCCCGAAGACGGCCTTACGGCTGGTAGAAAAAGGCGTGCGGCGCGAGCACGCGTGCAAGCGGCTGTCCGAATGGAGGTGCGCGGTGGGAGGCCGGTTCGTCACCGCGGCGGTGACCGTTACGGCGGTAGCGGCATCCTGCGCGGGATGCTTTAGTTCGGCAAAAGTGACGGAGCGAACCGCTCGAATCACTGTCGACAACAACACCCGCACCTCGCACGCCGTCACCTGCAATCAGGTGCAGTGGTTGTTGACCGCAAACATCGCCGCCGCGCCGGCAAATGTCCGCGTATTGCTCAAGCTCGATTCCGAAAAGCCGAAGCTGGAATCGGTCAATATCGACAATTTCGCGGGCTTCACCGGCGTCGCCGACGTCGGTGCCGGTGATGCGAAAGCCGTTTTCGCCAACGGCAGCTACACGATCACGGGCACGGCCGAAGGGTCTCAGCGCAACGATCCACGCGTCTCCGTTACGGCACCCTTCAAGATCGAGATGGGCTGCTAACGGCGCGAAACTGCGTGATCGCCGATACGGGAAACTGCGTGATCGCCGCGCCGACTTGGGCCAAGCCCGTCTCAAACGCTTGCGAGATCGTGGTCGGGTCCCGAGCAGGGCCTCCCGCGATCAGTCCGGACCGCCGTCGGCCGGTGGTTGGCCGTCGTGCCCGGGGGGTGAGTTTTTCAGCCACGTTCTCAGCCGAAGAAGGCTTTCGACGACGATCCCGATGGCCAAAAGGGCCAGTATCACCACAATCGCGGCGGTCACGTGTCAATGGTGACAGGTCGAAGTTCGGGTGCTCCCGACGACACCGCCAACTCCAGCAGGCAGAATTGGTAAGCATGTCCACCCCACCCAGCCAAGTGCTCCGCATGCGGGCGGTTGACCTCACTAACCGCCTCCCCGGCTACCTCTTCCGCGAGCACGGTGAAGGGGACAACGCCTGGAAGCGGGTCAAAACAAGGGTTGTCTGCGAGTCGAGCCCCCACGACGGCAGTCCCCTACCCCAAATGTGCACCGTGAAGTTCACCGACGGAACAGAGCGTTACTTCAACCCCGACGACCAGGTGGAAATCAGACCCTAACTGGATGAGTTTTTTCCGTCACCGCCGTTGGGTGGGGCACAAGAACATTCACGCGACGGGTTCCTGGCCACGCAAGTCGTAGGTTGGCCTGATCAACCGTGAAGACCCATCGGCTGAACCTCCAGACACCTGCCTGCTTCTGGTCACTGGCTACTAACCCGCAGCCCGCTACGCTGCGAAACTAGACCCGCTGCAGCTCGAAAAGCGGGATCACGCGCTTGGTCTTGGCTTGAGACTCGACGAACGCCGGCACCGCGGCGCTGACCTTGGGCAGGATCTGCTCGCGCTCGCCGGCCGATAACTCGTGGGCGGTGACGTCGAACGACTCGGCGCCGACCTCGACGTGCGCCCGCCGGTTGGCCCGCAGGTTGTGCACCCAGCCCGGGTGGAAATCGGCTCCGTGGAAGGACCCGAGGATTAACACCTTGCCGTCGATGCGCAGATAGACCAGCGGGCTGACGCGTGGCTGTCCGGATTTCGCGCCGGTCGTGGTAAGCAGCAACAAGGGGGCGCCCTCAAACTGGCCTCCGACTTTGCCGGCGTTAGCCCTGAAATCGTCGACGACTTCGG
>NZ_DATMLH010000315.1:0-23425 GCF_035570115.1 Mycobacterium sp.
GGCGCGGTGGTGGGGTTGGTCGCCCGCCGCTCGGAGCGCCTGGCGGAGGTGCTGACCGACTGCCAAGAAACCTCGCCGGAGTCGACGATGTGGGTGCTCGATCTGGGCGATACCGCCGCGGTCGACCGGTTCGGGTTGCGAGCCTGGGACGACCTGGGCGGCATCGACGTTCTGGTCAACAACGCCGCGACGCCGAAGCGTCGTGTGGTCGAGCTGCTGGATCCGGCCGACGTCGAGGCGATCATGCGGGTCAACTTCTTCGCCCCGATGCGGCTGACGTTGGCCATCTTGCCCCGGATGCTGGACCGCGGGCACGGCGTCATCGTCAACGTGTCCAGCGTGGGTGGCCGGCTGGGAATCATCCACGAGGCTGCCTACTCCGCCAGCAAGTTTGCGCTCTGCGGCTGGAGCGAGTCGATGGCCGTCGACCTGCACGGCACCGGCGTCTGTGTGAAGCTGATCGAGCCGGGGCCCGTCGACACCGAGATCTGGGATCAGCCGGGCAGCGAGGAACCCCTCTACCAGGGGCCCAAGGTGCCGGCCGCCGAGGTGGCCGACGGCATCATCGCGGCGCTGGGCAGCGACCGTTTCGAGCATTGCCTGCCGGACATGAAGGCGGTCGTCGACGCCAAAGACGCTGACCTCGACGCCTACATCGCCGGCGCGGCCACTGCCCTTTCCGCCAAGGCACCCTGATGCGTGCGCTGGTGTTCGGCGTACCGCCCGAGTCGTCGGATGGGCCCGACGACGCATTGACGCACAGCCCGGTTGCGCTGCAGCAAGTCGCGGATCCTCCACTGCTGCACGATGATTGGGTGATCACCCGGCCCCGGCTGACCGGTATCTGCGGCTCGGACTCCAAGCAGATCTTGCTTGACTTCGGCGAGGGTGACGCCGATAACGCGATGGCGCCGTTCTGCTCGTTTCCTCAAGTCATGGGCCACGAGGTGGTCGCCGACGTGGTGCAGGTAGGGCCGAAGGTTCGGGACCTCGAGGTGGGTCAGCGCGTCGTGCTCAACCCGTGGCTGTCCTGCGCGCCGCGGGGCGTCGAGCCGCTCTGCCCAGCTTGCCAGCGCGGCGATTACAGCCTGTGCTGGAGTTTTTGCGAGGGCGACATCAAACCCGGGATCCACACCGGGGTGTCGGCCGACGTGACCGGTGGCTACGCCGAGTTGATGCCGGCCCACGACAGCATGCTGTTCGCGGTGCCCGAATCGGTACCCGACGAGTTAGCCGTATTCGCCGATCCGTTTTCGGTGTCGCTGCACGCCATCACCCGCCACCCACCGCCGAGATCGGGCCGGGTTTTGGTCTACGGCGCCGGCTCCCTGGGATTGTGCGCGGTGGCGATCCTGCGCACCCTCTACCCGGACGTGGCGGTCGCGGTAGTGGCCCGGTTCGATGCCCAGGCGCAGCTCGCTCACCGGTTCGGCGCCGCGATCGTGCTGGCCCACGAGCCCCGGCTGGCCGTGATCGAAGAGCTGGTGAGTTGGGGCGGCGGCCGGCTGTGGCAGCCACTGCAAGGTTTGCCGATGGCACACCCCGGCGCCGTCGACGTCGTCTACGACACAGTCGGAAAGCCGGAAACGTTCGAAGTCGGGGTGCGGGTCCTGACCTCGCGGGGGACGCTGGTCAAGGCCGGCGTGCACGCACCCGGCCGGTGGGAGTGGAGTCCGTTGTACTTCAAGGAGATCAGCTGGGTCGGCAGCAATGCGTTCGGGTTCGAGGAGGTTGACGGCCAGCGCAAGCACGCTATCGCGCACTACCTCGACCTGGTTGTCGACGGCCGAATTAATCTGCGTCCCATGCTGACTCACACCTTCCGGCTCGAGGAATGGCGGGATGCCTTCCTGTCGATCGCCAACCAGGGCGAAAGCGGCGCAGTGAAGGTCGCCTTCGACCAGCGCTAGAAGCCGCGCGGAAATCGCGTGTGAATTGACGGCCTTGACTGTGCAATCAGGGCGGGAAAGTCGGCGAAATTCCGCCGTACACGCACACTCGACGCCACAGATTCACACTCGACGCCAAGGCTTGCTGACGCAACTACATCGGGTTGGCGCGCAGATACGTGTAGACGCCGGCAAAGTTGGCGTTCACGTCTTCAGGGATAGGTACCGGGCCGCCCAGGGCCCTTGCACCCCAGACGATTTGAGCGGTGCGCTCGACCAGGGCGGTGACGTGTAGTACCTTGTCGGGCCGCGGACCCACCGCCACCAGGCCGTGGTTGGCGATCAAGGCGGCGGCCCGTCCTTCCAGCGCCTTTACCGCGTTGCTGCCCACCTCGGGTGTGGCCGACGCGGCGTAGTCGGCGCAGCGGATGTCGCCGCCGCAATAGATGGCGAATTCATCAATGCACGCTGGAATCGGCTGCTGTGCGATGGCGAACATGGTGGCCCACACCGGATGACTATGGATGACGCTGCCGATGTCGTCGAATGCCTGATAACAGGCCAGGTGCAACTTCATCTCCGTCGATGGTGATCGGCCCTCGGCGGCGTGCAGCACGCCGCCGTCCGGATCGACCACCACCAAGTCCTCGAGCGTCATGTCGGAGTAATCGACCGACGACGGGGTGATGACGAGGTTGCCGTCCTCTCGCCGGGCCGAGATGTTGCCCGCCGTTCCCTCGACCAGCCCGCGGCGCAGCATGTCTTTGGCCGCTGCCAACACCGCGGCCTCCGGGTTGACCACGGATCTCACGGATGTCATGGTCCTAACACCTCCGGGTTGACGATATGGGCGGGCATCTTGCCGGCCAGCAGGGCTTCCAGATCGTCGGCCACCATCTGTGCCTGCCGCGCTTCAGTGTTCCACGTGGCTCCGCCGATGTGGGGCGTGAGCACCACATTGGGCATCGCAACCAACGGGTGATCGGTCGGCAGCCATTCCCCGACGAAGTGATCCAGACCCGCGGCGGACACCTTGCCGCTGCGCAGCGCCTCGACCAACGCGTCGGTGTCGTGCAGCTGCGCCCTGGCGGTGTTGAGGAACACCACGCCGTCGCGCATGGCCGCGAACTGGCTGGCGCCGATCAGCCCGGTGGTGTCGGCGGTGACGGGCGCGTGCAGCGAGACGATGTCGGCCTCGGCGAGCAGTTCGTCGAGGCCGTGCCGAGCCTCGTCGTTGTACGGGTCATAGGCGATGACCCGCATTCCGAGCCCGGCCATCCGCCACTGCACTGCCCGCCCGACGGCGCCCAGGCCGATCAGCCCTGCTGTTTGGCCGGCGAGTTCCCACCCGCGGAAGCGCTGATACGGGATGCTGCCGTCGCGGAAGACCTCTCCGGCCCGCACGTCGGCGTCGGCACCCAGCACCTGGCGGGTGGCGGCGAAAAGCAGGGCGAGCGTCATCTCCGCGACCGCGTCCGCGTTGCGGCCGGGGGTATGCAGCACCGGAATCCCGGCCGCGGTCGCACCCGCGACGTCGACATTGTTGGGGTCCCCTCGGGTGGAGGCGATGGCCCGTAATCCCAATTCGAACACCGGCCCGCTGATCGAATCGCTCTCCACGACAACGACATCGGCGGTTTCGTCGGTGATCCGTTGAGCCAGTTGCTCGGCGGTGTAAATACGCAGCGGGATCTGCTCGATCCACGGGTCGTAGACCACATCCGCCAGCTGTCGCAACTTCTCGAACCCCTCGCCACGCAACGGGGCGGTCACCAAAGCACGCGTCACGACTGCCAATGCTGGCGTACGGTGACGCCCGTGTCACGCGAAGAGGTCACAATCGGCATCGACATCGGCACCACCGCCGTCAAAGCGGTGGCCGCCGACGAAGAGGGTCGGGTGGTCGCGCGGGCACGAATCCCCCACGAGTTGCGAGTGCCTACCCCGGACCGGTTGGAGCACAACGCCGATGAGGCGTGGCGGCTGGGTCCGCTGGCGGCGCTGGAGCGATTGGCGCGGCCGGATGCGCTGGCGGTGGCCGTTTCCGCGATGGTGCCGTCGCTGACCGCCGTCGATTCCGGCGGCCATCCGATCACGCCGGGGCTGCTGTACGGGGACAGTCGGGGGCGGGCTGCCGGCACGGACAGCCCAGGCGGCGCCGGCCCGTTCCCGGTGGGCGAGGCCGCCGAATTCCTGCGCTGGACGGCAACCCAAGCCCCCGCTGCGGCCGGCTACTGGCCTGCACCGGCGGTGGCCAATTACGCGCTGGCCGGCGAGGCCGTCGTCGACTTTCCCACCGCCTACACCGCGTCACCGCTGTTCGACGGCAACGGCTGGAACGTCGACGCCTGCGCGGAGCGCGGTGTGACGGTCGACCGGATGCCGCGGGTCGAAGCACCGGGTGTCACCGCCGGGCGGCTGCGCGCGACCGGCGCCGTGCTGGCCGTCGGTGCCATCGACGCCGTGTGCGAGCAGATGGTGGCCGGTGCCGACGACGACGGCGACGTGCTGGTGCTGTGCGGCACCACCTTGATTGTCTGGGTCACAATCCCCGAGGCGAGGCAGGTGCCGGGCCTGTGGACCATCCCGCACATGACCGGAAAGAGTCAGATCGGCGGGGCGAGCAATGCCGGCGGGCTGTTTCTCGGCTGGGTCGACCGTGTCCTGGGACCGGGCGACCCGGTGGCGGCGGATCCGCGGCGAGTGCCGGTGTGGTCGCCCTACCTACGCGGCGAACGCACGCCCTTTCACGATCCCGACCGTCGCGGGCTGCTCGACGGCCTGGATCTCACCCACGACGCGGCAACGCTGCGGCGGGCAGCCTACGAGGCGTCGGGCTTCGTCGTCCGCCAGCTCATCGAGCTGAGTGGGGCGAAAGTCTCGCGAATTGTGGCCGCCGGCGGCGGTACTCGAGTCGAGCCGTGGCTGCGGGCCATCGCCGATGCCACCGGCCGACCGGTGGAAGTGTCCGGGGTGGCCGAGGGAGCGGCGCTGGGTGCGGCTTTCCTCAGCCGGATGGCGGTAGGCCGAGAATCGTCGATCATCGACGCCGCCCGATGGGCCGCCGTCGAGCGCATCGTCCAACCCGATCCGGCCTGGACGGGCCCGATGGAGGACCGCTACGGCCGGTTTCTGGAACTGACCGAAGTTCTACGGTAGCTCTGCGGAAAGGTAGCGGATGTCACCGAAGGCGACCATCGTCGGGCCCTCGGGGAAGTCGAAACCGTTGTCGGCGTACAGCTCCGGTGTAGTGCGCACGGTGGTCCGCCAGCCGCGTTCGGTCAGGTACTGCGCGACGTCGTTACGCTCGCCGTCGTAGACCAGCTCGGCCCAATTCATGTTCAGCCCGAGGCGGCGCCAGCGCTCGCTGATCTCTTTGCCCCGATTGGCGATGCGACCACTGATGTCCGGGACGTAGCCGGTGCCGATTCTGCTGCCGGCCGAACTGAGCGCCGTGATGTTGTCGAACAACCGATCCTGCGCGTCCGGCGGCAGGTAGCCCAACAGTCCTTCGGCGATCCACGCCGTCGGGTGCTGAGTATCAAATCCGTTGTCCTGCAACGCTTGCGGCCAGTCATCGCGCAGGTCGATGGCCACCGCCCTGCGATCGGCGGACGGAGCCGCACCCAAATCGGCCAGCGTGCGGGTCTTGAATTCGATCACCTGGGGCTGGTCGATTTCGTACACCGTGGTCCCGGGCGGCCATGGCAGCCGGTAGGCGCGAGTGTCCAGCCCGGCGGCAAGAATGACGGCCTGACGCACGCCCGCCGCGGCGGCGTCGGCGAAGAAGCTGTCGAAGAACCGGGTCCGGACCGCCATGCCCTCGGCCAGCCGGCGCGGGGTGAATGCGGGATCGTCTTCGGCGACCTCGATTTCGCCGTTCATCATTCTGATGAAGGCGTCCACCCCGACCGCGTTGACCAGTGGTTCGGCGAAGGGATCGTCGAGTAGGGGATTCGGGCCCTTCGACGCCATCGCCCGCCGGGCGGCTACCGCGGTGGCGGTGGCTCCCACGCTGGATGCCAGATCCCAGCTGTCGCCGTCATGTCGTCTGGTGTCGTTTGCGGACATGCTTACCCTCCCTTATTTTTGCGAGCCAGTTGCGGTTGCGATGACGGAGACGATGTTGCGGAACGCGGCCAGTGCCTCGTCGGTGGGAAAGGGCCGACCGTATTCGCTGAAGAGCTCCCGTCGTGCCCGGGCGACCACCTGCCAACCGCGGTCGCCGAGATACTCCGCGACATTGTTGCGCTCGCCCTCGTAGAACAGCCCCGACAAATCAACGTCACAGCCCATATTGGCCCACCGATCGTTCATTGCCTGGCCGCGCTCGGCCATCGTCGGACCGGTATCGGGGTGATATTCGGTGGCCAGTTGACTGCCGGGAGCGCTGAGCGCGGTGATGTGGTCGAAGAGACGATCCTGCGCTTCCGGCGGCAGGTACATCAGCAGTCCCTCGGCGCTCCAGGCCGACGGTTTGGTGTCGTCGAAACCGCTCTCGCGCAATGCGGTGGGCCAGTCTTCGCGCAAGTCGATGCTGACCGTGCGCCGTTCGGTCGTCGGTTCGGCGCCCAGCCGCGCCATGGTCGCGGTTTTGAACTCGACGACCTTGGGCTGGTCGATTTCATAGACAACGGTGCCGGGCGGCCATGCCAGCCGGTACGCCCTGGCGTCCAGGCCAGCGGCCAGAATCACGGCCTGACCGATCCCCGCCGCGGCCGCGTTGAGAAAGAATTCATCGAAAAAGCGGGTGCGCACCGCCAGCGAGTCGGTTTCTGTTTGCAATTCCGCATTGCCGGTCTCGCCGACGTCGGCGGGAGTGACCTGTCCATCGACCACGCGGGTGAAGAAATCGATCCCGACCGCCCGCACCAGCGGGGCGGCGAACGGGTCGTCGATGATCGGGTTGGCGTCCTCGGTGGCCACCGCCCGGGCGGCGGCGACCATGGTCGCAGTAGCGCCCACGCTGGATGCCAAGTCCCAGGTATCGGTGTCGCTGCGCGGCATGTTTACTCCTCCTTCAGCTCGGAGCCGAGCCTCTTCATACTTAGCCAAGGTAAAGAATACTGAGGAATCTACGCCGTGTTGCTATGCGCAAGCTATGAGTGTGCTAGTAGTGCGGGATCGTCCGGGGAGGCCACCCTTTTGCGGGGAAGCGTTACCCGCGCTGTTAGTCTCGTAGACTGTCTGACACGCGCCTGGACAGCTCCTGGCCTGCCATTGCTCGGCGCGTGACGCAGGACCATCCGACGCTGGTCAGACCAGCCCCGTTGGCATGCCGCGACCAGAGACCGGCTGCACAGGAGGAAGAGTGCTTTCGGCTTTCATCTCATCGCTGCGAACAGTCGACCTGAGGCGGAAGATCCTGTTCACGCTGGGCATTGTCGTGCTTTACCGGGTGGGTGCGACCGTGCCGTCGCCCGGTGTGAACTACCCGAATGTGCAGAAGTGCATCGCGCAGGTCAGCGGCGGCGAAGCTGCCCAGATCTACTCGCTGATCAATCTGTTTTCCGGCGGTGCGCTATTGCAGCTGACCGTGTTCGCGGTCGGGGTGATGCCCTACATCACCGCGAGCATCATCGTGCAGCTGCTCACCGTGGTCATCCCGAGGTTCGAGGAACTGCGCAAAGAAGGCCAATCCGGCCAGGTCAAGATGACGCAGTACACCCGTTATCTGGCGATCGCGCTGGCCATCCTGCAAGCCACCAGCATCGTGGCGCTGGCCGCCAACGGCGGTCTGCTGCAGGGCTGCAGCCTGGACATCATCGCCAACCAGAGCATCTTCACCCTGGTCGTCATCGTGCTGGTGATGACCGCCGGCGCAGCACTGGTGATGTGGATGGGCGAGCTGATCACCGAACGCGGCATCGGCAACGGCATGTCGCTGCTGATCTTCGCGGGCATCGCCGCCCGCATCCCCGGTGAAGGCAAAAGCATCCTGGACAGCCGCGGCGGGGTGACGTTCGCCTTGGTCTGTGTGGCAGCGCTGATCATCGTCATCGGCGTGGTGTTCGTCGAGCAGGGTCAGCGCCGGATCCCGGTGCAGTACGCCAAGCGTATGGTGGGCCGGCGCATGTACGGCGGCACCTCGACGTACCTGCCGCTGAAGGTCAACCAGGCCGGTGTTATCCCGGTCATTTTCGCCTCCTCGCTGATCTACATTCCGCATCTGATCACCCAGCTGATCCGCAGCGGCACCGGCGGCTCGGGCAACAGCTGGTGGGACAAATTCGTCGCCAACTACCTGTCAAACCCGGCCAGCCCGGTGTATATCGGCATCTATTTCGGTCTGATCATCTTCTTCACGTATTTCTACGTCTCGATCACGTTCAACCCCGACGAACGTGCCGACGAAATGAAGAAGTTCGGTGGATTTATCCCGGGCATCCGGCCGGGCAAGCCGACCGCCGACTACCTGCGTTATGTGCTCGGCAGGATCACGCTGCCGGGTTCGATTTACCTCGGCGTCATCGCGGTGCTGCCTAATCTGTTCCTCAAGATCGGCAGCACGGGAACGGTGCAGAACCTACCGTTCGGTGGCACCGCGGTGCTGATCGCGATCGGCGTCGGCTTGGATACGGTCAAACAGATTGAGAGTCAGCTCATGCAGCGCAACTACGAAGGGTTCCTCAAATGAGAGTTGTGTTGCTCGGCCCCCCCGGAGCGGGTAAGGGCACGCAGGCCGAGAAGTTGGCGGAGAAACTCCAGATACCGCACCTGTCCACTGGCGAGCTCTTCAGACACAACATCAGCACCGGCACCAAGCTGGGTCTGGAGGCCAAGCGCTACCTGGACGCCGGTGATCTGGTGCCCTCCGAACTGACCAACGAACTCGTCGACGACCGTCTGACCGAGCCAGATACCGCCGACGGTTTCATTCTGGACGGATACCCACGCTCGGTGCCGCAGGCCCAAGCGCTGCACGACATGCTCGAGCGACGAGGGACCCAGCTGGATGCGGTAGTGGAGTTTCGCGTGCCCGAAGACGAGTTGCTCGAGCGGCTCAGGTCCCGCGGCCGCGCCGACGATACCGACGAGGTCATCCTCAATCGGATGAACGTCTACCGCGACGAAACCGCGCCGTTGCTGGAGTACTACCGCCGCGAGCTGAGAACCGTCGACGCGGTCGGCACCGTCGACGAAGTTTTCGCCCGCGCGCTGCGAGCCCTGGGAAAGTAACTGTGATCGCCCTGGGGGGCCTGCGCAGTCGCAAGGTCGTGCCGCAGCGCAACGCCGACGAACTCGACGCGATGGCAGCGGCGGGCGCCGTGGTCGCCGCCGCGCTGGCGGCGGTGCGTGCGGCCGCAGTGCCGGGGGCGTCGACGCACCATCTCGACGAGATCGCCGAATCGGTGATCCGCGAGGCGGGTGCGACGCCGTCATTCCTGGGCTACCACGGCTACCCGGCGTCCATCTGCGCATCGGTCAACGACCGCGTAGTGCATGGCATCCCGTCTGGCGGCGAGACACTCGCCTCCGGTGACTTGGTGTCCGTCGACTGTGGCGCAATCCTGGACGGTTGGCACGGAGACGCCGCGATCACCTTCGGCGTCGGCCCGCTCATCCCGGCCGACGAAGTGCTGTCGCAGGCGACCAGGGAATCGATGGAGGCCGGAATCGCCGCCATGGTTCCCGGAAACCGCCTGACCGACGTATCACACGCCATCGAAACCGCTACCCACGCGGCCGAGGCCCGCTACGGGCGGGCGTTCGGCATTGTCGAGGGCTACGGCGGACACGGCATCGGCAGGCAGATGCACATGGATCCGTTTCTGCCCAACGAGGGCGCTCCAGGACGCGGTCCGCTGCTGGCCCACGGATCGGTGCTGGCCATCGAGCCAATGCTGACGTTGGGAACCGGCAAGACGGTCGTGCTCGATGACCAGTGGACGGTCACTACCGCCGACGGTTCGCGTGCTGCACACTGGGAGCACACCGTCGCGGCCACCGATGACGGGCCACGCATTCTGACCCTCGGCTAGCTTCGCAGGCTCGGCGCCGGACGGGCGCGCTGTGAACCCCGCAGTGAACCGAACGGACACTTGAACCGTGTCATCAGCGGGAGGCTGGTGATTTAGATACCGGAAACCGGCGATGCGAACGCTATCAAGCGGCTGTGGGATGAACACGCCGCCGCTTTGTGGCGCTACGTGTGGCGGTTGACCGGTGATCCCGCCCGTGCCGAGGACGTGGTGCAGGAGACCTTGCTGCGGGCGTGGCAACACCCGCACGTCCTGAACAACGGGCAGTCCCCACGCGGCTGGCTTTTCACCGTTGCCCGGAACATGGTCATCGACGAGCGCCGCAGCGCGCGATTCCGCAACGAGGTGATGTCGTTCGACGGCTCAGGCCCGCCGGAACCGGCCGGTCCCGACGAGGTGAGTGGGGCGTTGAATCGGGCGCTGGTCGGGGACGCGATGGCGCAGCTGTCCGCAGACCACCGGGCGGTGGTCGGCCGCTCGTACTATCAGGGCTGGACCACCGCGCAGATCGCCGCCGACCTCGGGATTGCCGAAGGCACGGTGAAGTCGCGGCTGCATTACGCATTACGAGCCCTGCGCCAGGCTTTGTTTGAGATGGGGGTGACGCAATGACGGATTCTCGGGACGGGGAACTACCCCGCGGCCATGAACCCGACAGCCCCGACATGCTCGACGGCGAGCACGACTACGCGATGTGGGACGCGGCGTATGTGTTGGGCTCACTAGCAGACGCCGACCGGCAAGAATTCGAGACGCACCTGGTTGGCTGCGCCTCGTGTCGCCAGGCCGTCGCCGAGCTGACCACCGTCTCACCGCTGCTGTCGCTGCTCGACTACGACCACGTTGTTGCGCCCGACTTCGCCGACGGGTCGGCCGCCGCGCCGCCGTGCCCTGACCTGATGACGTCGCTGCTGGCGAGGGCGGACCAGCGGTTGGCCGTTGCGTCGGAGCCGGTGGAACCGCGACCGGCGCTGATGGCGGCAACGACCGTGGATCCGCAGACCGTCTTCCCGGTCTTTCGCACCGGCAACTACGCTCCCGTCCACGACGAACTGACGGCCTTCGATCTACCGGTGCAAGGCTGCATCCCCGCCGAACTCAACGGCTGGTACCTGCGCAACGGCCCAAACCCGCGCTCAGGCGCGGGCCACTGGTGCGTGGGTGACGGCATGGTCCACGGAGTTCGGTTGGAGAACGGCCGCGCCGCCTGGTACCGCAACCGCTGGGTGCGCACCGAAAGCTTCGAGCGTCCCTTTCCGAACTACAACGATGACGGCAGCCGAAATTTGCACTCCAGCATCGCCAATACCCATGTCGTCCGCCACGCCGGCAAAACCCTTGCGCTGATGGAATTCTCGCTGCCCTACGAAATCAGCAACGACCTGGAAACATTGGGCGCCTATGACTTCGGCGGCAAGTTGATGGACTCGATGACCGCGCACCCGAAGATCTGCCCGGCTACCGGCGAAATGCATTTCTTCGGGAGTGGCAACATCTTCGAACCCCATGTGATCTACCACCGCGCTGACGCCGACGGCCAGTTGACAATCAATCGTCCTATCGACGTGCCCGCGCTGACGTTGATGCACGACTTCGCGCTGACCGCAGACCACGTGGTGTTCATGGACCTGCCGCTGCTGTTCAACCTGAGCCTTGCGCTCACGCAGCAAAACGAGCGGGATTTACCGTACCGATGGGACGACCAGCACCAGGCCCGCCTGGGCGTGCTGCGCCGCGACGACCCCGATGGCCGGTTGCAGTGGTTCGACGTCGACCCGTGCTTCGTCTTCCACGTCGCCAACTCCTATGACGAGGGGAACTCGGTTGTGCTGGAAGTCCTCCGCTATCCGGAGATGTGGCGCGACAGCAGCGAGTTCGGGACCGATGCCGAGTTGTGGCGCTGGAGCATCAACCTGGACACCGGAATGGTGCAGGAGAGCCAACTCGACGACCGCGGTGTGGAGTTCCCGCGCGTAGACGACCGGCTGGCCGGCGCGGCCGCCCGTTATTCCGTGGCCGTCGGTAGCGGCGCGCTAGTCCGCTATGACCTGCAGCGTGATACCGCCTCCGAGCACCGCTTCGCAGCCCGCGGCAGCCTTGGAGCGCCGAGTGCGCCAGGTGAGGCGGTGTTCGCGCCGGCCGTCGGGGAGTCCGACGAGCTCGCCGGCTGGTATCTGACTTACGTCTACGACCCGGTAACCGACGGCAGTGACCTGGTCATCATCGATGCTTCGGACTTCGAGGGCGACCCGGTGGCTCGCGTCCGCCTGCCCCGCCGGGTCCCGCACGGATTCCACGGCAACTGGATCCCCGACTAAATGCCTGACCTGCGGGAGTGCCGCCGCGGTGAACTGGAACGACGCCTAGCTCGTATCACTATCAGTATCAGGAGGTGATCGAGTGAGTCGGGCTACCAGCGCATCTAACAGCGAGGCCGCTTTGATGAAGGCGCTCTACGACGAGCACGCCGGAGCTTTGTGGCGTTATGCGCTTCGGTTGACCAACGACGCGGCCCGGGCCGAAGACGTGGTCCAGGAGACCCTGTTGCGGGCATGGCAGCATCCAGAGGTCATGACCGACAGCGAGCGCTCGCCGCGTGCGTGGATGTTCACCGTCGCCCGCAACATGATCATCGACGAGCGACGCAGCCCACGGTTCCGCAATTTCGGTGGTTCGCTGGACGAAGAAGGGGCACCCGAGCAACCGGCTCCCGACGAAGTCGACGCGGCGCTGGACCGGATGCTGATCGCCGACGCCATGGCCCAAATGTCGGCTGATCATCGAGCCGTTGTCGAGCGGTCCTACTACCGGGGCTGGACCACCGCGCAGATCGCCGCCGATCTTGATATCGCCGAAGGCACCGTGAAATCGCGACTACACTATGCCATGCGCGCAATGCGACTCACTCTGCAGGAGATGGGGGTGACCCGATGACGATTCTCCGGGCCATCCAGAAGGCCGTCGGCTTCGAATACTCGTTTATGGCAGCAGATGGAGGGACACGATGAAGGTGATCCGAGGTCTCGGCCCGCCCGGCGACAGCGGCTTGCCCACCGGCGACAGCCACGAGTACGCAATGTGGGATGCCGCCTACGTGCTCGGATCGTTGTCACCGTCCGATCGACTTGAGTTCGAGGCGCACCTGAGCGTGTGCCCGTTGTGCAGGGAGGCCGTCGCCGAACTCAGCGGCATGCCGGCCCTACTGTCGAAGCTCGATAGCGACACGGTGGCTGCGATCAACGTGGCCGACCAAACCGCCGAGCCCCTGGCGACGGCTCCGGACTTACTGCCGTCGTTGCTGTTCGCAGTCCGCCGGCAGCGGCACCGCTCGCGCGTGATGACGTGGTCAGCTTCGGCCGCCGCTGCCGCTGTGCTGGCGATCGGTGTGTTCGTCGGCGTTGCGAACCATTCCCCGACGTCTGCGCCGCCGCAGGCGAGCGTGTCGGCGCTGCCGATGGCCCAGATTGGAACGAAGGAGCTGGCCTCCACGGTGTCGTTCAGCAGCCAAAACTGGGGCACCGTAATCGACCTGCGGTGCGTCTGCCTGGCGCCGGTGTACGCCCACCACGACAGGCTGGCGATGGTGGTCGTGAACCGCGACGGCACCCACACCCAGCTGGCGACCTGGGTAGCCGACCCCGGCCATACCGCGACGCCCGGCGGCAGCATCTCGACGCCGGTCGGCCAGATCGCGGCGGTGCAAGTGGTTTCCGCCGACAACGGCCACGTACTACTCGAGCGCTCGCTGTAAATCCCGGTCGGACAATAGGATTCGACTCGGTGGACTACCCGCGGGCCATCCAACTGTGAAACAGGCTAGCCGGGTCGTAGGCGGCGCGCACCTGATCTAGGCGCGCCATGTTCGGATCGGTGATGAACTTCGCCGGACGTCTGGTCAGATTCTCGTCGGCTGGGTCCAATCGCAATCGCGTTGATCGTCAGCCGGATCGCGCCACCCAGTGAAGAGCGCCAGGTAGATCTCGCCCCTCCAAACCGTAGACCCTATCTGTACGGTCCGCGGTCAGCTACGTGGGGCCAGCACGCCCTGGCACTGAAAGAACTTACGCAGCAACGGGTTCGACGGAGACCGGGTTTGGCATTGCGACTGGTTCGGGCCTATCTGCTCAGCCGCCGAGGTGCAGTCGACCGCCGCTCGAATCCGGCGACGCCACATTGTCTATCGCGGTGAACTTCTCGTCGACGTCCTGCGTGGTACTAGTAGGAGGTTTGAGATGAATCCGTTGCTGATGGTCTACTTTTCGGTGGGCATGTCGTTCGCTGGACTTGGCCTGCTGAAGTTGCAAGCGCGACTTGAGCAATGGGCTTACGAACGCCACGCAGAGGACTGAAGTGAGCCGTCAATTGAGGCGTTCCTCGGAGCTGATGCCAGTGCCGAAAGGTCGACCGACTCGGTCGCTTCGGATCCTCGTTGTCGGCGCCGGTGTGGGTGGCATTTCCATTGCTCGGGGATTGTTGCGCGACGGACATGACGTCACCGTCTTCGAACGGCGGCCGGATGTGACGGCAGGTGGGGGCGCCGTAACCATCTGGCCCAATGGCGCGACCGTTCTGGGGCAGCTGGGGGTCGATATGGATGGGGCCGGTCAGCTGTTGTCCACCCTGCGGGTCATGACGTCCACGGGTCGCCCGGTCGCCACTTTGGACCTGACGGCGATCGTGGACCGGCTCGGGGCACCGGTTCGGATGGTCCCACGTCGGGTCCTGCTGGAACGACTGTTGGAGGGCTTTCCGACCGATCGCATCTGGTGCAATGCCCGTGCCGTCGGGGTCGTCAGTACGCAAGACGGAGTTCGGCTCGAGTTCGACGACGGCAGCTGGACCGAAGGAGATTTGTTGATCGGTGCGGATGGCCTGCACTCAATGGTTCGAGACGTCGTCGGCGCGCAATCCGCGGAGCCGACCGGCTGGTGCAGCTGGCAGGGACTGGTCACCCTGCCACACGTCGCCGACAAGCATGTCGCGCAAATGATTATCGGCGCGCACGGAAGCCTGGGCCTGTGGCCGGCTGGAGGTTCGGATGTGCAGTGGTGGTTCGATTTGCCATGGTCGCCCGACTTCGTCAGACCGGGACGTCCGATCGACATGATCCGTTCCAATTTCAAAGGATGGTCCGAGTCGGTCGATCGAGTACTCGCGACATTGACCGACGAGGATCTGGCCCGGTCGCCGTTCCCGCATTTTCGGCATCCGATCCCCCGCTCGGGCCAGGGCGCGGTGACGTTGCTCGGCGATGCCGCACACACGATGCCGCCTACCCTTGCGCAAGGGACCAATCAGGCGCTCCTCGACACAATGGTGTTGTGCAAGGCGCTGTCAGGCTTCCGGAACGGCGTGAACGGCAGTAACGGTGATCTCTCCGGCGCCCTGCGCTGGTACGAGAACACCAGGCGACGCAAGGTCAAGGCCGTGTCCTGGGTGACCACGCAGCAAGTGTCCCGCAGTGAGTCCGTGCTGAGACCGGTGGCGATGATCTCGGACCGGTTCATGACCTGGGCACTGACAAGGTTTCTGCGTTCGGTAAGTCACCGCCGGTTGTCCGCGGAAATCAGTCGAGAACTCGCGGCCGCGACAACCACCCATCTTGTCCATGCCAATGAATAAATTGAACAAGTCGCCCCGCACGAGCCCTGAAGGTGCGGCGGTATCAACGACCACCAAGGTGCCACCCGCCAAGCTGGCCCGCATTGTCGAGTGGATTCGCCACCACCTGTATCGGCTCCATCAACGGCTGACACCCGCGCCGGCAGCAATGATGGAAATGATCGTTGCCACCTGGACGTCGCAGGCGATCACCGTGGCGGCCCAACTCGGCGTCGCCGATGCCCTCGCCAACGGCCCGCTGCCGATCGACGAATTGGCGGCCCGGGTGGACGCGGACACGGACGCGCTACGCCGGCTGCTGCGGGCGTTGATCGGCCGAGGCATCTTCCGTCATCGCCGCGACGGCCGCTATGAGCTGAATTCCCTTGCGCGCACCCTGCGTTCGGACGCGCCGATCTCGATGACTTGGGCGGCCCAGTTCTACGGGTCGCGGGAGCAGCGCGAACGCTGGACCCTGCTGGTGGACTCAATCCGAACCGGGATTTCGGTCGTCCCGGCATTGCGCGGCAAGGAGAGCTTCGACTACTTCGCCGACCAGCCCGAGCTTGCCGAACTTTTCAACCAGACGATGACCAGCGTTTCGGAGCTGACGGACGCTCCGGTGGTCGCTGGCTACAACTTCAGCGCCTACCCCACGATCGTCGACGTCGGCGGCGGGCACGGCCCACTGCTGGCCGCCATCCTGGCCGGGGCGCCGGCTTCGCGGGGCGTCCTGTACGACCTGCCGCGGGTCGTCGCGAGCGCCCCAAACCTGTTGCGCAAGCAGAACGTCGCCGACCGGGTGGGTATCGTGGAGGGGTCGTTTTTTGACAGCGTTCCCGGCGGCGGTGACGCCTACATCCTCAAGAACATCATCCACGACTGGCCCGACGAGGAGGCGGTGCAGATCCTGCGTAACGTTCGCAGCGCAGCCGGCCCCCAAGCCACGGTGCTGCTGATCGAATTAGTCATCCCCGACCACGACCGTGACTTCCCCGGGAAATGGGTGGATTTGGAGATGCTGCTGAACTTGGGGGCCCGCGAACGCACCGCGGCCGAGTACCGAGACCTGCTCAGCCGAGCCGGATTTCAGATGACACGTGTGGTGGAAACCGCTTCACCCCTCAGCGTGGTCGAGGCCCGACCGGCGTAACTGCAAGCACCGTGAGGCTGGCAAGTCGGGTTAGCCCTTACCCCGTATGCAAACCATCGAGGCCGATGGGAACCGTCCTGGTCGCCTTGGCGCAACGCGTGAACTTCCGGGCCCCGCCCGACGTCGTAGTAGATATAGGAGGCGGTAACGACGATGCGCAACTCAGACCGAGCGTGGGTGGCACTGGCCGGTGGCGTGGCGGCCTACGACCTGATCGCCACCGATGACGAGCAGCTGACCAACGCGGCCCGCCGGTACTTCAAGTCTCAGCCGATTGCCACCGCGTCGATGATCTTGGTGACAGCCCTGCATCTGGTCGGCGGCATACCGCCATGGTGCGACCCGATCACGCTGACGTTCGCCGCGTATCGACGGCTGCTGCGGCGGCAATTCTGGCTTCGCCCAAAAGCAGAACAGCGGGACAGCCTGCTGGCTGCGACCGTTGTTCGCAAGTTTGCCGCGTGAAGCACGGTAGCCCGCTCTAGGTGAAGAACGGGCGGGGATTCTATGCAGCGGTCCTGTTCTGCCCGACTGAACCGCTAGCGGTTCTGCATCGTGTAATTACTGGGACCCGAGGTCCTGGCCACCCAAGAAAACGACCGGAGATCGCGGATGACTAAAGAGACCCAGCACAACCACGACGCCGTTGTCATCGGCGCGGGGCCCGCGGGTCTGGCTGTCGCACGCGAACTCGATCATCAGCATGGCATCAAAGCGCTCGTTCTGGACCGCGCAGCGGCCCCGGCGATTTCGTGGCGCGGACGCTATGACAACTTCCGGCTCAACACGACCGGGTTCTTGTCGCACCTCCCCGGACAACGGATTCCCTTGAACGCCGGCCGCTGGCCGACCAAGGAGGACATGGTCCGCTATTTCGATCACTACGTTCAGCGGCAGAACATCGCGCTCCTGCTCGGATGTGAAGTCCATCGCGTCGACCGTGGAGGGGGAGTCTGGCAACTTGACACTTCGTCGGGTGAAATCCGCACCCCGGCAATCGTCCTCGCCACGGGCAACTATAGCGCGCCCACCATCCCTGCATGGCCTGGACTCAATCGCTTCGACGGCGAGATCGTTCACTCCGGGAACTTCACAAACGCGTGGCCCTACCGTGGCCGCGACGTCCTCGTTGTTGGCGCAGGCAATTCGGCCGCCGACATCGCTGTTCAGCTCGTTAACGACGGCGCGCGACGGATCTGGCTTGCGGTGCGCACACCGCCGCACCTCGTGCGGCGGGCCATAGGTCCGTTTCCGTCGGATATCTTCCTTGAGCTGTCCTCGAGGATCCCGGCACGCATGATCGATCCGCTGATCGCGCGCATGAACCGCCTGATGTGGGGTGACCTGTCGGCCTACGGCTTCCAGCGACCGCCGCTCGGGCTGAAGGCTACGGTGGAAAAACTAGGTCGCATCCCGACGCTGGCCGACGAGCTCATCGACGTCGTGCGGGTCGGGCGTGTCGAGGTCGTCGGCGCCGTCAAGGCGATCGAATCCCGCGGCGTGATCCTCGCCGACGGCACGTCCGTTGCGCCGCAGGTGATCATCGCCGCCACCGGGTTCGGCACGGATCTCGACGGTTTGGTCGGACATCTTGGCGTCCTCGACGAGCACGGTAACCCGCGCGGCGGCTTTGCCTCGCACGTCGGCGACGGAATGTTCGCGCTCGGATACGGCATTCCGCCCAATGGCCCACTCCGGGCCATCCGCGTCAACGCGACGCCATTGGCCGCCGAGGTTGCGGCCTACCTAAACCGGATTGGTCCATCCGTCCGGGCGCCACTTGCCTGTGCGTCCGCGGACCTCGGAGCACCAGGGCGGCAGTTTCGAACGTTTGACGGCGGTGTCTCCATCGCGATGCAGGCTTTGATGGCGCGCACGAGAAGCAAAGGTGCACAGTGATTTTACTTTCGACCGAAAAGACCTTCTTGCGTGGCGCAGACGGTTACGAAACGGCCCGTCGGGAAACGGTTTGGAATGGCCTTCTGCCGGAACGCTTTCCCGATGTAATCGTGCAGGCGCAAGACACCGACGACGTGGTTGCAGCGATCCGTTATGCGCGGGCCAACGGACATCACGTCGGCGTATGTTCGGGCGGACGCAGCTGGGCGGCCAGTCACCTACGCGACGGTGGCCTGCTGCTCGACGTCAGCCGCCTCGATCACTGCACTGTCGAACCGGATCGGATGACCGCGAACGTCGGCCCGGGCAAATCCGCCAGCGCCTTCGCGACCGACCTGGACGCGCAAGGGCTCTTCTTTCCCGCGGGTCACTGTGAAGGCATTCGCCTCGGTGGCTATCTTTTGCAGGGCGGATACGGCTGGAACAGTTCGGTGGTCGGGCCGGCGTGCGAGAGTGTGCTTGGACTGGAAGTCGTCACCGCCGAGGGTGAACAGATCTATTGCGACCCCGAAAACCATCCAGACCTGTATTGGGCAGCCCGCGGCTCGGGGCCGGGCTTCTTCGGTGTCGTCACTTCTTTCAAACTGCGTATTTACCCACGTCCGGCGGTTTGGGGTACCTGCCTGTACATGTACCCGATCGAGGTCGCCGACGAGGTGTTCACCTGGGCGCGCTCGATCAGTTCTGAACTCGACGACCGGGTAGAACTGCAGATCCACACCGCGCGCAGCTTTCCGGGAGCCGGGCTCAACCAACCCGGCATCACGATCGCCTCGCCAGTATTCGCCGATTCGGAGGAAGAGGCGGTGAAAGCCCTTGCCCCGCTGGGTACTTGCCCGGTCATCGATAGGGCGATCGTCAACCTCCCTTATGCTCCGACAAATTTGGCCAATTGGTATACCGCCGTGATGACCAGCTACCCGGAGGGGCACCGCTACATCGCCGACAGCATGTTCACGTCCGCTTCCGCCGCAGAATTGCTGCCGGGCATTCGCAGAATCATCGAAACCATGCCGCCGCACCCCTCGCACTTCATTTTCACGGGCTGGAAGACGTCCCCGGAGCGTGCGGACATGGTGTACGGCTTGGAAGACGAGATCTACCTGGCGCTCTTTACCATCTGGCAGGATCCGGCCGACGACGAACGGTATCGCGACTGGGCCGGGTCCAACATGGCGGCGATGTCGCATTTGGCGACCGGCATCTCGCTCGCCGACGAGAATTTGTGCCGGCGTCCGGCGCGATTCATCACCGAACCGAACATGGCACGTGTCGAGAAGGTGCGCTCGGCCTACGACCCGGATGGTCGATTTCACAGCTGGATGGGCGGCGTCTGACCGCTGGCGGCCGTGGCCGGTGTGTCGCATGTGAACCAAACAGGCGCTGCGATCGTTTCACCAGTAAGGAGGTGAACGCAGTGCCTATGCCAACCAGTTCGCCGGGTGCGGAAGCCGAGCTGATGACGACATTCTACGACGCACACGTGTTCACCGTCGCCGCAACATAGTTCATCGGCGAGAGCCGCACCGCACACCGACTACTGATCGCTGACGCGACGGCACAACTAGCCGCCGAACGTCGCGCGATGGTACGCCGGTCTCGACATCGCAGAAGGCGCTATGACGCCGCGCCCGCACCATGCGGTGCGGCCATGCGACTCACAAGCAAGAAATGGGGATTACGAAATGCAGGACGTGCCAGGGGAGATGAGAGTTACACGATGATGCCGCGATGGCGGCCCGAAACGCCGCATGGCGGCGACCTATCCGGGCATAACGAGTACGCGATGTGGGATGCCGCATACGTGCTGGGATCATTGTCGTCCGTCGAACGGCGGGAATTCGAAACACACATGACCGACTGCCCCTTGTGCGGCAGCGCCGTTGGAGACCTCAGCGGCATGCCGGCCCTGCTGTCGCAGCTGGATCGCGACGAGTTGGCGGCGATCGACGACCGCAGTGGCGTAGCACCGTTGCTGCCTGACGAGTTGCTGCCGTCCGTGCTGGCCAAGGTGAGCTGGCGGCGGCGCCGGTCCCGCATTGTGACTTGGACGGCTGGGGCCGCCGCAGCCGCGGTGCTGGCGATCGGTGTACTTGTCGGCGTTGCGGGCCAATACCCGACACAGGTGCCCACGCCGCCGCAGGCGAGCGTGTCGGTTCAGCCGATGGCGCAGGTCGGGACGAACAGGCTTGCCTCGACGGTCTCGCTCAGCAGCCGGCAGTGGGGAACGTTCATCTCGATGAACTGCGTCTGCCTGGCCTCGCTGAACACCCATCACGACACGCTAGCGATGGTCGTGGTAGGTCGCGACGGGAGCCACACGCGGATGGCGACCTGGGTGGCTAACCCAGGACATACCGCGACGCCCGCTGGCAGCATATCGACACCTGTTGATCAAATCGCCTCTGTGCAGGTGGTTTCCGCCGACGACGGCCAGGTCCTCCTTGAGCGTTCGCTGTAGATTTCGCCCCCGGGTGAACCGAAGTCACCCGCAGGTCGTGTCACTCACATACAAGTTCGGCAAGTTAGGTGAGCAGATGCCCAGGAGCCAGAGGGTGGTCGACCATATCGTCGAGCACCTGGCGAGAATCGACATCCGTTACATATTCGGTGTCGACGGCGCCAACATCGAGGATCTTTACGATGCCGCACATTTCCGTTCGGACATTACCGCGGTGTTGGCCAAGCACGAGTTCTCCGCGGCCACGATGGCCGACGGGTACAGCCGCAGCGGCGCTGGTTTGGGTGTGGTGGCGGCGACGTCTGGTGGGGGCGCGCTTAACCTCGTTGCCGGCCTTGGGGAATCATTGGCCAGCCGGGTGCCGGTGCTGGCGTTGGTCGGTCAGACGGCCACCACGATGGATGGCCGGGGTAGCTTTCAAGACACCAGTGGTCGCAACGGTTCGCTGAATGCCGAGGCGCTGTTTTCTGCGGTATCGGTCTTCTGCCGACGGGTGTTGACGCCCGCCGATATCGTTTCGGCATTGCCCGACGCTATAGCGGCGGCACGAACCGGCGGCCCAGCAGTACTGTTGTTGCCCAAGGATATTCAGCAGTCGATGGTGAGCCTCAACGGCTACGACAAACGTAACGGGCGTGGTGTTGACCCGCAGCGGTCGCGCATCGGTGATCCACATCCGATCGTGCGCGCTCTGCGTCGTGCCAACGGACCCGTCACGATCATCGCTGGCGAGCAGGTGGCCCGCGATGACGCCCGAGGCCAACTCGAGGAGCTGCGGGCCCTGCTGCGCGCGCAGGTGGCATGTGTGCCCGACGCCAAAGACGTAGCCGGTATACCAGGTT
Organism: Mycobacterium sp.; assembly: GCF_035570115.1. Lineage (GTDB taxonomy): Bacteria > Actinomycetota > Actinomycetes > Mycobacteriales > Mycobacteriaceae > Mycobacterium. The sequence continues at coordinate 21,828 of NZ_DATMLH010000315.1, forward strand.
TGGGTTCGTCGTCAGCACTCGGTGTGACCGGCGTGATGGGCCACCCCGGTGTGGCCGACGCGGTGGCAGAGAGTGCCGTCTGCCTGGTCGTCGGCACCCGCCTTTCGGTGACAGCTCGCACCGGCCTGGACGACGCGCTCGCCTCGGTGCCGACGTTCTCGATCGGCTCGGCACCCCCGTACCTGCCGTGCACGCACGTGCACACCGAAGATTTGCGAGGGTCGCTGACGATGCTGACCCGAGCGTTGTCCGGGCCGGGGCGGCCAAGGGGCCTTCGCGTACCCGATTTCGTGGCAGACGCCGAACTGAGTCCGCCGGCCTTCGCCGGTACGGGGGTGCGCTACCGCGATGCCATGAACGTGCTCGATCGCGTGTTGCCCGACGGGGCGGATATCGTCGTCGACGCCGGCAATACCGGCGCGGCTGCCATCCATTACCTGCCCGTTCGCCGGGACGGTCGGTTCGCAGTGGCGCTCGGCATGGGCGGTATGGGCTACAGCTTCGGTGCCGGTATCGGGATGGCTTTCGGTCGTGCCAACGACGGGTCTAGCCGGCGCACCGTGGTGATCGCCGGGGACGGTGCGTTCTTTATGCACGGCATGGAGGTGCACACCGCGGTGCAGTACCGACTTCCGGTGACTTTCGTACTGTTCAACAACAACGCCCACGCCATGTGCGTGACCCGCGAGCAGCTGTTCTACGACGACCTGTACAGCTACAACCGGTTCGCTCCCAGCCAGCTGGGGGCCGGGTTGGCGGGCATGTTCCCCGGGCTGTCTTCGGTCGACGTGGCCGACATCGACGCACTACCCGCAGCACTGGAACGGGCAATGGCCGTCGACGGTCCGTCCGTGGTCACCGTCGAGTGCTCCGCAGACGAGATCCCGCCATTCGCGGCATTCCTGAACAGACAATCTGCCAATCAGGTTGTCGAACAACAGATCACAACTCTAAAGGAGAACTACACCCATGTCCCTGCCCGCGCTTGACGACATTCACACTCACTCCGGCAGCACCGAGCCGATCGAGGGAGTGGTCCGCATCGAGACCACGCCGCTGGAGCAGACCGCCCCGATGTTCATGGCGAAGATGCGGTCGGCGTACCCGCACGAAGAGGTCTTCGGTCAGTACTGCACGGTCAACGATTATGTCGACTGCCCGCCCGACGAGCTGTTCGAATGGCTGTCGGACACCAGAAGCCTCGAGGAGTGGACCTACACGCTGCGTGACTTCACCCCTACCGATGAGCCCGGGCTCTGGCTGGCCTATGACCGGTTGCTTCCGGACACCGAGATCTACACCCGGACAGTTTCCAACGCCGAGGCCCGTACCGTCGACTACCACTGTGCCTGGGACCAGGGCAAGCACCTGTGGATGATCTACCTGATGCGGGTACTCGATGCGCAGGTGGTGCTCGGCAAGCCCGGTTCGGTGGTGCTGTGGACCAATTGCCGTCACCCGTTCTACGACCACAACCCTTATCCCGAGGCCGGTCCGCCGCAGCGCACGGGCTGGGTCGGCGACTTTTGGGACTTGTTCGGTGCCGGCCATGGGCTGGAGCTGAACAACCTCAAGACCATCGCCGAATACCGCCACCG
>NZ_DATMLH010000316.1:0-86951 GCF_035570115.1 Mycobacterium sp.
CAGTGGTCGGTTTCCTTTGCGGCGACGCCCTTGTTGTTGAAGAAGATCTTCGCCCAATTGGGCCATGCCGCCGTCATGGGATCGGCAAAGTTGGTGACCATTTGTTCGGAGTAGGTTCGCCGGTCTGCAGGGTTGAGTGAATAGAAGTGGTGCGCACTGTCGATGGCGGCCTGTTGAACCTGGGGTGACTTGTTGTGCTTGTCTATCATGTAGCGCTCGTAATAGATTGGCGCGAAATCGCGTGCGGCGGCGAGGATCTGCTCGGTGGTGCACGTCGTGACGATCATCCGGCGGGGGATCGGGTAATCGTCGGTGGAGTCGGCCATCGCGGTGGCGGGCAACGCCGTCGTCGCGACCGTGGCGGTAAGCGCGGCGATCCCGGCTCGCAGAACCGAACGTGCTCGTGGTCGCCTCGGTCGGTGCATGGCTATCTCCTCTCTGGTCGATGCGGCAGGTTGGTGTCGCGCCCTTGGGCTACAACATCATTGGTGGCGTGCGGCCGCCGCGGTCAGGATCGGTACCTGGTCGGGGCAGTAGGTGCTGATTGCGGCGGCGAGGAATTGGTAGCTTTGGGCGATGGTCGTACGGCGCGGCAGGTTGACCAACGCGAAGTGGGCGGACTTGTCCGCGGTGGTGTCTAGGCCGTTGTGTAGTCGTTCACAGGTGATCTTGCCCAGCCACGCGTTGTAGTCAAGGGGGCCGTAGATGCCTTGCCCGTGAAGCTGATTGGCGAAATCGGTATCCGGGTCGGCGTGCGTCGGGGCGGCTAGGGCGACTAGGGCGACTAGGGCCGCCCCGACCATTACCAGCACTGAGAGCCTCGTTGATCTCATTGCGGTCCTTGGTGACTCGGCGCACCGACGAGGAGCGGCTGGGTCGCGGCGGTGTCGTCGGTCGGCTGCTGAATCCGGGGCAGGTTGCGGTCACCGCGGGGGTAGATGACTTGCGGCCACCAGAACCAGCGGCCCAGCAGGGTGGCGATTGAGGGCATCAGTAGGGTGCGCACGATCAGGGTGTCGAGCAGCAGTCCGATGGCGATGGTGGAACCCATCTGCGCGATGATCCGCAGACTGCTGCCGAGCATGGAGGCCATGGTGACGGCGAACACCAGGCCGGCAGCGGTCACCACGCCACCGGTGCCGGCCATGGCCCGGATATATCCGGTCTTCAGTCCGGCGTGGATCTCTTCTTTGAACCGGGAGACCAAAAGCAGGTTGTAGTCAGCCCCGACAGCTAACAGGATGATGACCGACATCAACATCACCAGCCACTCGATTTTCATGCCGAAAATGTCCTGCCAGATGAGCACCGAAAGCCCGAAAGATGCCGCGATGGAACTGGCGGCGGTGCCGACGATGACGGCCGCAGCGACCAGGGCTCGGGTGAGGATCAGCATGATCAGAAAGATCAGCGTGAGCGAGGACACCACCACGATCATGAGGTCATATTTGGCGCCGTCGGCCATGTCGGCGTAGGTGGCGGCCGTCCCACCGAGATAGATTTTGGCGTCCGACAGGGAGGACATTTTCAGTCCGTCCTGCGCGGCGGTTCTCTCCGCGCCGACACGCGCGATTCCCTGCGGGGTCATCGGATCATCCTGGTGGGTGATGAAGGCGCGAGCGGACTTGCCGTCGGGTGAGAGGAACATTTTCAAGCCCCGCTGGAACTCCGGGTTTTGGAACGCTTCGGGTGGCAGATAGAAGAGGTCACCGTCCTTGGCGGTGTCGAAACTCTGCCCCATGACGATCGCGGTGTTATTGAGCGCCGCATTTTGGTTCTGTATTGCCGTCATGGTGCTTAACGTCGACAGTATCAATCCCCTGGTGTTCCTCGTGGTTTCGATAATCGGGGGCAGCAGTGCGACCGTCTGCGGCAGAAGGGAATCCAGTTTTTGGGTGTCTTGGTTGACGTTGTGCACCTTGTCGGTGAGCTCATCTATGCCGTCCAAGGCGTCGAATAACGACCTCAGCGACCAGCAAACTGGAATGTCGAAGCAGTGCTTGTCCCAGTAGAAGTAGGACCTGATCGGACGATAGAAATCATCGAAATCCGCAATGTGATCGCGCAATTCGTCGGTGATACCCGTCAGGTCGTTCGTGTTTTGAGCCAGGTCGTGAGTGGTCGCGACGACCTGCTGCAGAACGCCGTACAGCCGCTCGGTGTTCTGTGCGAGGAACTCCAAATCGTCGGCCGTCTTCCGCAGATTAGCGAGGCTAGTTTGCTGAAACGGATATTGCTGCATGGTGCTCTGGCCCCCCATGCTGTTCTGGAACGGTATCGAACTGTGCTGAATCGGAATCCCCAGCGGCCGGGTGATGTCCTGGACCATGGCGATACCGTGGGTGTTGAGGACGTTTCTGACCACCCTGTCCAGAACCAGCATGTCGGCCGGATTACGCATGTCGTGGTCGGCCTCGACCATCAAGATGTCCGGATTCATCCGGGCCTGTGTGAAATGCCGGTCGGCGGCAGCGTATCCGAGATTGGCCGGGGAACTGGCGGGTTGGTAGTAGCGATCGTTGTAGCTCGTGACATAGCCGGGCAGCATGACCATGCCGATCAGCACGACGATGGCACTGGCGACCAGGATCGGGGCGGGCCACCGGACCACCGCGGTACCCACCCGGCGCCACAGCTGGCCGCGCGCCGCACGCTTGGCTTCGAACCATCCGAAGCGGCTGCCGACGAAAAGAACCGCCGGCCCCAGCGTGATCGCGGCCGCCACCAAAACGAGCATTCCGATCGCCACGGGTGCACCCATCGTGGAAAAGTAGGGCAGCCGCGCAAAGCTCAGACAGAACGTCGCCCCGGCAATTGTCAAGCCGGAACCCATGATCACCGGAGTAACCGATCGAAAGGTGGTGTAGTACGCGGTTTCGCGATCCTCGCCGGCCCCACGCGCCTCTCGATAGCGGCCGAAGATAAATATCCCATAGTCTGTCGCCGCCGCGATCGCCAGCATGGTCAGGATGTTCGATACGAACGTGGTCAGCCCGAAGATGTTGTTGTTGCCCAGAACCGCGACCACACCCTGGGACGACATCAACCCGATCGCGGTCAGGAAAAGCTGGATCAGGGTGGTGACGATGGAGCGGTAGACCAGTAGCAACATGATCGTGATCGCCACCAGAGTAAACAGAGTGATCTTCTTCAGGCTGGCGTTGCCGATGACGTGCTGATCAAAGGCGAGCGCAGCCGGGCCGGTGACATAGCCCTTGACCCCGGGCGGGGCAGGCGTTGCTGCCACGGCATTGCGGACAGCCTCGACGGATTTGTTGGCTTGTGTCGTCCCTTGGTTGCCGGCGAGATTGATCATCACGTAGGCGGCCTTGGCGTCCGCGCTCTGAGCCCCGGCCGCCGTCAGCGGATCCCCCCAGAAGTCCTGAATGTGCTCAATGTGCTGGGGATCCCGCCGTAGCTTGGCAATGATGCTGTCGTAGTAACGGTGCGCATCCGGGCCGAGCCGCTGCTGGCCCTCGAGCACGACCATCACCGTGCTGTTGGAATTGAATTCCTTGAAGTTATGGCCCATCCGCCTCATCGCGATCATCGACGGCGCATCCTCCGGGGCCATCGGCGACGAATGCGCCTCCCCGACCACGGCCAATGAGGGCGCGATCGTATTCACTACGACGGTGATGGCGACCCAGAACAGAATGATCGGCACCGCCAACACGCGGATGGTGTGCGGGATGAACGGCCGACTGGCCTGCGGCATGGCGTGTTTGGTGCTCGAGTCGGTCATGCGGACTTCACCAGGCAAAAGGTCTGCGCGTGCACACCATCGGTGCTTTTCTGGTCGCGCACCACCCCGTCCACGGTGACACGACAGCCGATCTGATCGCCGTCACCGCGCACCATGATGTTAGCGCTGACCGCGGGCAGGGTCGTTGATATCGTGGTCGACCACGGCAGAACCGCATTGACTTCGTGGGTGTTGGCGTCCGCGTCGAAGTAGTCGATCATGGCGGTGGTCCCTGGCGGCCCGAACACGTCATAGACCACAATCTTTGGGTTGAACTGCACTATCTCGATACCGGCGCCGGCAGCAGCATTGAGGTCCTGGGAGCCAAAGACTTTGTGCAGCCGCACAACAATCAATCCCGAGACAGCCAACACCACCACGATCACCAGCGGTATCCATGTGCGTGCGGCAACGCCTGTGACTGGAATGGCCTTCACCTAAATACCTTTCGTTCAGTAACACGCCGTCGCCGGCACCACTTGTTAGCTGTCACCAGCACCGCGAAGCTCCGGCAGCCGCCCTGCCCGCCGGGCTGTAGACCTCACGGAACATGCCTTCGGATGCCGTGCATGGTGTCGGAGTCGAGACGGTTTCGGCCCCAACGTGATCCGCGCGCGAGCTTGGAAGGCGCGCGGAGGGGCGTGGCGCGCCCTCACAGCCCGTCCATCGCCCGAGACATCCGCGCCGCCTCGAAATAGGCAAGCTGACGACGCGGGCGGTGCGGCCGTGGCTGTGTCAGTGCGATGAGGATGCGGCCAAGTCCGCCCATCAGGGCTGTGCCCAGCCACCGGCGGCGGGTCGACGCGACTGGCCTGGCCGCTGCCGTGCTAAATGCGACTTGGTTCTCGGTGATGAGGACCGGTACGTGCTTTCGTAGCGTGCAGGCAGCTGTCACCGGAACCGACTCGGTGTCTGAAGTTGCCAGAGGCGCGGGTGTCACGTGCGACATGGGAGTTCGCTTGTGAATGGCCCTTTATCGAGGGTCGTCCGCATACCATGTGGGCTGAACAGTCCCAAGAGGCCGGGGAATAGCACTCCGCCGGGATCAATGGGCGCCGAGTGGGCCAGCGTGCCGACTCGGATCGGCGCGAACCCGGTTTGGGTGATGATTTCGGCGGTGATCCAGGCGGTATCGTTGTCGTCGGCCGCGTACCCGATACCCCATCGACCAGGTTCCCGGCGACCTCGCAGCCACAGCGTTTCGGCGAGCTGGTGTGAGAAGGCCCGTGCCACCGATGATTTCGGGAATAACTCAGCGGTCACCGTGCCGGAGGTCTTGCCTCCGAGATCCTTGAGGGTCATCACACCGTCGTCGTGCCAGCGGAACGGGTTCGAAGGATCAATGATGACCGCGCCGGCCAACCGGTCGCGATAAACCTCGGCGAACGGCGCCACGGCGGCGTTCGGGATCGCGAGAATCGCCACTTCCGCCCCGGCGATTGCTGCCTCAATCGTGTGGACCGGATAGTCGATGTCTTCCCGCTGATAGTCGGGTGGAGTGAAGGCGTCAGGGCGTCGCGTTCCAATGGTGACCTTGTTTCCGGCCAGGATCAGGTGACCGGCCAACGCCGACCCGATCGGCCCGGCGCCGACGACAGCGATCCGGTGCTGCAGTCTCATTGGCATCTCCGCGTTCCTGACTGACGAAAAACGAAAAGTGTCAGCGGTCAGTATGGATCTATCAATCGCGATGTGTCAAGCAGTGCCGCAGCGAAAGACAGGCCGCATTGATGTCAATAAACGATTGACGTATGTAGTAATATGACCCGTGTGCCTCGCCTACCGACCAATCAGCCAGCCGCCCCTACGAGCACAGACGACGCACGCGAGCGCATCCTGGCCGCCGCCGAACGCTGCATTGATCGCCATGGGATCCGCAAGACCACGATGGACGACGTCGCGTGTGAGGTTGGATTGTCGCGGCCCAGCGTCTACCGCTATTTCGCCGACCGCGACGATCTGCTCATCGAGCTGATCAACCGGCACGCGCGGGGATTGATCGCCCGGGCACACAAATCGACCTCCCGGCAGAGCAGCCTTCGGGATCAGATCGTCGAGACTGTGCTCTACACCGCCGAACACAGCCGCCGCGACCCCCTGACGCGGCACATCATCGACCCGGATGGCACGAGCCTCGGCAAACGAATGGTCGCTTCGGGCACGAGGGAGATGATGCGAGCCGAGATGTGGGATCCCGTTCTCGACGCGGCCGTGGCGAACAATGAACTGCCACCTGGGCTGGCGCGGTCGGACATCCATTTGTGGCTGGGCGACGTCACGGTGATTGTGATGCGCGGCCTCGAGGACGGTGAGGGCGACGTCAGGCGCTACCGGTCCATACTTCGTCGCTTCGTTGCGCCCGCTTTCGTCAGCTCATCCGGCGACATCGCCACCACGATCAAGTAGCCCGCCGCGAAGGGGTGCGGCAGCGCTGCCCAAGCCGGCACGCGTCGCAGTCGCAGGTCGCCCTACTAGACGGAAATCCGGTCCTTCACCGACGGCGACAGAGTGGCCCGTGGGACACTTGCCCGCCACCAGGACACAGGATACTGTATACAGAATAAGGTGACGGGGCGCACAAAACGGGAACGGCTGGCCCACCCGGCTTTGGGCTCGTCTGAACACGACAGGCGCCGCGCCGCCCAACATGGAGGTGACCATCAGTGACGATGCTGACAGATAGCACGATCGAGATTCCCGACTTCACCGATCCTGCCACCTACGTCGCGGGCGTGCCGCACGCGGCTTTCGACGAGCTACGCTCGCGACCCGGTCTGTACTGGCAGAAGGCGGATGAGGGCACCTTTAACGGCGGATTCTGGGTTGTCACACGGTTCAACGAGATCATCGAGATCGAGCAGCAGCCGGCGGTGTTCAGCTCGGTGCCGGGGGCGTTTTTCCCGCTGGCCAACATGAGCGGCGACAGCCCGATGCGCAAGCACATCTTGTTCATGGATCCGCCCGAGCACAGCCGTGTGCGGCGGGTGGCGATGAAATCGTTCGGCCCGCGGGTGGTCGCTCACTTTGATGGGTGGATCCGCGAGATCGTCAACGAAACGCTTGACGACGTGCTACGCCGCGACAGCTTTGACTGGATCGCCGATGTGGCCCGGCTGATTCCCTCGCGGGTGATCGCGGCGGTGATGGGGGTGCCTCGCGAACTACGCGGCCAGGTGGTGGAGTGGTCGGACGCCATTTTCACCAGCACGGTGACCCAGGACGACGACGGCGCCGCCATGTCGCGCGCGTTCGACGAAGTCAACGTCTACATGGCCAAACTCGGTGAGGAAAAGCTGCGGGATCCCCAGGACGACACGGTGACTGTGTTGGCGCAGTGCCTGGACCGCGGCGAGATCGACGAGGCGGAGTACGCCATGTACACCACGGCGTTGCTGATCGCCGGCTACGAGACGACCCACACGCTTATCGGGCAGTCGATGCTGCTGATGTTGGAGGACGAAGACATTCAGCGCACCTGCGACGCGGTGTTCGACGCCGGCGAGTTCAACGCCGTTGTCGATGAATTCTTGCGCTATGTCACACCGGCGATGAATGTCACGCGCACGGCCACCGGCGACGTGGAGTTCCATGGTCAGACCATCCGTCGCAACGACACCATGCAATTGATGCTGATCGCGGGCAATCGTGACCCTGAGGTGTTTGCCGATCCGCACCGATTCGATCCGTTGCGGCCGCGGGCCAAGACACTGTCCGGCGACGGTGTGGCGTTCGGCAGTGGGTTGCACCGCTGCGTGGGCAATGTGCTGGCCAAGATGGACACCCGCATCTTGTTCGAGGAGCTCTACCGCAGGGGTGTGTCGTTAGAACTCGACGGCGAGCCCGAACGCGGCTGGAGCACGCTGATCAACCAACTACTTTCGCTGCCCGTCCGTGTCGGCTAACGGTGTGGTTGAGGGACTGCATGCTCGCCGTCGCGAGGCATGCTCGGCCCAGCGTGCCGACCCAAACGGTAGCGAAGTGGCACGCGACGACATGGGTGACCATTCAGAGCCACCGGCTATGACGCGGCAAGGAGTTACTGTGCCCCGGATCGTTTTCATCAAAGCTGACGGCGAACGCCACGAGGTCGTTGCCGGGGCCGGAGAGTCGGTGATGCAGGCCGCGGTTAACAACCTCGTCGACGGGGTCGTGGGCGAGTGTGGCGGCGACTTGTCGTGTGCGACATGCCATGTCTTCGTCGCCCCGGACTGGTTTGAGGCACTGCCCGAGGCCACCGCAGAGGAAGAAGACATGCTCGAAGCCACCTCCGAGGAACCCACGAAGTTCAGCCGTCTGTCGTGCCAAATCAAGTGTGCTGCCAAACTCGACGGGCTCGTCGTCCACGTTCCTGCCAGCCAACGGGTCTGACCCGGCGCCGACACCACCCCCCGCCGGGTCGGGCCCCCGGCGACGCCGTCGCCAGGGGCGCCACGACAAGCGATTTCGGGGCACGCGCATCGATGCGGCCCAGAATCCAGCCCAACCGGGTGGCTGGCCGCGAAGTCGGCCGCACCGCAACGGCGCGTTGTGGCGATGGACAGCTGCTCGGCGGCCAGACCGGGGGACCGACTTTACTCAGCGTTCTTGCCAACTCAACCGTAGACCGGATACTGTATACAGAATGTCGGATGTGTGGACATCCACGGCGAAGCAGGTCTGCTGAGCACGGCCACCGTGCACCGACCACAAATGAGGAGAACATGACATTTCGTCATGCAGTACTGATCAACTTCAATGCCAACGCCGACGAGTCATATCACGCCGAGCTCGCACAGAAGGTCAACGCCCTGCCGCAGGCCATTCCGGAGGTGCGTGCGGTGGCCTGCGGGGCCGACGCCGGCCTGACCTCTGGCAGCAGCGATTTCGCGATCATCGTCGATCTGGAGTCAGCCGATGATTATGCGAGCTACGAAAGCCATCCGGCGCACCTTGACCTTGTCGACCTTATCCGTCGAGGGGTCGCGAGCCGCACCGTCGTCGATTTCCAATTCTAGAGAGGAAAGTCGTTGTCAGCGACGGGTACTGAACCGATGAGCCGCGGTGGTTCGGCACTGCAGAAGGTGCTGCAGACCGCGATCGACCGCGGTGAACGCGGGGTGCAGGTCGCGGCCTACCTTGGCGATGAACTGATCATGGACGGCTGGATCGGCCAGGCTGATTCCCGCGGCACCGCGGTCACCGCGACCACGCTGTTTCCCATCTTTTCGGTGACCAAAGGTCTGACCGCCACCGCCATTCATCTGCAGGCCGAACGGGGATTGATCGACTACGACACCCCAGCGGCGGCTTATTGGCCGGAGTTCAAAGTCAACGGCAAACAGGACATCACGGTGCGCCAACTGCTGACTCATCAATCCGGTCTGCCTCAGATGCCGGCCGGTGTCACCGCCGAACGCCTACGTGACTGGGACTGGTGCGTGGAAAGCATTGCCGCGCTGGAACCGATACTGCCGGTGGGCGGCAGCGCCTACGCGTCGCTGAGCTACGGATGGCTGCTGGGCGAACTTGTCCGTCGCACCGATCCCGCGCACCGGGGTTTCGCCGAGTTCACCCGGGAAGACATTCTCGAACCGCTAGGCATCGACGACTTTTATGTTGGGATGAACGGTCGCCAGCATGAGCGTGTCGCTGAACTGGTGACCACCGGCACCTTGCGCACCGACCCGCCACCGTTACGCGCGCTGGCCATGCCACCCGCGGTCGAACCCGGGGTGTTGTGGAACAATCCGGTGCTCTACGACGCCGTCGTTCCCGGCGCCGGCGGTATTGCCAATGCGCGCTCTGTAGCAAGGCTTTTCGCGATGCTGGCGGGCAAGGGCAGCTTGGGCGGACACAGGATCCTCAGCAAAGAACGGGTGATGGCCTGCACCCAGCCGCGACCCAATCCTGATCAGCTCGACCCCGTGTTGGACCAGGTGCCCTGGATCGGTGTGGGCGGGTACTGGCTTGGCGGTGAGACCCCGCCGGCCGAACCGGTGATCGGCACCGGAGCGCACACGCTGGCCTCCAACGGCGCCGGCGGATCAATCGCCTGGGCGGATCTGGACACCGGACTGGCCGTGGCGATTTGCCACAACCGGATGTTTCGGATCAGCCCGCCGCTTCCGCCCGACGAGCATCCGTTTCACGAGATCGGCGAGTATGCGCGGTCGTTGGTCGGTTGACGCAGCGAAGACCACCGTCGGTCACATCGAAGGCGAATGAGGAGCAAGCGACACATGAGTGAGGCGATCCACTACCTGGGTGACACCGTCGACAAGTGCCCGTATGACTACTACGCCGAAGCCCGGGCACGCGACGCGGTCACCTGGGAGCAACCTACGCAGAACTGGATCGCGGCCTCCTACGGCGCGGTACGCGACGTGTTGACCGACGAGGACACCTTCGCCAGACCGTTGCCGACCGAGATCGTCCCCAGCGAGAAGTACAGCCGCATCGTGGCCTCACCGTTCAGCCTCGTCGGCGCGGAACGCCTGGCGCATCGCCGGTGGTGGTTGGAGATCTTCAACCCCCGCGAGATCGAACGCTATCGCAACGGCGTGGTGGCCGACGTGGTGGAAGCCACCATCGACGAGATCGCGCCGCGCGGGCGCGCCGAGCTGGTGCAGGAGTACGCCGAACGTGTCTCCGATCGCGTCATCGCCGGGGTGCTGGGCTTGCCTTGGCACGACGACGATTACATGACCGCGATACGCACCAACCTCAACAAGATCGAGCACTACAAAGGCATCGTCTACCTCAAACCCGAGGACGCGATACCGCATGCGGAGGTCGCCCTGGCCGCGACCTACGAAGTGGACGCGCTGTTGCGCCCCTACATGGACGAGCGTAAGAAGACCGCCGACGACAGCATCATCAGTCGAGTCTGGCGTGACGAGGCACTTGACGGGTGGACAGAGGATGCCCGCTACGGCCTCGTCCGCACGTTCTTCGCCGGCGGCAGCGACACCACCCGCACGTCGATGGTCAACGCGCTGCACCTGATGCTCACTACACCGGGAATGTTGCAGAAGGTCCGCCACGCTGACGCGCGCACCCTCGGAGCCTTCGTTGAAGAGGCGCTGCGCCTGGTCGGCACGGTGCATTTCCGCAACCGTATCTGCCAGCGCGACAGTGATCTCGACGGAGCGCAGGTGCACCGCGGGGACAAGGTCGCGGCGGTCATCGCGTCGGGAAACCGCGATGCCGCCAGATTCGACGACGCCGACGAGATCAACTTGGAACGCAAAAACCCGCGACAGCACTTGGCTTTCAGCGTCGGAATCGGCGCCTGCGCGGGCTCCCCTTTGGCCAGAGTCGAACTGCAAGAGGGTGTCTCGAGAATCGTCAATCGACTCGAGAATTTGCGGCTGGATCCCGATGCGCCCCGGCCCGGATTGGAGGGATCCATCTTCAAGCTCACCACCCCGGTCCATGTCCTGTTCACGCCGCAGCGGCAATGAGCCGCGGGACACGCGCCGGCCAGCGGCGGATGGCCGCGAATTCATCGCACCGAAACGAAGGAGAAGCAACTCATGGGCAGGCTTGACGGCAAGGTCGCAATCATCACCGGCGGCGCATCAGGACTGGGGGAGGCCACCGCGCGGCTGTTCGCGCAGGAGGGAGCCGCGGTCGCGCTGGGCGACATCCACGAGCAGCGCGGCGCCGAGGTCGTCAAGCGGATCGAGGGCGATGGCGGCAAGGCCGTATTCCAGGTCACCGATGTGCGTAACGCCGATCACGTGAAGTCGTTGGTGGACGCCGCGGAGGCCAGCTTCGGGCACGTGCACATCATGGTCGCCAATGCCGGAATCGGCGGTGCGGCTTCGCGCAAGCAACTCGAAGACGTCACTGAAGACGAGTTCGACGAGGTCATGCAGGTCAATGCGGCCGGCCTGTGGCGTTCCTTCAAGTACGCCGCACCGGCAATCCGCCGCGCCGGCGGTGGCGCGATGACCTCCAGCGCCTCGATCGCGGGCCTGAGCACCCTGGGTGGGGCCAAGCTGGGGGCCTACAGCGCCTCCAAGCAGGCAGCCGTCAGCCTCACCAAGCACTTCGCCGCCGAGCTCGCCGATGACAACATCCGGGTCAACTGCGTGTGTCCGGGCCGGATGCTGACCAACATCGACGAGTCCTACAAATATGACGAGCAAGAACTCGAGAAGGCGCGAAACACCCGCCGTACCGGCAAGATTGAGGGCGCGCGCCGGGTGATCTGCGACCCCATCGAGGTGGCCTATCTGCACCTGTTTTTGTGCTCGGATGAGGCATCGTTCGTCAACGGCCAGGCGATCATGGCAGACGGCGGAGGCGAGCTGTTCTTGAACCGGGCCGGAACCGTCACGCCACCGACCAAACAGCAGCGATGACCGCGGTGACCAACCTCGCGCAGGATCGCGGCGGCGACGGTTTTGCCCGGTCGGCCACGCCGGCGGGATTGAGTTGACGATGGCGGCATCGAGGGACAACTGCACGCGACTGGCGGACAAGATCGCAATCGTCAGCGGCGGGTCCCGTGGCATCGGACGAGCGATCGCCGAACGCTTCGCCGCCGAGGGTGCGCGTGTGATGATCGGTGATCTCGCGCGCCCAGAGACCGATGGCGCCGACCGGGAGCACGTGCACTTCGAGACGCTCGACGTCCGCGATCGGGCGTCCTGGAAAAACATTGTCGCGCAATGCCGCGAGGCGTTCGGCGCACCCAATGTACTGGTCAATAACGCCGGTGTGATGATCGCCAGTTCGATAGCGGACACCGACGGCAGCGACTACCGAACGAGCTTCGACGTCAATGTGCTCGGCGCGGTTTTCGGACTGCAGGCGGTGATCCCGGCTATGCGTGAACGCGGCGGTGGTTCGGTGATCATCGTATCCTCGACCGCATCCGTGGTCGGGGCTGCCGGGTTCGCCTCCTACGCGGCCAGTAAGGCCGCCAACATGTCGTTGGCCAAGTCCGCGGCCCTTGAACTGGGGCCCCTGGCGATCAGGGTCAATTCCCTGCACCCCGGGGGGGTCGAGACTCCCATGAGTCAGGGTCCCGCGTTCGATGGCTTCGACCAGGACGCCTTCTACGCTCGATTCCCGATCCCTCGGATTGCGCAGCCCGAAGAGATCGCCGGTGCCGCAGCCTTTCTGGCCTCCGACGACAGCGGCTTCGCCACCGGGTCGCAGTTCTTCATCGACGGCGGTCAACTCGCGGGGCCGGCCTTATGACCACGACGCGAGCACAGCACCGTCCATCGCCAACAGGCCAACACAGTGCCGGAGGAAGCACATGACGTCACAGGTCGAGCAGTTCATCCCGTTCGAAGACCCCAATTTCTACAACGATGACGCGTATCCGGTGTTCGCCCGTCTGCAGCGCGAACAGCCCGTCTACTACTACGAGCCGTTGGACATCTTCGTGCTCACCAAGATCGATGACATCCGCGAGGCTGCCCGCCAGGCTGGCATCTTCTCCTCGGGTCATGGGTTGTTCCTCAACGACCTGCGCATGCGGAAGGACAACGTCGCCGAGGAGTCGGTGTTCGACGGGTTCTTCCCAAGCGGCGCGGAGCATTTCGCGTTTGCCGACCCGCCTCGCCACAAAACACTGCGGGGCCTTATCACGCCGGCCTTCGCTGTCCGCAACATCAATGACATGAAGCCGCTCATCGAGCAGTACATCACCGAACTGATCGACAAGATCCAGCCCGGGGTCCCGATCGACTTCGTCGCCGAAATCGCCGACCGGCTACCCATCATGATCGCCACCCGCCTACTGGGAATTTCGGTGCAAGACATCGAAATGGTCAAGAATTGGAGCGATTCCCTCGAGGACATGAACTCCGTTGACACCATCGAGGAGATCGAAGCCGCCAAGGCCACCTTCGCCTCGATGAACGCGGTGTTCGAAGAGGAGTTCGCCCGCCAGCGCGTCGCTCCCGGCAACGGCCTGGTCGCTGACATGTTGCAGGCCAGCCTTGACGGGCACCCGGTGTCGGACGCCAATATCTTGGCCTACAGCACCACGGTGTTGGCGGCCGGCAGCGACACCACTAGGGCCTTGCTCACTGGCACCATGTTGGCGTTCGCCGACTTCCCGGACCAGTTGACGCGCCTCAAAGAGGACCGGTCGAGGATCAACCTGGGAATCGAGGAGGCGCTGCGCTGGGTGACCCCGGCCCGCTCGTTTGTGCGGACCGCGCTGCAGGACACGGAGATTCGCGGCATAAAGATCAAAGCCGGCCAACGGATCTTCCTGCTCTACGCGGCAGGCAACTTTGACGAGGAAGCCTTCGCGAATCCGCATACGTTCGACGTCGGTCGTGCAAACGCAACCCAGCATGTCGCGTTCGGGTTTGGACCCCACATGTGCATCGGGGCACAACTGGTTCGCATGGAAATGAGGATCTTCCTCAACCAGCTTCTCGACCGGTTCTCGCGCATCCGCAAGGTCAGTGAGCCGACCCCCGTCCTCCATGTGTTGCGGCACAGCTGGTTCAACGCGCCATTGGTCTTCGACGAGTAGCGACCCCACAAACTCACCGTGATTGCTGACAGAAAGGAACCCGCACCATGACCGATCAGCCACATGTCGAGAGCGTTCTAAAGTTCTTCGACGAATGGAACACCGACTTCCCGACGATGTGTGCGTCGTTTCGCACGTACTTCGCGGAGGACGGGATTTGGTGGAACACTCCGGTTTTCCCCCAGGTCCAGGGCTTCGAGGAGGCATACGAGCAGATCCTGCGGCCCTCCAACGAAAGTTCGTTGGCGATGGACCGTATCCACGTGGAGACGCTCAACATCGCGCAGGTCGGCAACCTCGTCTACAACGAACGGATCGACCACATCGTCCGCGCCGACGGCTCGGTCGCGCTGTCGATTCCGATTTGCGGTGTCATCGAATTCAACGCGGACGGCCGGATCCAGCATTTTCGTGACTACTGCGACACCACTACTCTCGTCGCTGCGATGACCGGTGAAGGATAACCAGACCCACTCAGTGCCCGTCCGGGTCCACTGACAGCATTGCCCAACTTCCCCAACGCCACTCGGGTAAACGCCCGGAAAGGAAATCTCATGGCACTGAGCACAATCGACAGCGACGCCGCCCTGATCGTGCTGGATCTGCAGGTCGCCACGGTCGGCATGCCGACCACGCCGCATGCAGCCGCCGACATCGTTGGCCGCTCCGCCGGGCTGGCCAAGGCGTTCCGCGACAAAGGCCTTCCGGTGGTGTGGGTGAACGTGGCCGGCGGCAGTTCGGGACGTACGGAGATCACCCCTCAGATGGGCGAGTTGCCGGACAACTGGACTGAGCTACCCGAGGAACTGGGCGTGGCCGCCTCCGACCAGACCTTCACCAAATTCGGGTGGGGCGCCTTCCACGACGAGCGGCTGGTTGCTCTGCTCAATAGGGTCGGGGCCGGTCAGGTCTTTTTGACCGGCGTGACCACCAGCCAGGCCGTGGAGTCCACGGCGCGCTCGGCCCATGAGCGCAACTACCACGTTGTGGTGGTCACCGACGCCATCGGCGACCTCGATGCTGAGGCCCATAGCCACAGCGTCGACCGGATTTTCCCGAAGATCGCGGAGTTGGCTACCACCGACGAAATTCTGGCACACTTGTGAGCCGGTCGCCCAGTTCGCGGGGTCGACGCTGATGCACGTCTATGAGGCGTTGGCTCAGGCGCTGTATGACAACGACATTCACGAGATGTTCGGTGTAGTCGGCGACGCCAACCTGTTCATCATCGACAGTTTCGTCAACACCTCGGGAGGACGTTACGTCGGGACGTCCTCGGAGGGGGGCGCGGTGATGGCGGCCTTCGGCTATGCCCAGGTGTCGGGCAAGCTCGGCGCGGCCACGGTGACCCACGGGCCGGGCTTGACGAACACGGTGACCGCGCTGGTCGAGGCGCAGCGCGGCGGTGTTCCTCTGCTGGTCTTGACCGGCGACACACCGAGGGCCCAGCGCGATCACATCCAGGATATCGACCAAGCTGCTGTCGCTGCGGCCGCCGGAGTCCGCTTCGAGCAGGTCCGCAGTGCGGCGAGCGCCGTTGCCGACCTCGCCGAAGCGGTGCGGATCGCGTGGATCCAGTCGGCCCCCGTTGTGCTCAACGTCCCGATCGACATCGAGTGGGACAGCGTCGATTACCGACCGATCGTGGGCACTCCAACGCCGGCGACGACGGTGGCGGCCGACCAGGAAGCTGTGGAAGAGGCCGTTGGTGTGATCGCCTCCTGCGACCGGCCGCTGGTACTGGCCGGGCGGGGAGCACGAAGCGCCGACGCCACGGCGGCTGTGTTACAGCTGGCCGAACGCATCGGTGCGCCGGTGGCCACCACGCTGCGCGGAAAAGATCTGTTCTGCGGGGTTGGGGGGAATATCGGAATTTTCGGCACCCTGGCCGATGACGCCGCGCTCGATGTCATCGGCCAAGCGGATTGCGTGATCGCGTTCGGCGCCGGGCTCAATCAGTGGACCACCGCGGAGGGTGCCTTGCTTGACGGCAAACGGATCGTGCACGTCGATGTCGACCGCACTCGTCTCAACCGCTTCACCCGCGTCACCGTCGCCGTGACAGCCGACGCCGCCAGCGCGGCACGAGAGTTTGTGCGGCTGTTGGACGAAGCAGAGATACCCGCCAGCACGTTCATCGATCGGGCGACCCAAAGAATCGCCGCGCGCACCGCCGATACCACCGACCGAGGCACCGACGACACCATCGACATCCACACCGCGTTACGTCTGGTCGACGACGCTGTGCCGGGTGACCGCGTTCTCGTCACCGACAACGGAAGGTTCATCAAACACGCGTTTGTCGCCCTGCACGTCGAGCACCCCTCCCGCTACGCGCATGCGGTCAATTTCGGGTCGATCGGGCTGGGTATGGCCACCGCGCTGGGTGCGTCCTACGCCGCCCCCGAGCACCCGGTGCTGTTGGCGTGCGGTGACGGTGGCTTCGCCGAGGGTGGCCTGTCCGAACTGGTGACCGCGGTCATGCAGGGACGCAACATCACCGTGCTGCTGCTCAACGACAGCGCCTATGGCGCGGAGTATGTGCATTTGGCCAACCGCGGCATGGACCCAGCGTGCACCACGTTCGACTGGCCCGACTTCGGGCCGATCGCCTCGGCGATCGGTGCGCAAGCCGCCACCGTTCGCAACAACACAGAACTCGAGGATGCCTTGGAAAAGCTGGATTTCGCTGCCGGGCCGATCTTGCTCGATGTACGTATCGATCCTCAGCGCGTGTAAGGGAAGGACGGAATGCGCGATGCGTGACAACCCATTGCTGAGACGGCTGCGCGACGGCATGGCCTCGGTGGCCAGCTTCATCACGATCCCCGATTCGTTCACCGCCGAAGTCATGGGCGCCGCCGGCGTGGACGTGCTGCTCATTGACACCGAGCACTCCGCGATGAGCGCGGCCCAACTGCAGACGGTCTTAACCGCGCTGTACACCACCGAGGCGGCCGTGATCGTGCGGGTGGCCGACAACGATCCCACCCTGATCGGTCAGGCCCTCGACCTCGGCGCTGAAGGAGTCCTGGTGCCCGGTGTGCGTTCGCCCGCGCAATGCAGGCTCGCGGTCAACTCATGCTTCTACCCTCCCAAAGGTATTCGAGGCTTCGGACCCCGCCGGGCCAGCCGGCTGTATGGCGACCGCGCCGACTATCTGGCGCGAGCCAATGAGGAGATCGCGGTCATCGCCATGATCGAACACGCGGAGGCTTTGGACGACCTTGACGCGATCCTCACCACGGAGAACTTGTCAGCGGTCTTTATCGGCACCGCGGACCTGGCGGTGTCGATGGGGTATTTGCACGATTTAGCCAATCCGGCGGTGCAGCAAGCGGTCATGGCCATCGCCGAGGCGTGCCGTGGGCATCAGGTTCCATTTGGCCTGTTCACCGCAAACGAGCAGGCCGCCGCGACGTGGATCACCCGCGGCGCTCAGATCGTCACCATGGGTTCGGATCTGGGCTACCTCGACGCCGGCGTCGCCAACACCCGTCAGGCGCGAGCCGCCCTGTTGAGCCGACCCGACGGTGCCGCACCGACGGTTTCATCTCACTCAGCTCGCCATTAGGAGGAAGACAACATGTTCGTTTTGGACACCGCCGCGATGGCTTGGGATCCGGTCAGGGCCAACACTCGCACTGGCAAGATCTCGCGTAAGTTCATCCGGGAAGCCGAACTGGCCCCCGGCGTGGGCTACACCTCCGATCTTGTCAAATATCACGGCGGCCACGGTGTGTTCACGGCGCCGCGGCACCGGCACAACTTCGACCAGATCCGGCTGACCTTGTCCGGTGAAACCGACTACGGCTATGAACAGATCGCCGGCCCGGGGGATGCGACGTTTTTTCCGGCCGGTGCCTACTACGGACCCGAACGGTTCGAAGCCGCGGAAATCTTTCTCCTGCAATGGAGTCCGGATTGGGTCACCCGCGAGCAGTCGGATGCTGCCTATGCCGAACTGGCCAAAACCGGAGAGTTCAAGGACGGGTTTTACGTCTATACCGGCGATGATGGTCAGGAGGTGCGCAAGGACGGTACCAATGCCGTGTGGGAGGCGGTCAACGGCAAACCTCTGATCATCCCCTCACCGAAGTATCAACAGCCGATTTTGATGCGGCCCGACGGATTCGAGTGGCAGCGCACGTCCGAGGACCTCAGCGTCAAAGATCTCGGGCATTTCACCGACGAGGACCTCAACATCGCCACCTACCGCTGGTCCGAGGGTGCGCTGATCCCGCTGTCGGCCGAACGCACTTACATCTTCTGGATCGGTTCGGGGGCAGTTTCTTTGGATGGGCGCCGGCTCGGCGAGAAAACGATCCTGTTCTCAGATTTCGGCGAAACCCACGAGCTGTGTGGTGCGCAAGCCGGCGAAGCGACGTGCATTGCACTGCCGGTGTCGACGTGATGTCGGCGGGCATCGATTAGCCGGCAACGACACGCCCGAACCGCACCGTCATCGGACCCGTTGATGTCCACGAACCGCTCAGACTTCGCAACGTGGGTGAACGACGCCATCCGCGCCGAGTTCGAAGAACGCGGCCATTGGACATCGGAGACGTGGCTGGACCTATTTTTGGCCAGTGCCGAGGGGCAGCCATCGGCACTGTGCGTGGCTGACGAGCAGGCAGCCCTGACCCGCGCGCAGATACTGGGAGCGGCCCGACGCCTGGCCGACTACATGGCGCGCCGCGGCATCGACACCGGCGATGTCGTAACGGTGGCAGTACCGAACTGGTGGGAGTTCGTGGTCATTCACACCGCTGTCGGTCTGCTTGGGGCAGTGCTGAATCCGGTGCTACCGCGCCTGGGCGTCCCCGACTATCGCCACATCTTGCAGACGAGCCAGAGCCGCATGGTGTTCGCCGCCCAGTCACATTATCGGGAGTCACCTGTCGAGCTGTGCCGGGCGGCAGCCGACGGTGTCGCCTCGGTACTCGACGTCATCGCCGTGCGCGCGCCCCAAACTAATTACAGCGCAGCATCTTTCGAGCAGATCCTGTCGGTGCCCGTCGATGAAGAGGCCGTGTTCCCCGGCATCCGCGATGCTCGCGACTGGGATACCGTCACGTTCACGTCGGGGACCGAGTCGGCGCCCAAGGGTGTCATCCACACCCACCAAAGCACGATGTTCGGTTTGCGTGCCTATATCGGATCGGTGCTGAGTTTGACGGTATCGGATTGTGTGTTTATGCCCTCTCCGGTATGTCATGCATCGGGCCTTCAGTGGGGACTACGCGCGGCGCTGGTTTCGGGTGCACCGCTGATCCTGCAGGACCGCTGGGACCCGCAGATCGCGCTGAGCCTGATCGACAAACACCACTGCACCTACACACTGGCGGCGACACCGTTCATCGTGGACCTGATCGCCGCGCGCGAAACCGAAGCCGGCCAAGGGGAATCGCTGCGCTACATCTGCTCGGGCGGGGCTCCCATTCCACGACATCTGGTTGGCGATGTGCGCCGCGCGTTCGGGGCACAACTGTTGTCGGTGTTCGGTGCCAGCGAGACCTATGTCGCCACCTGCACGCGACCGCAGGACAGCGACGAGCAACTGGCCACCGACGGGATCGCGCTGGACGGCGTGCAGATCGCCATCGTCGATCAGGATGGCACCGAGGTCGCGGCGGGAGTCGAAGGCGAGATCACCAGCCGCGGCCCCAACACGTTCCTGGGCTATCTGGGAGATCCGGCGCTCACCCAGCGGGCATTCCGGGGTTCCTGGTACCGGTTCGGCGATCTGGCGACCATGGACCGCGACGGGCGAACACGGGTGACCGGCCGCGTCAAGGACATCGTCATCCGCGGCGGCGAGAACATCAGCGCTCGTGAAATCGAAGACCTGCTGACCGACCATCCCGGCATCGCGTCCGTCGCCGTCGTTGGCTACCCCGACGAGCGGCTCGGCGAGCGATGCTGCGCGGTGGTGGTGCCGACGATCGCCGCCGCCGCGCCCACGCTGGAGGATTTGTGTTCCTTCCTACGCCAACGCGGAGCGGCGAAATTCAAGCTTCCCGAACGGCTCCACCTCGTCGAGGCGCTTCCCCTGACCGCGACCGGCAAGGTCAAAAAAACAGAGCTTCGAGCCCTGCTGGCCAACGGGCGTCATATCATCGGCGCGCCCGGCGAGCCGCCCCCCGAGCGCGGATATGGTATACAAGAACAGGAACCCAAAGAGCCTAAGCAGGCACCGAAACGGCGTTCCGCGGCTCGCAACAGGAGGACTTCGGTGAGCCCTAATGCTGCCCTCGATGCCTTGTCGTCGACCCCGCTGCAGCGAGATCCGCTGGGGAATCAAATCGCCGAAACGCTTCGGCGCGAGATCCTGCTGGGCGTGCTGTCGCCGGGAACACAGGTTTCACAGCAACAGTTGTGCGAACGGTTCGGAACCAGCCGCATGCCCGTACGCGACGCACTGCGCGAGCTGGTGCAAGAGGGCCTGATGACGCTGGACAGCGCCCGCCACATCGTGGTCGCGCCGCTGAGCAAACAAGACCTTCTGGACGCCTTCACCATCGAGGCTGTCCTGACCGGAATGGCCGCAGAGCGCGCATCCCAGCGGGCGTCAGCGGCCGATTTGGACTCGCTGGAGCGGCTTCACGAGGCGATGCTCGACGCCGCGGCGGGCAATCAGCAAAGCGCCATGGTGGAACTCAACTGGAGCTTTCACCGCACGATCAACCACCTGTCGGGTTCGCGGAAACTCATTCTGGCGCTTCGCAAGGTCTCGGTTGACTTGCCCCGCGACTTCCTCGAACAGGTTCCCGAGTGGAACGTCACTTCCAACGCCGATCATGAGCGGATCCTGGGCGCCATGCGTGCCGGAAAACACAAGGCTGCCGGGAAGTACATGAGCGAGCACGTGACAGTGTCGGGACGTGGCCTGGTGGAGCACCTGACCGCGCACGGCGTTCAATTCGACTAACCCGGGCGCCGGCATCTTTGTTGGCGCGGTTGCAGGCTAACTCAAGATGGTATACCGTATACAGTAATCCTGGGTGATGTGATCCCATGCCGTCAATGACGATGAGAGGCGACCGGCATGCCGAAGGTGACCTACGTTCAACCTGATGGTGCGCGTGAAACATTTGACATCGCGGCCGGTAAATCGTTGATGCTCGGAGCTCAATCACATGGTGTGGCAGGCATTCTCGGCGAATGTGGTGGGCAGGCCATGTGTGCAACCTGTCACGTCTACGTCGACGCCAAGGACCTCGACCTCCTCCCGCCGATGTCCGACGACGAGGACGCCATGCTGGAGGACACCGCTTCAGAACGACAGCCGACCAGTCGGCTGTCATGCCAGCTGGAAGCCAGCGACGAGCTGGACGGGATCGTCGTCCACCTGCCGGAAGAGCAGGCGTTGTGAGCGTGCGCCGGGTCGCGATCGTCGGCGCGGGGCACGCCGGCTTCACGGTGTGCGCCACGCTGCGCACGCTGGGATGGGACGGCGAGCTGACGCTGATCGACTCCGACCAGACGTTGCCCTACCAACGTCCGCCGCTCAGCAAAAAGGTCCTGGCCGGCGCGGAAACCCTTGAGGACGCCTACTTTCGGCCGCGTGCCTTCTACGACGATCACGGCATCGGCTTGGTTCTGGGCCATCGCGTGGTGGGCATCGACCGGGCGCAGCGCGCGGTGCAACTCGATGGCCGCCCGCCGGTGAGCTATGACCACTTGGTGCTGGCAACCGGTGCGCGTCCGCGGGCATTGCGGCTTGAGGCGTTGTCGGGCCTGGGCCCGGAATCGGTTTGTTACCTGCACACCGCCGATCAGGGCATCGGTCTGCGCGAGCGTATCGCCGCGGGCACACGGGTGGTGATCATCGGCGGCGGATTTATCGGGTTGGAGGTCGCCTCGATGGCCGCACGCGCTGGAAAGGACGTCGTCGTTTTTGAGGTCGCCGAGCGTCTGATGGGACGCGCCGTGTCGGCACCGATCGCCGAGTACTTCCATGATCTTCACACCGGCGCCGGCGTCCAAGTGCGGCTGTCGAGCACGGTGTGCTCGGTGCAACGGGTGGTGGATCGGCTCGAGTTGCACGACGGGCACTCGAGTGTGGCCGCCGATGTGGTGGTGGCCGGTGTGGGTGTGGTGCCCAACGACGAGCTGGCCGCCGAAGCCGGCCTGGCGACCAACAACGGGGTCGTGGTGGACGCGCAGCTGCGCACGACGGACCCGCACATCTCGGCGATCGGTGACTGCGCCCGGTTCCCGCACGCCGCGGGCGAGCAGACGGGGATTCGGCTGGAATCGGTGCAGAACGCCAGCGACCACGGGCGCCACGTCGCGGCGTTGCTCGCCGGCGAACCGGTGCCGCCGTATGACGTCGTTCCATGGTTTTGGACCGAACAGCACGGCCGCAAGCTCCAAATGGCCGGTCTGACAGCCGGTTACGACCGCACCGAGATCGTGCACACCGAGCCCGATAAGTTCTCGGTGTACTGCTATGCGGGCACCCGGCTGTTGGGATGCGAATCGGTCAACTCACCCAAGGACCACGCCCGAGCCCGCAAGCAGCTGGCCGCCGCCCGCGGCAGCGGCGGTGGATCGCAACCTGTGACGGTGTGACGTCCATGCACGCAGGCATTCCCACGTGCCGGTAGACCGTATACAGTATCCGTAAAGGGAGGCGATCGATGACCACTTACCTCGCCGGCGTGGGAATGACACCATTCGGCAAGTTCCGCCACTCCACCCTGGCAAGCCTAGGAAGCCGCGCCGGGCGCGAGGCGCTGGCCGATGCCGGAGTTGATCCGCGCGCCATCGAGATGATCGCGTGCGGGTCGGCACGCAGCGGGATGCTGCACGCCCGCGAAAGCGGGGTTGGGCAGCTGATCGGTTGGGATCTGGGCATCGAAGGCGTGGCCGTCTACAACGAGAAGGCGTTTTGCGCCTCCGGCGCAGTGGCATTCAATATCGCGCACATGGCAGTGGCCTCGGGCACCCATGACGTCGCTCTGGTCGTCGGGGTGGAGAAGATGTCGTCGCGAGAGGGCGCCGGGCGCCCCCTGACCTCCGACGGGATGGCGCTGGAAGGCGAACAGGGCTTTACTCCGCCCGCCTACTATGCGATGGCCGCGCGCCGGCACATGGAGACCTACGGCACGACGCGGGAGCAGATCGCCTCGGTTGCGGTAAAGAATCGCGCAGCGGCACAACACAATCCGAAGGCCCAGTACCGCGACCCCATAACCGTCGATGACGTGTTGGGGTCCAAAGGAGTGGTGTGGCCGCTGCATCTATTGGACTGCTGCCCGACCGGCGACGGTGCCGCGGCGGCGGTCTTGGTCAACGAGGCCGGCGCCGAAAAGCTGGGCCTGGAGCCGACTGTGCGGGTGGCCGCATCGGTGATCGGCAGCGGCTACTACCAAAAGCAGGACCGCGATATGACGTCATTCTCGCTGGACAAGTTTACCTCGGCACGTGCCTACCAGCTCGCCGAACTCGGACCCTCGGACATCGATGTGGCAGAGGTGCATGACTCGTTTTCGGTCGCCGAGATCATCCACTATGAGGACTTGGGATTCTGTGAACCGGGCAGTGGGGGCAAGCTGGTCGAAGCAGGCGAAACGGCGTTGGGCGGGCGTATTCCGGTCAACACGGGCGGAGGTCTGCTCAACCGGGGCCACCCGCTGGGTGCGACTGGCGTCGCACAGATCGTCGAGCTGTGCGATCAGCTCACCGGCCGCGCGGGAGCGCGTCAGGTCGCCGACGCCCGAACCGCGTTGGCGCACATCTCCGGTGGTTTCCACGAGGGGGACTTCGCCACGTCGGGCGTCACGATCCTGGCAGTGCGGTAGAGCCACGGATGACCGAGCTGGGAGAGCTGTCACTGGGCGCTTCGCTGCTGCTGCGCGGCCCCGATTCGCAATACCAGTTGCGTGCCAGCATTTGCCCGCGTTGCGGGGATGTCAGGGTGCCGCAACGGCAGTGGTGCCCGAATGACTCCACGCCCTGTGACCAGGTTGGGCTGTCCGGCGCCGGGACGATCTATGAGGCGGTCAACGTCCTGATACCGCCTCAGGGATTTGATGCCCCCTTTTGGGCTGGATATATCGACCTCGACGAAGGGGCGCGCTTTTTCGCTCAAATCGCCTGTGCCGAAGGTGAAAACCCGCCGCGGCACGGGGATCGGGTCCAGATGAAGGTGGAGTGGATCGGAACCGGCCAGCGTCGAGTGTTGGCGCCGGTATTTGCACGGGTGGCGACCTGATGCAGCAATCAGACCTCAGCGACGACCTGCGCGACCTTGCTTCTTTGACCCGCGATATCGCCGAGCACAAGATCTCTCCGCTGATCGAGGAGACCGAGGAGCGCGCGACGTTTAGCCCCGAGATCCAGCAGATCTTGGCCGACGCGGGATTTTTCGGGCTGGTGGTGCCGGAGGATTACGGCGGCATCGAAAGCGACATCGGGTATCAGTGCATCGTTTTGGAAGAGCTTGCCCGCGTCTATCCGAGTGCGTGTACATATCTGACCGCACACTGGCTGGCCACCAAGCTCATCGCCCTGCACGCCACCGGTGACGGCGAAGCTCAGTGGGTTCGTCCGCTGTTGCAGGCCGCGGCGGCCGGTCAGATGCTGGGCGCCATCGCGGTCACCGAACCCGACCACGGCTCAGATCTGGGCAGCATCACCACGAAAGCCCGAAGAGATGGTGAGAGCTGGATCATCAACGGCACCAAGCGATTCATCACCAACGGGGGCTTCGCCGATTTCTACACGGTGCTGGCACGTACCGGGGGACCCGGTCCGCGTGGACTGTCGCTGCTCACGGTCGAAGCCGACCGCCCCGGAGTCGCCGCGGCGCGCTGGGAGAAGAAGATGGGCCTGCACGGGTCGGCGACCGCGGAAATGCAGTTCGACGATGTGCGAGTGCCTGCCGACCACCTCGTCGGAGACTCGGAGCGCGGATTCAGCTACCTGATGCGCGGATTCGATGAGGGGCGACTCGGCGTTGCCGCGATGTCTCTGGGTATTTCGCAGGGTGCGCTCGACGCCGCGACCCGCTACGCCGGCGAACGCAAACAATTCGGCAAGGAGATCGCCGCCTACCAAGGGGTGCAGTTCCTCATCGCCGACATGGCGATAGGGGTATACACCTCGCGGGCAATGGTTTACGACGCGGTACGTGCCTTTACCGAGCAGCATCCCGACGCGTCACGGTTGGCGGCGATCGCGAAGACCTATGCGTCCGATGTCGCGATGAACGTGTCCTCGGCGGGCGTACAGGTCCATGGCGGCGCCGGCTACGTCCGTGACTTCCCGGTCGAGATGCTCATGCGTGACGCCAAGATCAATCAGATCTACGAGGGCACCAATCAGATTCTGCGCATGGTCATCGCGCGGACCTATTTCGGGGAATTGGCCCGATGACGCAAGATCTGGTGTGGCTGCCGCTGGCCGAAGACGTCGCGAACAGCTGTGAGGGGCGGGTCCTGCTCGAGATCACGTCGTCGGTGGCCACCGTCACGATCAACCGCCCGGACAAGCTCAACGCGATCGATTCGGCTGTGCTGAACGGCATTCGCACCGCTCTGGCCGGCATCGAGGACAATCCGCTGGTTCGCGCGCTGATTCTGCGCGGTGCCGGACGCGCTTTTTCAGCCGGCGGTGATCTCGGCGAGGTGTCGGCACTGGTCGGCGACAAAACGCGATTCAGCGAGTTTCTCGACCACTGGCACGAGTCGCTGCTCATGCTGCAGGACAGCCCGGTGCCCTCCATCGCCGCGGTGCACGGGTTCGCCTACGCGGGCGGCCTTGAACTGACCCAGGCATGTGACTTCGTGGTGCTGGGACGTGGCGCGCTGCTCGGCGATCAGCACGCGAACTTCGGGCTCTTCCCCGCCGGCGGTTCCACCCAGCGACTGCCGCGACTGGTGGCACCGCGGGTGGCCAAGTGGCTGCTGATGACCGGGGAGGCCATCGACGCTGGCACCGCGCTGGCGTTGGGCCTGGCCAACCGTGTCGTCGACGACGACGCCATCTTCGAAGAAGCCCAACGCATGGCAGAGACGTTGGGCCGCAAGAGCCGCGCGGGGAACGCGGCGATCAAAGCCGCGGTGCACGTGGGTGCCGGCCGGCCGCTGACTGATGCGATCGCTGCCGAGCGCCACCTGGCCGTCGATCACATGGCCTCCCAGGACGCCAGGACCGGTTTCGAGGCGTTCCGGTCGCGCACCACCCCTGTTTTCTAAGTTGACCCGCCTGAGCTCATAGGAGAGAACACGCATGGACCTGACCGATGTGTTGTACGAGGCCGCCGACGGCGTCGCGCGGATCACGATCAACCGGCCGGAGAAGTACAACGCCTTCCGGGAGGAAACGCTCGACGACCTGATCGCGGCGTTTTCGGCCGCCGAGGCCGACCCCACTGTCGGCGTCATCGTGCTGACCGGGGCGGGCGAGAAGGCATTCTGCTCGGGCGGTGACATCGCATGGGAAGACGCCTCCGACCCGGTCGGGGCGGCACGAATGAACCGACGCACCAGCAATCTGTCGCTGATCATGCGCGGCTGCGGCAAGCCGATCATCGCGCGGGTCAAGGGATATGCCGTCGGGGGCGGCAACGAGTTGCAGATGTTGTGCGATTTGACCATCGCCTCCGAGGACTCCAAGTTCGGGCAGGCGGGGCCGAAGATGGGCAGCGTGCCGGTGTGGTGGGGCACCCAGCTGCTTCCGCGCATTGTCGGCGAGCGGCGCGCGCGTGAGATCGTAATGCTCTGCCAACGGATTCCGGCTGGTGAGGCTGTGGAAATGGGCCTGATCAACAAGGTTGTTCCCGCCGAAGAACTCGATAAGGCCGTGGATGAGTGGTGCCAGCAACTGCTGGCGCTGAGCCCGCAGGCACTGCGGGTCGCCAAGATCTCACTGAACTTTGAAAGCGACCAGTTGTGGCCGTCCGTGCAGCACGGCCAGCAGATGATCAATTTCATCCACGGCACCGCGGAGTTCCACGAGGGCACACAGGCATTCCTGCAGAAGCGTGCCCCCGACTTCGCCCAGTTCCGGAAATAACTCTTAGGAAGGTAACGAAGTGAATTGCAACGGCAAAGTGGCCATCGTCGTTGGTGGCGGAAGCGGCATCGGCCGCGCCACCGCCGAACTGTTCGCCGCCCAAGGAGCCAGCGTGGCCGTCGCCGACGTCAAGAAGTCGGGAGCCGCAGAAACGGCGGAGATCGTGCGCTCCTCGGGGGGAAAAGTGTCCGAACACGTCTGCGACATCACCCGTCCCGAACAGGTCGATCTGTTGATCAGCGAGGCCCTCGAGGCGCACGGCCGCCTGGACATGGTGACCAGCACCGTGGGGTGGTCGGACACGACATTTTTCGCTCAGGAAGACGAGACTTATTGGCGCAAGATCGTTGATATCAACCTGATGGGCTCAATCTTTCTGTCCCGCTCCGCGTTACGCGTGTTCAGCGAGCAGAAATCCGGTTCGATTGTGCTCACCAGTTCCGACGCCGGCAAGGTCGGCACCATGGGCGAGACCGTCTATGCCGCGGCCAAGGCGGGTGTGATCGGGTTCGTCAAGTCGTTGGCGCGCGAGATCGCCCGAGACGGTATCCGCATCAATGCGATCTCGCCCGGGCCCACCGACACGCCGCTGCTTCGCGCGCAGTCCGATCAGCACGTCATCGCAAAGATGATCAAGGCGGTGCCGCTGAAGCGGATGGGCACTGCGGCCGAGCAGGCCGGGCCCATCGTGTTTTTGGCATCCGACGCTGCGAGCTACATCACCGGCCAGACACTCAGCGTCAGTGGTGGATTGACGATGACGTCGTGACTGCACCCGGTGGCAGCCGCGAAGTTCATTTTGACCTGCCGATCAACGAGGGAACGTCGAAGCTGCTGGATCTGGGTGAAGCAATCGAGCGTTTCGTGCGGCCCGGTGCGACAGTGCACATCGGCTATTCCGACGCGCGGCCCAACGCGGCGCTGCAAGAGCTGACCCGCCGCTTCGCCGGCCGCAATCCCGAATTCACCATCGTTTCGGCGGGTTTGGTCAATCTTCAGCATGCTTTGATCGAGCTGGGGCTGGTGCGCAAACTCATCGTCTCCTTCGCCGGGGAGAATTACCCGGTGGCCCGGCCCAACCCGGCACTGGTGCGCGCCATCGCCGCGGGCCGTGTCGAGATCGAGCACTGGTCGCTATGGGCGTTGATCGCGCGGCTCACCGCTGCCGCGTTGGGTGTCTCGCATTTCCCCGTGCAATCGATGCGGGGCAGCTCGATGGGCGATGAGGCGGCGCGCCGCGGCGAACTCATTGATGTCCCCGGCGACGCGGGTGGTTCGACGTGTCTGGTCAGCGCCTTGCGCCCTGATGTGGTGTTCGTGCACGGCGCCGCCGCCGATGAGTTTGGCAACATCGTGCTCGCCGCGCCCTACGGCGAAGGGCAGGTGGGGGCGCTCGCGGCCAGCGGCGGTGTCATCGCGACGGTGGAAAAGGTGGTGTCCACCGAGGAGATTCGTGCACACAACACGTTGACCCGCATCCCCGGCCACGTGGTGCGCGCGGTCTGCGAAGCGCGTTACGGCGCCCATCCGTACGGGTTCAACAATCCGGGCATCGCGGGCGTCGACAGCTACACCGAGGACGCCGATTTCATGGCCGCAACGCTCAAAGCCGCCAAAACCCCGGAGTCGTTTCGCGACTACATCAGCGAGTGGATATTGGCGCTGCCAGGCCACGAGCGGTACCTGACCAAGCTGGGTAGTCAACGGCTCGCGGGTTTGCGCCGCAGCACGCCGGGCGGGCAGACCGTTGTCCGGGTGCCGACCGATAGCAGCCCGAACGCACTTGAGACCCAAGTCGTTGTCACCGCGCGACGGCTCGAACAGGCTGTGCGGGTGCGCAAGCACCATGCCATTCTCGCCGGGGTCGGTCTGGCCAATCTGGCCGCCTGGCTGGGCGCGCGCCGGTTGCGCGAGGCAGGTGTGGACATTGAGCTCATGGCCGAGATCGGCTTATTCGGCTACACCCCCGGCCCCGGGGAGCCGTTCATCTTCGCCGGGCAAAACGTTCCCAGCAACAAACTGCTCACCGACGTGATGAGCGTGTTGGGCACCTACGTCTCGGGTCCGGCAACAAAGTGCATCGGCCTGGTCGGAGCGGGCCAGATCGACGGCGCCGGGGCGATCAACTCAACCTACGCCGACGACGGCAAGTTCATCGTGGGATCCGGGGGCGCAAATGACGTGCTCAGCGCGGCTGACGAGGTCATCGTCACGGTGTCACACCAGCGCGAACGGCTCGTCGAGGCCGTGCCCTACGTCACCTCGCCTGGACAACGGGTGCGCACCATCGTGACCGATCTGTGCGTGTTCGACCGCGCCGAAGGCGACTCACCCTTTGAACTGACCGCGCTGTTACCGGCGGCGGGGCATGATCCGGAGACCGCGCTCGGCGAAATTCAGTGCCGCACCGGGTTCAGCTACACGGTGGCACCACGGCTGACCCTCGAGCCGGCGCCCACCCCGGCCGAACTTGATGTTCTGCGCGCCTACGATCCCGACCGGTTGTTTCTGCGCGATCGGCGCGCGACGTCCGCGCCGGCCGCCGCCTCAGCGGTGCCCGTCCACCCAGGTTCATGACGGCGCCCTGTGCAGCTTCGTACATTTTTGTCGCTGGTCAGGCCGGTTCAGGGTACGGAGTCATGTTGCTGCCCACCCTGATCCTGGCGCGCCGAGCACGCACACTACCCGGCATGCGGGCTGCTCAGGTCCCCGCGTCGGAAACAATGTGTCAATTGTGAGCAGGCGCTTAGTCCAACGGCAGTAATCTCACCGCATGGCCACCGAAAGAGACCACCGAAAGTTTCCGCGGTGCGAACTGACAACGCATGGGTATTTGAAAATTAGTGTGACCGCAATACTCCTGGCAATGTTTTCTTCGGGGAAAACGTTGTGTTGGGGGAAGAGGGTGTTAGCGGTCGCGTTGTTCTCGGGCACCGCATTCGGCCTAGCCACCTTATCCTCCTATCTACCCGGCACGGGGACATCGTCTCTGGGGATGGCGGTGGCGGCGGCTGACCCGTGTGGTGATCGCTGCGGAGACGGCGGCGACGGGCAAGGCTCCTACGGTCCGGATACCTCCGGTTTTCAGCCGCAGGGCATGCCCAATCAGTTGCCGGATTATCAAACCGGCGCCAACTCCGGAAACCCTGCCCCAGACCAAGCTGTCAGCCACGTCACCCAACAAGCCGGACAGCAAGGCGCCACTCAGGCCGCGAGCCAAGGACTACCGAAGCCACCACCACCGGATTCATGGTCGGGGCAAATCACCAACACCCCCGACCCCACGAGGCCGAACGCCAACAATGCATTGACCATGGCGCAGCTGGTGCAAAGCGTTTACGATCCGGCCAATCCTCTGCCCGGAGGCTGGTCGCAGCTCAGTTCGGCGCAGGTGGAGCAACTCACCGGAATCAACCCGGACAACATGGCCTCCGGTGTGCACGTCGGCGTGCTCACCGACGGCGCTGGGCACTATGTAGGTTCGTTCGCCGGGGCCGAAAACCAGTTCGATGACGCTGCGGTGGTTGTTGAGGAAGTCGGGGGCAACCCACCCCAGTACCAGATGGCTGTCCAGGTCATGCACGGCCTGCTCAACAACTTCGGCGCCGGAAACGTCGCCGCCACCGGACATTCCATGGGCGGTGGAGAAGCTGCCGCCGGGGCCCTCCACAACGGCACCACCGCCATCACCTTCGAAGCCCAAGGGCTGTCGCCCGGCTACCTGCAAAGTCTCGGAATGGACCCCCAAGCAACCTTCGCTCAAGCCGCCGACGGACAAGTCCAGCACTACTTCATCGAAGGCGAATTTGCCACCGCTCTACAACGCGAAATACCAGTAGTCAACGGCCTACCCAACGCCCCCGGCCTGAACTACTCACTCCCCTTTGTCACCACCGACCCCGTTACCGGAGCCACCAGCATTTCCCCCGTCGGCCCGCTTGAGCAAGCCCATAACATCGCCGCCGTCATAGATTCGTTGGCACAACCAGGGGTGGAACCTCAGTTGGTGTTCACGCAGCCCATCCCGGGCGAAAAAGCCGCCGAAGACGTTTTTAATGCTGTCGCTCCAGTTGTCGCACTACCCATCGCCGAAGCCGTTCTCAGCGACCTAACACCACCACCACCAGCAGCGCCAGCGCCAGCGCCAGCAGCGCCGGCAGCGCCAGCCGCGCCGGCACCAGCACCAGCGCCAGGGGCGCCGGCACCAGCACCAGCGGCGCCGGCACCAGCGCCAGCGGCGCCAGCGCCAGTACTATAAAGAATAAAAAGGAAATCGAAAGAATAAATAAAGAGGAAATCGCATAATGAGGCACGTCAAGAAAATCGGTGCCACCGCCATAACCGCCGCGGGACTAATTGCGGCCCCTATCGCTAACGCCGGGGCACACAACGTCACCTACACCTTGTGGGTGGATGGCCCGGCCCCGAACGGCTTCAGTGTCAGCTACGTAGCTAATGATCCGGTCGATCAGCAAAGCCCTCCCCGTGGCGGCGATTCCAATTTGTTTTTGTCGCCCGGTCAGGTCTGGACGCGTGACACCACTATGGACGACCCGACTCAGTGGGCCTACATGGTGGCGGTTTACAAGTACGCGAACGCCAATCCGGTCGGTACACACTGCGAAATTAGAGTCGATGGAGTGGTGGAAGCCACCGGCGTAAGCGTCTGTTCGATTCGGCAGCTGAATGCCGGAAGCGGTCCGCCTGGGACTATGTGAGAGCGGATTTTTGGCGTCAGCCGCAATTTTTCGCGCGGTCTGATCTGGGAGGGTGTCGCAGGTGTTCGCCGACATCGGAATGGTTGCTGGCGAATCGCGGGCCCTGGTGTTATCGATCGACGCATTGCGGCGCAACGCCGGCGACTTCTGATTCAGGTGCCGCGCAGCGCCTCGATCACCGCGCTGAAGTCCTTGTCGGCGTGGTCGGCCGCGAACTTGGCGTAGATTTCTGCGGCGTGGCTGCCCAGCGGCGCCGCCGAGCCGGTTGACGTTACCGCATCCATCGCCAGACCCAGGTCCTTGTTCATCAGCGCGGTCGCGAAGCCCGGCTTGAAGTCGTTGTTGGCCGGTGACGTCGGCACCGGGCCCGGTACCGGGCAATTGGTGTGCACCGCCCAGCAATTGCCGGTTGCGCCGGTGATGACGTCGAACAATGACTGCGCGGTTAGCCCCAGCTTTTCGGCCAGCACGAACGCCTCGCCGATCGCGATTTGATGCACCGCCAGCACCATGTTGTTGCACACCTTGGCGGCCTGACCGGCACCGGCCGCGCCGCAGTGAATGATCTTGCCCGCCATAGGCTCCAGCACCGGTCGTGCTCGCTGCACCGCGGACTCATCGCCGCCCACCATAAACGCCAGAGTCCCGGCGGCCGCACCCTTCACCCCGCCCGAAACCGGCGCGTCCAGCTGGGAAACGCCGTGCGACTCCGCCTGCGCGTGCACCTCGCGGGCATCGCTGACCGAGATGGTGGAACTGTCGATGAACAACGCACCGGCCCGCGCGGCAGGCAGCACCTCGGCATAGCAGCGCTTGACGATGTCTCCGTTCGGCAGCATGGTGATGACCACGTCGGCCTCGGTGACGGCGTCGACAGTGCTGTCGAATACGGTGGCGCCGTTGGCGACCGCGGCAGCCGCCGCCGCGGGAACCGGGTCGAACCCGCGCACGGCATGGCCGGCGCTGATCAGATTCGCCGCCATCGGCCCGCCCATGTTGCCCAAACCTAGGAAGGCGATCGTGAAAAGTTCACTCATCTCGGACCTCTGACAGCCTTTCTAACTGGTGGCGCGAAACCGCGCGGCCTCGGCGCGGCCGATGACCACCCGCATTATCTCGTTGGTCCCTTCCAGGATCCGGTGCACCCGAAGATCGCGGACGATCTTCTCCAGACCGTACTCGCGCAGGTAGCCATAGCCCCCGTGCAGTTGTAACGCCCTGTCCGCGACGTCAAAGCACGTGTCGGTGACATAGCGTTTGGCCATCGCGCACAGCTCGACCTTGTCGGCATCGCCGTCGTCTAATGCACTCGCGGCCCGCCACAACAATATTCGCGATGTCTCAAGCCCAGTGGCCATGTCGGCCAGGGTGAACCGGATGGTGGGCTCGTCGAGCAGGGGAGAACCGAATGCCTGCCGCTCGCGTACATAGGCTCCCGCTTTGTCGAAGGCTGCCTGCGCGCCGCCGAGCGAGCACGCCGCGATATTGAGCCGCCCCCCGTTGAGGCCGTTCATCGCGATGCCGAAGCCGGCACCCTCGCCGTCCGCGCCGCCCAACATCGCGTCGGCGGGTATCCGCACCCCGTCCATGATCACCTGCGCGGTCGGCTGCGCATGCCAGCCCATCTTATCTTCCAGCGCGCCGAAACTCAGTCCCGGAGTCCCCTTTTCGATGATGAAG
Source organism: Mycobacterium sp. (assembly GCF_035570115.1). Lineage (GTDB taxonomy): Bacteria > Actinomycetota > Actinomycetes > Mycobacteriales > Mycobacteriaceae > Mycobacterium. The sequence continues at coordinate 33,659 of NZ_DATMLH010000316.1, forward strand.
GCCGATATGCCGCGTGGGCCTGGTTGTTCTGGGCCTCCCGTTCGTGCCAGCACCACGTAGACATCCGAGGCTCCCGCGCCCGAAATGAACTGCTTTACACCGTCGAGCACGTAATCGCCGCCTTGCTTGACGGCGCGGGTGCTCAATGCGCTGGCGTCGGATCCGGCGCCGGGCTCGGTCAGGCAATAGCTGGCGATGGCATCCATCGGGGCCAGCCGCGGAATCCATCCCTTGCGCTGCTCGTCGGTGCCGAAGGCGTCGATCATCCACGCGCACATGTTGTGGATGGATAGGAATGCGGCGGTCGCCGGGTCGGCGATGGCCAACTGCTCGAAAATCCGGACCCCGTCAAGTCGACGCAGCCCGCTGCCGCCGACGTCATCGCGGCAGTAGATTGCCGCCATGCCGAGCTCGGCGGCCTCACGCAATACGTCGACCGGAAAATGCTCGGTGGCATCCCATTCCAGGGCGTACGGGGCAAGGCGTTTGGCGGCGAACGCGGCTGCCGTCTCGGTGATGACCCGTTCGTCGTCGTTCAGGGTAAGAAACTGCATACAGCCCCCAGCCCTAATTCATGGTCGGGATGACGAATTCGGCACCGTCTTTGATGCCGGATGGCCACCGCGACGTGACGGTCTTGGTCTTGGTGTAAAACTGGATCGACGCCGGACCGTGTTGGTTGAGGTCACCGAAGCCGGAGCGCTTCCAGCCGCCGAAGGTGTGATAGGCCACCGGGACCGGGATCGGCACGTTGACACCGACCATGCCCACCTGCACTCGTGAGATGAAATCGCGCGCGGTGTCGCCGTCGCGGGTGAAGATCGCCACTCCGTTGCCGTACTCGTGCTCCGACGGCAGCCGCAACGCCTCCTGGTAGTCATGGGCCCGCACCACGCACAGGACGGGTCCGAAGATCTCGTCGGTGTAGATCGACATGTCGGGGGTGACGTGGTCGAACAGGGTCGGCCCAATGAAGAAGCCGCTTTCCAAACTCGCGTCGCCATATGCCAGGTCGTCGCTGGCTCGATCGCGGCCGTCGATGACAATGTCTGCGCCCGCGGCCACACCCTGGTCGATGTAATCGCGCACCCGGGTTAGCGCGGCGTCGGTGACCAAGGGGCCGTAGTCGGCCTTGGGATCAAGACTGTGGCCAACCCGCAGGTTGTTGATCCGCTCAACGAGCCTGGCGCGCAACCGTTCCGCGGTTTGCTCGCCGACCGGCACCGCGACGGATATCGCCATGCAGCGTTCGCCGGCGCTGCCGTAGCCGGCGCCGATCAGCGCGTCGACGGCCTGGTCGAGGTCCGCGTCGGGCATCACGATCATGTGGTTCTTGGCACCGCCGAAGCATTGCGCGCGCTTGCCGTTGGCTGCGGCAGTCGAGTAGATGTAGTGGGCGATGTCGGAGCTGCCGACGAAGCCGACCGCTTTGATGTCGGGGTGGTTCAAGATGGCGTCGACGGCCTCCTTGTCGCCGTGCACGACCTGGAATACGCCGGCCGGCAGGCCGGCCTCGATGAATAGCTCGGCCAGCCGCACCGGGACCGACGGGTCACGCTCAGAAGGCTTGAGCACGAACGCATTTCCGCAAGCGAGGGCGGGACCGGCCTTCCACAGCGGGATCATCGCCGGGAAGTTGAACGGGGTGATCCCGGCGACCACGCCCAGGGGCTGGCGCAACGAGTACACGTCGATGCCCGGACCGGCGCCTTCGCTGTACTCGCCTTTGAGCAGGTGCGGGATCCCGATGCAAAACTCGATCACCTCGATACCGCGCTGGATGTCGCCGCGCGCATCGGCCACCGTCTTGCCGTGCTCAAGGGACAGCAGCTCGGCCAGCTCATCGTTGTGGTCGTTGACCAGCTCGACGAATCGCATCATCACCCGCGCGCGCCGCTGCGGATTCCATGCGGCCCAGTCCTTTTGGGCCTCGACGGCGGAGGCCACCGCAGCGTCGACGTCAGCCGACGAGGCCATCGGAACTTTCGCCTGCACCTGACCGGTGCTGGGGTTGAAGACATCAGCGGTACGGGTGGATTGGCCCGCGATGCGCTTCCCATCGATGAAGTGCGGGATCTGTGTGGTCATTGGGTGTCCTCGAATGCACAAGAAGGAGCGACTGGGTTACTAGGATATCCTAGTATCTGCGGGTGATGCTGGCAAGTCGGGTTAGCCGGAGCAGGCCTGGCTCAAGCACCCGCGCACGAATCCTGAACAGTAGTCGAGTTGAAAGGCCCACTTGTATGTCCGAGACTGTGTCCGAGACGCACGCCGCGGTCCCGTCGGCCTACCCGCCGCCTTCGGCGTTTGCCGCGCAGGCCAACGCCACCGACGACCTCTACCGCCAGGCCGAGCAGGATCGACTGGCCTTTTGGGCCGAGCAGGCCAATCGGCTGTCCTGGGACACGCCGTTCGCCGAGGTGCTGGACTGGTCTGAGGCCCCGTTCGCCCGCTGGTTTATCGGAGGCAAGCTCAACGTCGCCTACAACTGTGTTGATCGCCACGTCGAAGCCGGAAACGGGGGTCGGGTGGCGATCTACTGGGAAGGCGAACGGGTCGGCGACAGCCGCGCGATCACCTATTCGGAGCTACTGGCCCAGGTGTGCAAGGCCGCCAACGCGTTAACGGATCTGGGGCTGGTCGCCGGGGACAGGGTCGCGATTTACATGCCGATGGTGCCCGAAGCCATCATCTCGATGCTGGCTTGTGCGCGGATGGGTGTGATGCACAGCGTGGTGTTCGCGGGGTTCTCGGCGACGGCGCTGAAGGCCCGGATCGCAGATGCCCAAGCCAAACTCGTGATCACCACCGACGGCCAGTTTCGACGCGGGCAGGCGGCGTCGCTGAAGTCATCCGTCGATGAGGCTGTGGCAGGACAAGACTGCGTCGAGCACGTGCTGGTGGTGCAGCGCACGGGAATTGAAACACCGTGGACGCAGGGCCGCGACCTGTGGTGGCACGACACTGTCGCGGTGGCCGCCGGCGAGCACACCGCCGAAGCCTTCGACGCCGAGCATCCGCTGTTCCTGCTGTATACATCGGGGACCACCGGTAAGCCCAAAGGCATCATGCACACCTGCGGCGGGTACCTGACGCAGGCGTCCTACACGCATTCCACCGTGTTCGACATCAAGCCACAAACCGACGTGTACTGGTGCACGGCCGATATCGGCTGGGTGACCGGCCACACCTACATCGTGTACGGGCCGCTGTCCAACGGTGCCACCCAGGTTGTCTATGAGGGGACACCGGCGTGGCCCACCGAGCACCGCCACTTTGAAGTGATCGAAAAGTACGGTGTCACTATCTATTACACGGCACCAACGCTGGTCCGGACATTCATGAAGTGGGGCCGGGAGTTTCCCGACGCGCATGACTTGTCCAGCCTGCGGCTGCTGGGCTCAGTGGGCGAGCCGATCAACCCTGAGGTGTGGCGCTGGTACCGGGATGCACTGGGCGCCAACCGAACTCCGATTGTCGATACCTGGTGGCAGACCGAGACCGGGGCCGTCATGATCTCGCCGCTGCCCGGAGTCAGCGCGGCCAGGCCGGGCTCGGCGATGAAGCCGCTGCCGGGGATCTCGGCGAAGGTCGTCGACGAGGAGGGCACCGAGCTAGTGCCCGGCGCCGACGAAGGCGAGCACGTCACAGGTTACTTGGTGCTGGATCAGCCGTGGCCGTCGATGCTACGCGGCATCTGGGGTGACCCCGACCGTTACAAGCAGACGTACTGGTCGCGCTACGCCGAAAGGGGCTGGTATTTCGCCGGTGACGGCGCCCGGGTCGACTCCGACGGCTCGATCTGGCTGCTTGGTCGCATCGACGATGTCATGAACGTCTCGGGCCACCGGATCTCGACGACTGAGGTGGAATCGGCGTTGGTCGCGCATTCCGGGGTGGCCGAAGCCGCCGTCGTGGGCGCAAGTGACGAGACCACTGGCCAGGGCATCTGCGCGTTCGTCATGCTCACCGTCGACGCACACCGCAGCGGTGCCGACATGGTCGACGAATTGCGCGAGCAGGTCGCCAGGGAGATCGGCAAGATCGCCCGGCCGCGTGAGATCCATGTGGTGCCCGAACTGCCCAAGACCCGCAGCGGCAAGATCATGCGTCGCCTGCTGCGCGACGTCGCCGAGGGACGCGAACTCGGCGACACGTCAACATTGCTGGATCCCACCGTGTTTGAGGAGATCCGGGCCGGTAAGTCGCCGCTGGCTTGACGGTGTGCGCCCCTGGTCAGACCTACCAGGGCGGTGATGAGTCGTGCCTGGACGCGAATTCTTTAAGCACGCGTAGGCCGCATTGGGTGGGGATTCCGTCGGCCTGCATCGTCACGAGAAATTGATCGTCGCAGCCCTCGATGCGGAACCGGCAGTAGTACAGGTCCAGCTTGCCTGCGGCGGGATGGTCGAGCAGAAGGCTACCCTCGCCCGCGGGGTTGACATCACTTTCCCACACGTCGCGAAACTGCGGTCGCTCCCGCGAGATGTCGCTGATCATCCGAGTCCACGACGCATCGGGGGGATCCTCGGCGGTCAGCTTTCTGGCCCACGCCGCGACGACTCCTTCGACGGCGGCGGGGTTGCGAATCATGCGGTAGGTGTTGGCGTCGAGATACGTTGCGCGCAGCACGTTGGTGCCGCCGTCGAACATCGGCGAAAGCACCCGGGCGATGGGGTTTGAGGACAGCACGGTGAGTCGCTTGTCACAGATAAAGGCCGGGGTCAGCTCCCAGCTGTCCAACAGCGCCATGAGTTGCGGGTGCACCGTCGCGCCGCTGCCGGCCCCCATGATGGCGATGATTCTGCCCAGCTCGGCGGCCTCGTCGTCAGTGAGGTCGAGGACCTCGATCAGTGCGCGCAGCACCTGCTCGGACGGGGGGTTGTCGGCTCCGTTTTCCAGATGCTCGTAGTCGGCCAGGGGCACCCCGACCGCCGTGGCGACGTCGGCGCGTAGCAGAGAGTCCGCGGAGGCCCGTTGCTGCGTGTCGAGCAGGAGCATCTCCGGTCGCAGTAATTGACGTTTCATGCGCAGAAACTTGGCCAGCTCGGCACCCGGTTTCGCCACTGCGACCTCCGTTGTCTTGCGCTCAGGGCCCTCGGACGTGTGCTACACCACACTGCGCTTTGGGACATGAGACAGTCAAGCAACGATAGTGCCTCGGCAGACCCCCAGGATGGGGTTCAGACGACGACTGGTTGGGCGGGGTTTGCCCGCCGGGCCCGCTGCGTGGTCACCCGTCGGGAAAGACCAGGCTGCGGTCGATTGACTCAATTGTCGGCCGGCCCGCCAACGCCATCGCCATATCGAATTCGGTGCGGAACACGTCGATGATGGCGCTCACGCCGCGAGCGCCGTCGGCGGCCAGTCCCCACCAATAGGGCCGGGCCACCAGCACCGCGCGGGCGCCGAGGGCCAGCGCCTTGAGGATGTCCGCGCCCCGGCGTATACCGCCATCGACGAGCACCTCGGCGCGGTCGCCGACGGCGTCAACGACCCGGGGTAATACGTCGGCTGTGGCGGGAGTGTCGTCGAGTTGTCGCCCACCGTGGTTGGATACCACGATCGCGTCGGCTCCCTCGTTGATCGCCGCGTTGGCGTCTTGGACGGTCAGGATGCCTTTGACCACCATCGGCCCGGGCCACTGGTGCCGCAGCCAACGCAGTTCGCTCCACTGGGCCGCGGGGTTGGTCAGCTCGTCATTAACCCATTTCATCAGTGCCATCCCCCTGGCGCTGGGTGCGAGCGTCTTGAAGTTGACGAAGGTGATCTCAGGTCCGCGCAGCAAATGAGTTGCCCAGCGCGGGTGGCGCGCGCCCTGATAGAGATTGGCCGGGGTGATTCGGGGAGGAATGCTCATCCCGTTGCGGATGTCGCGCTCGCGGCGGCCCAGCAGCGGCACGTCGACGGTGACCACAAGGGTCGAGTATCCGGCCGCCAGGGCCCGGGTGATCACGTGCTCAAGGGCCTTGCGGTCCCGCCATGGATAGACCTGCAACCATAGATCTCCGCTGCCGGCGTCGGCGATCTGCTCCACGGTGAATGCTGTTGACGCGCTTACCACGAAGGGAATGCCGGCGGCTCCGGCGGCCTGGGCCACCTCGAGATCGGCGCGCCGGTGCACAAGGCGCTGCAGCCCGGTGGGTCCTAGCAGCAGCGGCATCGGTAGCGGCCGTCCAAGCACGGTGGTCTCCGTCGAGCGCTTGCTGACGTCGACCTGCTGGCGCGGATACAACCGCAGCTGGGCGAAGGCATCCTGGTTGTGGTGCATGGTTGTCTCATCGCCGGCGGCGCCGTCGGCGTAGTCGAACACGAATTGGGGGAGCCGACGTCGGGCGATCTGCCGGAAGTCGGCTATTGTCACCGGGTTTGGGATGGCCGTCGCTCCTTTCGGCACTGGTGCGGCGCGGGGTTGCTCACCGGATCGACGCGTTAGCGAATTCGTCGAGGTAGCGCTGCTGTGCGGCCATCGCCCGTTGTGCCGATTGGTCCTTGACCGAGTCGTAGCCGCGGATCATCTCTGGCACCGACGCGATCTGGACTGCCGCGTCGTAGTTGTGTTCGTTGAGATCGGCTAGCAGGTTGAGGATTTGGCACTCGTAGTCGTCGATGCGCTGCCGTTCCGCGCGCCGGTGTGCGGTCTTGCCGAAGACGTCCAGCCAGGTGCCACGTACTCTGCGAAGAGCCGCGAGCACGGTGAATGCCGGCTGGACGGCACCGAAGGGCAACTCGAATTTGCGCGCGCGGCCCGACAAGGGATCACGGGGGTTCAGCAGCTGGGGCGCCAGGTTTACCTTGATGCGGAAATCGCCATCGAACTCGTTGTGCAGCTGCTGCTTAAACGACGGGTCCTTATACAGCCGGGCCACTTCGTATTCGTCTTTGTAGGCCATCAGCTTGAACAGGTAGGTGGCCACCGCCCTGGTCAGCTCGCCGTCGTGGCGCCCGATGTGCTGCTCGGCGGCGCGGACCTGATCGACCACGCCGCGGTAACGCTGGGCGTATGCCCGGTTTTGGTAGCTCACCAGCCTGTCGGTGCGGTCAGTGATGATCTCGTCCACTGACGGTGGTTGGGTGCTGGGCTGATGCGCGGCGACGGCGGTGCGCACCGCATCGAGCGATCCGTCGCCGACGACAAGTAGGCGTCCCAGTCGCAACGCCCGCAAATTCTTTTCGACACTGACGCCGTTGAGTTTGATCGCTTCTTCGATCGCCTTGACGCTGATGGGCAGCAGTCCTTTCTGCGCGGCGACGCCGATCAGCAGCACGTTGGAGTAGATCTCATCACCGAGTGCGGCCACCGCCAGCTCATTGGCTTCCACGACCTCGAAGCGTCCGGTTGTGGCGCTGCGCAGGGTGTCGAGCATGTGTTGGTCGGCGAGGTTGAGGTCGGGATTGTCGGCGAAGGCGATGGTGGGCTTGACGTCGCGGTTGACCACCAGGCTGGTGCGGTCGGGGTCGTAGAGTTCCAGGGTCGACGCGGCAGAGGCCACCACGATGTCTCCGCCGATGACCAGGTCGGCCGCGCCGGGCGCAACGCGCGGCGACAGTTGGGCTTCCGAGAGCGCGCTGATCCGGACGTGGCTTTGGACGCTGCCGTTTTTCTGTGCCATCCCGGTCTCGTTGAGCACCGAGACGAACCGGCCCTCGATGAACGCGGCCCTGCCGATGATCGCGCCGATCGTCAGCACACCGCTGCCGCCGATGCCGCCCACCACGATGTCGTAGGTCGGCTGGTTTTCGCCGGCCAGGACCGGTTCGGGCAAAGGCGGCTCCGCGCCCAGCGATTCGATTCCTGGCACCTGCCGGACACGTGGCGTGGCCCCATACAAAGTCACGAAGCTGGGGCAGTAGCCGTCGACGCAGCTGAAGTCCTTGTTGCACGAGGATTGGTCGATCCGGCGTTTTCGACCCAGCGACGTTTCGAGCGGTTCGACCGAGATGCAATTCGACACCGCATTGCAGTCACCGCAGCCCTCGCACACCTCGGGGTGGATGTATGCCCGTTTGTCGGGGTCAACGGCCCGGCCGCGTTTGCGGTGCCGGCGCAGCTCGGCCGCGCATTCCTGGTCGTAGATCAACACGGTCACCCCAGGGACCGTGGCCAGCTCGGACTCGACCTGAAGAAACTTCTTGCGGTGCACCACCTTGACTCCGCGCGGCACAGCGCCGCGGCGGCGCACCCGGCGAGGGTCCTCGGTGACCACTACGACCTTAGCCGCGCCCTCGGCAAGGGCGAGGCGGCTGATCGCGGACGTGTCGAGGTCGCCCGGAATGGCTTGGCCGCCCGTCATCGCGATGAAGCCGTTCACCAGAATTTTGAACGTGATGTTGACCCCGGCCGCGACCGCAGCGCGCAGCCCTAACGAACCGGAATGCGAAAAGGTGCCATCGCCGACGTTTTGGAACATATGGGTGCGGTCAGCGAACGGCGACATCCCGACCCACATGGCGCCCTCGCCGCCCATGTGGTGCAGGATTTCTGTTTGGCGGCCTTGCATTTCGCGCATGGTGGCCATCGCATGGCAACCGGTACCGCCGAGATTCATGTGCCCTTCGGGCACCCGCATCGAGGTGCTGTGCGGGCAGCCCGAGCAAAAGCCCGCCGCTCGGACCAGCCCTCCACCGGCGGGGGTGAGCGGCAAGGTGCGTAGTTTCAGCGACTCGGGGGCCCGGGTCTGAAGTCCAATACCGAAGCGCTCCAACCGATTCCGCAACACTGTAGCGACGATCTGGGCGTTCATCCCGCTGACCTCCGGCACCAGCGGGGCGCCACGTTCATCGCACTTGCCGACGATTAGTGGTCGGTGTGATTCCGGCAGCCGGTTTGCCAGTCGGTTGAGTTGATCCTCGATCAGCGGGTGTTTGGGCTCGACGACGATGACCTCGTCGAGGCCCCGCATGAACCCCAGGGCGCCCTCCTCTTCGAGGGGCCACACCAGGCCGAGCTTGTACACGGTAATACCGGCTGCTGCCGCAGCGCTTTCGGTCAGTCCGAGCCGCTGCAGGGCGTCGATCACGTCGAGAAACGCCTTGCCGGCGACAACGATCCCGACCCGACGTTCGGGTCCAGCTATGGCGATCCGGTTCAGGGCATTGGCGCGCGCGAAGCGAGCGACCGCGGGAATGCGCCGACGCCGGATATCGTCTTCGATTTCCAGCAGGCCTTTACCGAGCTGGATGGGGGGCGGTTCGTCGCCCTCCGGGACGACTAGCGTTGGCAGACGGCCGAGGTCGATCGTGGCCGCGGCGTCGACCAGGTCGTTGAGGCAGATCATGCCGACCCACAGTTTGCTGTAGCGCGACAACGCCCACCCTGCCAGGCCGAAGGTGAGGAATTCCTGCAACGTCGCCGGACTCAGGATGGGCATGCCCATGTGCAGAAACAGCGTTTCGCTTTGTTGGGCGGTCACGGTGCTGCGGGCCTCGTGGTCGTCGCCTGCCAGCGCCAGCACACCACCCAGGCGTGCGGTGCCGAAGTAGTTCGCGGTGCGCATCGCGTCGGTCGAACGTTCGACACCGGGCCCCTTGCCGTACCAGAGGCCAAACACGCCGTCGAAGCGTGTGCTCACCCCGCCGGTATTGAGGTTTTGCGCACCCCAGATCGCCGTCGCGGCGAGGTCTTCGTTGATCGCCGGGTTGAACTGCACGCCCAACGCCGCCAACTGTGACCGCTGTTGGCGAAGCAGCGAGTCCAGTCCGCTCAGGGGAGAGCCTGGATAACCCGTAACGTAACCGGCTGTGCTGTGACCTGCAGCGGCGTCGATCTTGCGTTGAATGGCCGGCAGTCTGGCCAGGATGTCCGTGCCGGTGAGGTAAGCCTGACCCGATGTGCAGTCCAATTCGTCGAGTGCGACGTCGTGTTGGTGGCCTTTGGGTGTCGGCATTTCTGGAAATCGGCCTCTTCGTCGTCGGGACACCAGACCACACCCACCTCGACACCGTTGCCGGCGGCGGCCTGCTGCACGGTGGGCCGTGACCTCTCGATGTGCTGGTGGCCGTGAGACGACCGGCTACCTCTTCGCCACGATCGCCCCACGGATCACCCAACTGTATACGGGATACCGTGTACGGGCAAGTGACTACGTTCTGGGGTGCGTCAAAGCAGCCCGAGAAGCTCAAGGTTGGTGATGTATTTCTCGATGATCGGCGCGGTGACGTGCGGAATGCCGCCGAGAGAGCCGATCTGCGCGGCGTCGACCGCCGCACGGAACCGCCCCGCCGGAGCGACCGAGCCTCGAACGGGCTTCTGCGGCTGCCGGTAGGCATGCATCAGGGGCAATAATGAGTTGTCGCGCTGGCGATCTGGCAGGGCATGCAACGCGCGCTGGAAACGCTCGCGCCATTGGTCGAAGTCGGCGACCCGACGGATCTCGTATCCGGCGTCGATAAGCCAATCGACATACTCGTCGAGTCCGATGCCGTCGTCATGGGGATTCATCACGTGATAGGTTTCGTGACCCTTTACCAATTGTCCGCCAAGGACGCAGATCGCCTCGGCGATGAAATCCACCGGCAATCCGTCGTAATGGGCATTTTGGCGCTGGCCGCTCGAGTCGACTTCGTAGAACGACGCGGGCGCCAGCCCGGTGGCCACGAGACTGAGCATCAAACGGGTGAACATATCCGGCAGGTTCAGCTGACCGTCGTATTGGGTGTCGGCGAGGATCATGTCGCAGCGGAACACCGCGACCGGCAGCCCGAACGCCTCGTGTGCCTCGCGCAGCAGGACTTCGCTGGCCCACTTGCTGGTTCCGTAGCCGTTGGCGTAGCTGTCATCAAGTTTGCGAGTCGGGCAGATCTGGCGGATGTCGGCGTCCTCCACAAACGCCGATGAGCCGATCTGATCGGCCAGGCCGCCCGTCGACACATAGCTGTAGGGCTTGATTCTGGTGGTGAGCGCGAGCCGGATCAGCTCGGCGGTGCCCACCACGTTAGGGCCGAACAACTGGCTGTAGGGCAGGACGTGATTTACCAGAGCCGCGGGGTCGACGATGAGATCAACGGTGGCACACAAGCGTTGCCAGGTCGGTTGATCAAGGCCGAGGTTGGCTTGTGCTTTGTCTCCTGCGACGACCTCGAGGCGCCCGGCCAGGCCTCGGTAGTGCGCCAGCAACTGTTGATCGCCGCCGTCGAAGATGTTGTCGAGGCGTGCGCGGGCGGCCGCAGCGTCCTTACCGCGCACCAGGCAGATCAGTGTGCCGTCGACAGCGGCGAGTCGTTGCAACCAGGCCAAGGCCAGGAACCGGCCGAGGAAGCCGGTGGCGCCGGTGAGCAGCACGGTCCGCACCTGACCGTGTGGGCGAGGCTGCGACGTCGCTGCGGTCAGCACCGCGGTCTCGATGAACTTCTCAAGGCGAAGATCGGCCGCCGCCACCTCGGCTGCACTGTCTGGGTGCACCGAGCCGAAGCCGGGACGTTTGTCGCCCGAGGCCCGCTGGTCCTCGACGTAGTCGGCCAGCGCCCGCAAGTCGCTGGTCGGGCTGACTAGGACGCTGACCGGGATATCCACATCGAAGATGTCATTGAGCAGTTTGGCGAATGTCAACGCCGACAACGAATCTCCCCCGATGTCGGTAAAGTGCACGTCGGGCCCCAACTCGGCGGTCGCGGTGCCTAGCAGTGTTGCTGCGGCTCGGGCGATGGTGTCGACGACGGGTCGGTCGGCGACAGCGTGCCGCAGCTCGCGCAGCTCGCCGGTCTGCGCGGCAGCCAGCTCGGCGTAGAGCCGCTCCAAGTCCTGGCCGTAGCGCTCACGCAGCTTGGGCCGCGCCAGCTTGCGCAGTCCGGTGAGCAGACCGTTTTCCAGTGTGAAGGGCTGCTGCTCGATGATGAAGTCGCGTGGAATCTCATACGATTGCAGGGCCGCCGCTTTGGCAACCTCTTGCAGCGACCGACTGATCTGCTGCTTCAACGAGACCGCGTCAAATCGCTGCAACGCGGTGTCGGTGGGCACGATCACCGCCAAAAGGTAAGGGCGGCCGCTGTTTCCGTAGACGTAAAGCTGGCGCACAAACGGGCTGTTGGTGAACGCCGCCTCCAGCTTGGCGACGGGCACAAACTCGCCCTGGGACAGCTTCAGCACGTTGTTTCGCCGGTCGACGTAGCTGATCCGATCCGGCCCTGTCGCGGCGACAATGTCTCCGGTCCGATAGTAGCCATCGCTATCGAACACCTCAGCGGTCACATCGGGGCGCTTGTAGTAACCGGGAAACATGACCTGCGTCTTCACCAGGAGCTCACCACGCGGGTGGGGGAGATCGGTTGAGAAGTAGCCCAATTCGGGCACGTCGACGAGTTTGTAGTCGATGACCTGTGGACGCAACGCGCGGCCGTTGACAAACAGCAAGCCGCACTCGGTCGCGCCGTAGCCGTCGATGAGGTCAGCGTCGAGAAGCGATTCGACAAACTCTTTGAGTTCGCCCGAGATTGGGGCCGAGCCTGTCATCGCCGACAACACCCGCCCGCCAAGCTGGAGCCGCCGAAGTTCGGCGATCACCTCGGCTTGCACCGCTGCGGTGTCGGCGTCCTTGACACGCCGTCGGTCCAGCTCAGCGCGGAACCCATCCAACAGCATGTCCCAGATTCGCGGCACAAAGTTCAGTTGGGTCGGGCGCACCAAGGCCAGATCGTCGAGCAAAGTGGACAGGTCGCTTTTGGCGACGAAATACGCGGTTCCGCCATTGCCGAGGGTTGCATAAAGGACCCCGCGCGCTGCGCCGTGGCTCATCGGCATGAAGTTCAGCGTTATCGACGGGACGGTTTCCTTGGCGAAAAAGGCCGACGAGCGCCAGAGATTGGCGACCGTACGGGCCGGGTACATGGCCCCTTTCGGGGCTCCGGTGCTGCCCGAGGTGTAGATCAGCAACGCCAAGCGATCGGCATCGCCGGACGGGATCGGCTGGTCGGATCGGGTGGTCGCGCCGCGCGCGCGGACGGTCGCCAGCGTCTCCACGGTAGCCGAATTGCCCAGCGCCTCAACGGCGGCGCACAACGCTTCGCGATGGTCGTCGACTTCGGAGTGGTAGTCGAAGACCACCAAATGGGTGTGGGTAGGCCGGCTGGACACCAGCTCGACGCCGACATCGAGATAGTCCATGCTGCAGGCGATGGTGGTTGGCTCGCATTCGGCGACGATCGCTTGCAACTGATGCGCGGGGGAGCCGGCCTGAAGGGGAACAGCCACCGCGCCGAGTTGGGTCAACGCGATGTCGATGGTGGCGTAGTCGATGCTGACAAAGCCCAACATGCAGACGCGGTCTCCCGAGCACACGCCGCCGGAGACAGTATTGGCTAGTGCGGCTGCGATCTGGCCGGCGCGCTTCCACAGTTCGCCGTAGCTGATGGTGTCGAATTGCGGCCGCAGCTGCGCCGAGGTGCGTCTGGTGGCCGGATCGCGGACGAATGCGACTGCGCGCTGCCCCAGCGCGGGACGCTCCGCGTAGCCCTCCATGGTCGCCCGCACGATCTGATGCAACGGCAAGTCCGGCTTGTTGATCGCTGCGGCGACCGCGGTGCTCGGCCGGGCCGCAGCGAATTGTTGATCGCTGGCATACATTTCGGCAATGCGACGTTGCCGGCGTTGCTCGCGAGTATCAAGTGTCATGGCTGTGCTCGGCGCCTTCACGCTGTCGCTGGGGGAGGGGCGGTTGTGCCAATTCGGAAGCCGCCTGGGCAGCGGAATGGCTTAGTGGGCGGCATGAAAGGTCATCGGGGCGTGGTGCCACCCAGTGCGTAGGACGCTGATCATCGGTGAGGCGGGGGCGGTCTGCTCGAAGCTGGGGAAGCGCGTCACGAGTTCGTGCAGCAGTGCGGTCGCCTCGCGGCGCGCGAAGGCTGCACCAATGCAGACATGCGTGCCGAATCCGAACGACGAGTGCTGCCCACGCATCGCCGTGATGTCGAAGACGTCGGCACGGTCGAACACTTCTTCGTCGCGGTTGGCCGATTCGTAGGCAAGGTAGACCCGTTGTCCAGGATGCAGCATCTGCCCGCCGAGCGAGGTCCGAACAACTACCGTTCGGAAGAACCCGCGCGCCGGGGTGATCCAGCGCAGCGATTCCTCGACCGCGGCGCTGGCCAGGCTCGGCTCGGCGGCCAGCCGGCGCAGTTGATCGGGGTGCTCGGCGAGCGTTAAGACCATGCCGGTCAGCAGTGAGCGCATCGTGTCGTTCCCGGCGCCCAACACGGTGATCAACAGCATCAGGACGTTGTCCGTCGTGATGGCAGTCGAGTTGGAGCTGGCGGCGATCAGGTAAGTCATCAGGTCATCGGCGGGATGGCGGCGTTTGTGCTCAACGTGTTCGGCCAGATAGGCGCCGAGTGGGGCGAAGTCCTCGTACACCTGAAGCAGCTCTTGGGCGCTCAGCGGGTAAGACAACTGCTCCATCGACTCGCTCCAGCGCCGAACCTGATCGACGTCGGACTGCGGGAGCCCTAGCAAGTCGAGGCCGACCATGATGGGGAGTCGCTGGGCGATCGTGACCCAGTCGACGCGTTCACCGTCGGGCAGTTGATCGACCAATGAGGCGGCAAAGGCGGCAATGCGTGCTTCGCGAGCATTGACCGCGCGCGCGGTGAATGCGGGGGCAAGCGCTTTGCGGAGCTCGGTGTGGCGCGGCGGATCGACCGTGGCGAGGAACTCGTCGCCGCGCTTGCCGAACATATCGGCCGAGCTGAGCTCGCCGAGGCGGATGCTGTTCACGTCAATGCCCTGGGCCGCCGAGAACCGGTCGAAATCGCGTGACACGGCGCGGATGTCGTGGTATTTCGCCAGGATCCAGGTGTCCAGCGGCCGGTACAGGTGCACCGGATCGGTGCGACGCAACTCGGCGAATGCGGCATGGGCAGCAAAGGTGTGGAAATGGGACTCACCGAGATGGATGCCGTCGTCGGCGACGGTCGACACATTCGTCAGGGATGACAAAGCTGATCACCCTCCCGGGTTTTGGATGAGTCTTGTATGTATTCCATATACTGTATACAGTGCCACGACACCGTGTGGATCACAAGGACCCGCGCACTGCGGTAAGGGAACGTGAAAGTGCGCAAGAACGTCACCGTGGTGATCGGATACGGGGGGATGGGTCGCGCGATCAGTCGTCGGCTTGGGGCGGATGCGAGGCTGCTGATCGCCGACGTCTCCGCCGAGTCGCTAGACGACTGCGTTGCGCAGCTCGTCGCCGATGGCTTCGACGCCCATGCCAAAGCCACCGACGTGACCTCACCGGAGTCGGTGGCCGAACTCGCCAACACCGCGTCGGCGCTTGGCCCGATCACCCGCGTTGTTCACACCGCCGGTGTGTCACCCGCGCAGGCCCCAATTGAGCAGATTCTCGCCGTGGACGCTGTCGGACCTGCACTGGTCTTGGAGGAATTCGGTGCGCACGTACAGTCCGGTGGGGCTGCGGTCGTGATAGCGAGCAACGCCGGCCACATGTACGGACGGGTGTTATCGCCGGCTGATGAGTGGGCCCTGATGACGCTGCCGGCGCGAGAGCTGATTGCTTCGCCGTTGTTGAACACCGACCGCTATCACGACCGGGCCACCGCGTATCAATTCGCCAAGCTCGCCACCCAACTGAGGGTGCGCGCAGCGGTTCCCCAGTGGGGCGAACGTTCAGCCCGGGTCAACTCGGTCAGTCCCGGCGTCATCGCGACGGCGATGGGGCGCGCCGAACTCACCGGTGCCGACCAGCAGCTAGTGCACCAACTTATCGCCGGCTCGCCTGCCGGCCGGATGGGTACGGCCGAAGAGATCGCCGCGGCGGCGGACTTTTTACTCAGCCCGTCGGCCTCGTTCATCACAGGTGCCGACCTGCTGGTGGACGGCGGAGCCATCGCCACGATGGCGCTCGCGTACCCGCCGGGCAGCTGACCACCGTCCACGCTGGACATAACCAATGCAGGCCATCACCAGAAACCCGAAAGAGAGATCAAGTCAATGCAATTCGGTAGCGAGCCCAGCACCACGAGCCTGACTCCGTCCGCGCATCCGGCAACCTCCGGTACGCGCTTCGCCGGACGCACGATCGTGGTGACGGGGGCGGGCGCCGGCATCGGTCGGGCGACCGTTTTGGGCCTGCTCGTCGAAGGCGCCACCGTCGTCGCCGCTGAGGTGGCACCCGACCGCCTGCAGTCATTGAGCGAACAGGCAGGCACCGAGCGGCTGGTCGCCATTGCCGGGGATCTCACCGATCAGGCGGTCGTGGACCGCGTCGTAGCCGCCGCGGGTTCCCGGGTGGACGGGCTGGTCAGTGTTGCCGGAATTTACGACGGCTGGCTGCCGGCCGCCGAGATAGACGACACGACGTGGCACACCGTGATCGATCTGAACGTCACGGTGCCGATGCGACTGACGCGCGCGGTGCTGCCGGCGATGATCAGCGGCGGTGGCGGCGCGCTGGCCTACGTGTCATCGGAGGCTGGGCTGCGTGCATCAATGTCCGGCGCCGCCTACACCACCTCAAAGCACGCGCTCAACGGGTTCGTCAAGTCGGTGGCCTTCTATTATGGCCCGCTTGGCGTGCGGGCCAACGCGGTCGCGCCGGGCGGCGTTCATACGGGGATGGAAGTCGCATTCCGGTCCGAATACGCCCAAGAACGCACCGCCGCCGCTCTAGCCACGGCGACCCCGATCGTGGAGCCCGAGGTGGTGACGCGAGCATTGCTGTGGCTGTTGTCCGACGACTCGGCGAATGTCAATGGCGTGATCTTGCCGACGGACGGCGGCTGGAGCACTGTCTGAACAACGGGAGTAGCCCACACTTCGCAAAACCCCGACCGGCTGCCCGTGGTCTCAGATATCCGAGGCATCGGCTGCTGGGTGGCACACCCGAAAACTGCCCGTTAGGATACGGTATACATGCGCGGCGGGTTTCCACGTTTACGCGAGTTCGCAGCGCTACAAAGGAGTCCCGATGCCGTCCAGCGGTTTGATGTCCGCAGCTGTCCCGACGCGCTTGACCACCCCGAACTCGGGCGGTTAGGGCCAGTGTCTCAGCGCATCGCGGCTGGTCAACCCCGAGTAGCTGCACGATGACCCAGTTGCCTGTCGCCGGCGTGCCGTCGCAGCACAGCGCCGGTCTGGTGACGGCGTTGTCCGAACGCGCTGAGACGCTGGTGGATGACCTGGTACGGATCGTTGCTGCTGCCCCCAAGGCATCAGAGTCGGCCTGGATTCCGCCCCCAGTCGAGGGGCGAGCGACGTGTCTGGCGAACGTGCGGTCGCTGGTGGCGGGAATGGCGGCACCCTCGCAGTTCGATCCGCGACCGGCAACCGTGGGGGGAGCCGACCGCGCCCGGCAAAGGATGGCGGTGTCGTCGGTGATGGAAGGCATTCGCATTGTCTTCCGTCACCTTTGGCAGGTGTTGGTCGACGAGGCGGCCCGACATCCCAGTGTCGATGCGCAAATTCTGCAAGGTATGACCGCGAATCTGCAGCTGACCGAGGAGTTGTTCACCGCCGCGATGTTCACCGGTTATCGTGACCAGCTCCAACGGCAGGTGATCGAGGAGATGTCGCAGGGATCGTTGATGATGGACACCCTGCTGCACGGCCACACTCACGACCGGTGGAGGCTGTGGGAGATCGCCAACTTCCTGCGACTGCCCACCGAAGGACCGTTCACGGTCATTGCCGCTGAACTGGACAGCGTGGGAAACGAGGTACTGCCCGATATCGGGTCGAAGCTGCGCAGCCTCGATGTGTTCTCGGCGTGGCGGCGGCTACCCGATCTGCAGGTGGGGGTTGCCCACGTCGCCTCCGAGCGCCATCGCGAAAATCTGATCGCGTTGTTGACGCGGATGGCCACCCGTCGCATTGGTGTCAGTGCCTGCTTCGACGACTTGCGCGATACACCCATCGCGTTGCACTTCGCCAAGGTTTCGCTGCGCGGCCACGATCTGGCTGACGCGAAGGTCGCGGTGTTCGATGGGTCCATGTTGGCCACCGCCGCGGTCAGCGCTCCGAGGGCCATGGTGAAATCGGCCGCGGTCGTTCTGGATGGTTTCCATGACCTGCCCGACCAGGTGCGTGACAGGCTGTTTGACACCTTCCGCGTGTGGGTGGACAACGATGCATCGATGAGCGCGAGCGCCGAGGTGCTGTCCTGTCATCCCAATACGGTGCGTAAACGGTTGCGTCGCATCGAGGAACGGACCGGCCGTTCCCTGTCTCGCCCGCGCGATGTCATCGAACTGAGTCTCGCGTTAGAAGTGCATCGCCGGCTGATGTAGCCAACGCAGAGCGCAGACCGGTTGTGGTGCCGGGTTTTTGGTCCCGGCACCACAGGGTCACAGCGGGACGCGATAGCCAGCGTCGAGGCGCGGGGTGCCGGCGTTGTAGAAGCCGTTTTCGGCGATATGTGCGCACAGCGCCGCGAATTCTTCGGGCTTGCCAAGCCGATGAGGGTTGGCGAAGAACTTAATCTGGCTGGCTGCCGCCGCACGCCCGGTGACGTCGAGGATCGGGGTGTCGAAACCGCCGGCCACGATGGTGTTGACCCGGATGCCGCGGCCGGCGAATTCGCGCGCCGCCGGTAGCGTCATGCCGATGAGAGCGGCCTTGGTGGCCGCGTAGCCCAGCATGCCGGTGGTGCCGTCCTCGCCGGCGACCGACGACGTGTTGACGATGACGCCACGCTCGCCGTCAGCGTCGGGCTCGTTGGTCAACATCACTGCCGCAGCCCGGCTCATCATGTTGAAGGTGCCCGCGACGTTGATGGTCCACATCCGGGTGAACTCGGCCACGTCAGTCGGGGCGCCGTCGGCGCCCACCAGCGGCACGAAACCCTGGATGCCGGCGGTATTGATATTGATGTCGATCCTGCCGAACCTTTCCAGCGCAGAACTGATCGCGGCGGCGACTTGTTCGGGGTCCGCGATGTCGGCGCCCACGCCAAGCGCCGCCTCGCCGATCTCGCCGGCGAGTTGGGCGGCGAGCTCGCCGCGCCGTCCAATCAGCACGACGTTGGCGCCACGCGCGGCGAAGTCGTGGGCTACCGCCAGGCCTAAGCCCGAGGTGGCCCCGGCGACGATGACGGTCTTTCCTTTGATGTCCATGGTGAGTGTGCTGTGCCTTTCAGAAGCGGAGGATCGCCGTCACAGTCGTATACATCGAGTCGCTGGCTGAACCTGCCCGGCTGCCAAGCCAAATTTGCCGGGACTGCTCGGGCGAAAAAGGAATGGATCTAACAACATTCGCAGGCACCGTCGCCGCCGCGAGCACCCGCGACCAGTGGCCGCTGGCTCCGATGACCGGCTGCGCGAATGCCAGGCAGACCTCCTTTCCGGCCTGAGTCGGCCGTGGCTTGCCCGCTCGCCGGCGCGGCGTTGCCGATGTGCGATGCCGTGCCTGCCGTCGTCGACGACGTCCGGCTGCCGGACTGTTGTTGTGGTGTTCTCAATCGTCGCGATCGCAGTGACAGCCGTCGATGTCGTGCAGTACACCGTCGATCGAGCGTCGGTGTTGTCGCCGATATCCGGGTGCGCTTAGCCCGGTTGTAATCCGGTTCTGCGCGCGCGGGTTTCGGCCTCATCGGCGATGATCTCGCGACGCAGGAGACAGTCATCGAGCGTTCGCGGCGTTATTGAGTGAGTTCGAGGGAGATCCGCCACAGACGATCGGCGTTGGCGTGGTCCACTGCGTACGGAGCAAACCCACCGATGTGGCCGCTGCGCTTGGAAGGTTCATCTCCGGGCCATGCCGGCTACTGCGGTGTTACCGAATTTGGTATACGGTATACGGACGGTCTTTGAAGGAGGCAACGTGACATCGAGCGAGTTGATCAGCAGTAAGTTCTCCCGACACTCCACCGCCGACGACGTCATCGCGGGCATTGACCTGTCAGGACATCGCGCGGTGGTCACCGGCGCCAGTTCGGGGATCGGCACTGAGACCGCCCGCGCGCTGGCTTCGGCGGGTGCCCAAGTGTGTTTGGCCGTGCGCAACCTTGACGCGGGTCGCCAGGTCGCCGCGGTAATCGAAGAGCAGACCGGGAACTCCAATATCACGGTCGAGCCGCTGGAGCTGGCCGACCGCGCCTCGGTGCGAGCATTCGTCGAAAGATGGCGTGGCCCGCTGCACATCCTGGTCAACAACGCCGGCGTCATGGCAGAGCCGCTACGGCGCACCGCGGAGGGATGGGAACACCAATTCGCCACCAACTACCTGGGGCATTTCGGGTTGTCGGTCGGGCTACACGACGCGCTGTCCGAGGGTGCGCCAGCCAGGGTCGTGGCATTGACGTCGAGTGGCCACTTCTTTTCGCCGGTTGTTCTCGATGATCTGCAGTTCGACCGAAGGCCTTACGACCCGTGGCTGGCCTATGGACAGTCAAAGACCGCGATCGTGCTTTTTGCGGTGGAGGCGACTCGCCGCTGGGCCACCGACGGTATCACCGCCAACGCGGTGATGCCCGGGGGCATCCGGACCAATCTGCAGCAGCATCAGTCGGGCCCCGAATGGGAGGAGATCGACCGCAACTACGACTGGAAGACGGTCCCAGAAGGCGCCGCAACGTCGGTGTTCGTGGCGACCTCGCCGCTACTGGACGGCATCGGTGGCCGATACTTCGAGAATTGCCAGCAAGCACCGGTCGTGGATCCCCAGATCGGCCATGAGCGCCAACAGGGTGTGGCTGCCTATGCTCTTGACCCGCAGACCGCCGAACAGCTCTGGGATGTATCGCTGCAGCTGCTCGACCAGTAGGCCCGTTACCCGGCTCGCCACGTTCACCGGGCTGCCGAACCAGTCCCCGAGGAACTGAGCGCTGTAGAACCAAACGACGCCCGTCGGACGCCGCTCGGGGCGCATCGTCATGCGGCTGTGTGCGGGCTAGGTGCGCCTGTGGCTATGGCGGCGGCAACACCGCTGTGTGGTCTGTGGTGTCTGAAAATACATCGACATTGGCGTCCGATGGAATGACGATCGACGCATTGGTCGGAAATGTAAGGGCGGCAACAAAATCATCAGCCGCGCACAAAATAAGGAGCATCATGAACGGCGGTCTCGATCAGCAGCTGTGGAAGGGCGCGCTGGTAGCGAGCGTCCTGACCACCGTCTTGGGCGCGATGGTACTGCTATGGCCCGGTCCCACAATCCTTGTTGCCTCAACCATGTTTGGCGTCTACCTGCTGATGAGCGGATTCGCAGAACTGTTTTTGGCATTTACATTGCCCCCATCCGCAGCCACACGCCTCATGCTGTTTCTCACTGGCGCGCTGTCGCTTGCCTTGGCGATATTGTCCTTCCGCCACTTCGGCGAGGATTATGCCGTTCTACTCCTGTCCGTATGGATGGGAACTGGTTTGATCCTCCGGGGTGTTTCCGAGAGTGCGGTTGCGCTGAGCGAGCGGGACTTGCCCGGGCGGAGCTGGTATGGCGTACTTGGCATCCTGTCCATGATCGCCGGCGGCATCGTGCTTGCTTGGCCGTTCGATTCCGTCATCGTGCTTATCCTCGTTTCCGGCGTGTCACTGGTGATCCTCGGCTTCGTCCAGGGCGTGCAGGCCTTCCAGATCCGCAGCGACACCAAAGCCGCACGGGAAACGTTCGAGGCCCTGTACAACTGGCTGGCAGCGTGACGACGCAACACCTGCCCGCGCGACCGATCGGCAGCGGAGACCCGATATACACCCCAGCCGACATCACGCTACTCAAACCCGCCGAGTGCGACTTCCGTGCCGATGACCTGAAAGTGACGGAGTTGACTGCACGGTTTGAACAGGAGGTGCTGCCCCTACGGAATATCCTATACCGCAATGCGTTTCGTATGAGCCGGAATCATGCGGACGCTGAGGACCTGGTGCAGGAAACCATGATGAAGGCGTACGCGGGCTTCCATTCCTTCCAGCGTGATACCAACATGCACGCCTGGCTGGCGCGAATCTTGAAAAACAGCTACATCAATGGTTATCGCACGAAGCGGCGTCGACCTGTGCAGTACTCCACCGAAGAGGTGACCGAGCAACGTTTGGTAGATACGTACTCCCGGTCTGCGCCGGCGCAGCTGCGCTCCGCCGAAGACCAGGCGCTAGATTCCTTGGAGGATAACGAGATCAAGACGGCGATGCAGGCACTGCCGGAGCACCTTCGCAACGTGGTGTATTACGCGGACGTCGAGGGTCTGCGTTACCAGGAGATCGCGGCGATTATGAACACCCCAAGGGGGACCGTGGCGTCGCAGCTTTCCCGTGGCCGCAGGCGACTACGCAGGCTACTCGATGGCGTCGGCGATGCCGGAACCGAGACGATCTGCGCTGCGGTGTGACGCCTACGTCCGATGTTCAGCCGGCGGCTGGAGGTGGGATGCAAGTGCTGGGGCCCCGCTGCCCGATTCGAACGTGCAAGGTCACGCGGGCTGAATCTCGGCGAGAGGTCGTAGGCGCGATAGTATTTGACGGAAGTGCCAGGATTGATGCGCTTGCCGGTACGAGACTTCAATCATCTAATTCGTAACGTTTGGCCGACAGCACAATCAATCGCGAAGGGCATGGTAAATCTCTACCATGAGCGAACGTGTCGTGTTCCGTAGCTCCACGGGCCCGCATCTGGCAGGGATCATCGAGGTGCCGGAACGAGAGGTGCGCGGTTGGGGCGTGTTTGCGCACGGCTTTACGCTCGGTAAAGACTGCCCGGCCGCGGCCCGGATCTGCAAGCAGCTGGCCGCGGACGGTATCGGCATGCTGCGCTTCGATGCGCTGGGTCTCGGTGCATCAGAGGGAGACTGGGGTGACGGGTCGTTCACCGTCAAGGTCGACGACATCGTCAAGGCATGCGAGTTCATGGCCAACCGTGCGACCCCGGCGGGCATCCTGGTTGGGCACTCGTGGGGCGGCGCGGCCGTGATCGCCGCGGCGCGGCAGTCGTCGGGTGTGCGGTCGGTTGTCACGGTGGCAGCGCCGGTCGATCCCCGCCACGTCGAGCAGCACTACGACGCGGTGGTCGAGCGGGTGCTGTCGGAGGGCGCGGCCGAGTGGATGGTCGGTGGGCGCACGCTGACCCTGAAGCGGGCATTCGTCGAGGATGTCCGCGCGGCTCACCTGCACGCCAAGATCAAAGGCTTGCGCCTGCCCCTGCTGATCCTGCACTCACCCACCGACAACACCGTCGGCATCGAGAACGCAAGCGAGATCTTCCGCTTGGCGCGCCACCCGCGCAGCTTCGTCTCACTCGAAGGTTCTGACCATCTGCTCACCGCCCGCGGCCAGGCTCAGCGGGCAGGCCGAATCATCGGCGCCTGGGCGGACGCATACCTCGACAATCCACGTTAAGACTCGTCCGATGACCTGAGCGCGATGTCACGTGCGCGATCTGGTGGCGTGGTGAATGCCGGTCTGCTTGTTGAGGATGGCTAGGTCATAGACCGCGTTGAGGTGACACGCCTGCTCACCGCGGAAGGCGAATATCTCGAGCCCTTCGAACGTGAAGGCATTGCCGGTGCCCTGGATGCCGGCCGGCAGAAGTACGCCAGAAAAGTGGCCGCTGCCCCGCCAGCTGAACGCGGCCTGCCGGACATCGGTGCGGAACATCGGCGGTGCGATCACTTCCCACACCAGATCGGGGTATGCGGTGATGACGAACCGCATGTAGTCGCTGGCGCTCTGGGGGCCCTGCACGACCCAGTCAGTCAGGCGGGTTGTCGGCGAGTCCAAGACAAAGTCATCGGTCACTAATTCCTTGAGCCGATCTGGCTCGTGACTGTTCCACGCGTCGATCCACCGTTGATACCACGTGACAGCGAAATTGGGGTCGAGGACTCCGGCCTCTGCCTCGGGGACGGTCGATGTCGACACCCTGGCTCCTTCGATCGGCTCAGATTCGGACGATCGTCCGAATCTGTCCATAAGAATTTAGCACGCATTAGAATGAGCGCAAGTGCCTGCGCTAAGGTCGGCTTGGCATGGGCGATGGACTAGACACCAAGGCGGTCAGAACGCGCCAACGCATCCTGGCCTCGGCAGCGCGCGAGTTCGCGGCGCGCGGTTTCGATGGGACCAGCCTTCGTCAGGTGGCGGCCGGGGCCGACCTGACACTGGGCAGTCTCTACTTCCACTTCACCACGAAAGCCGATCTTGTCGCTGAGGTTCTGCGCGACGCTGTCGACTTCGCACTTGCGCGCGTCGACCAGGCCATCTCCGAACTTCCCTCGGAGCCAGGCAATGCCGAGGCACTGTCGGCCGCCGTGCGGGCGCACCTGCATGCTCTGCACGAGAGTCGTGACCGCGGTGCGGCCGTCGTGCGGGTGATGGACGGGGCGTCCACCGCCCCTGTCCCGGCGGCGCGTGCCCACGCGCGCCGATACATCACCCGCTGGCGCACGCTTGTCAAAGAAGCCCAGCGCGACAACGTGGTTAGTTCGGGCGTTGACCCTCGGGTTCTCACCGATCTGCTGCTTGGCGCGATGAACGCCACAGTCGGCCCCCGCCAGCTCGCGCCGCACCAGGTCGACACAATCGCCGTGACGGTATGCGAGGTTTTCCTGCGGCCCGCGGCCAGCCCGGGATGAAAGTAGGGCTCGAAAGTCATTGTTTGGGTGAGGATGTTGTCGACGTTGGTGCGGCCGATGCGAGGACATCACCCTCAGCGGACTCGCTACTTACGGCATCAACAAACCGCGAGAAGTGGACTAGATAACGCCGAAGTCGGCTGTCGGGTTTGGGCCAACAACCCTAATGTGGAATCGGTGCAGCCGAGCAGCCGTGTAGACCAAAACCCTTACAAGATGGGCGTGCCAGAGGTCTATGACTTCTACGATGAACTGCGTTCATGCCCCGTGCAGCACAGCAATGCACTCGGCGGCTTCTACTGGTTGACGCGCTACGACGACGTCCGTGCGGCGGCTCAGGACTCGGAGAATTTCTCCTCGGCACGCAAGGGTGTCCTGCTTCCTCCCGACCCGTCCGCGCCGCGGATGCCGGCCATCGAGCAGGATCCTCCCGAGCATGCGGCTTGGCGGAAGCTCTATTTGGAGCCTTTAACGCCGGAGAAGCTCAGGGCCGTCGAGCCTCGGCTCCAGGCCATCGCGAACGAAGTCATCGACGAGTTCTCAGGCACCGGCGAGTGCGATCTGATGGATACCTTCGCCGCACCACTGCCGGTGCTCGGCATGTGCGAGGTGGTCGGCATTAGCGGCGCTCCGGTTGCCCGAATACGCGACTTGTCCTACCAAATGACCAGGAGCGTCACCGATCCCGAGCGACGCGCCGCGCTCAACTTGGAGATCGGCGCGCTCGTGTTGGACGAAGTCTTAGCGCGTAGGGCGCAACCCCGCGATGACTACCTCACGCGAGTGGCCCATGCCGAAATCGATGGACGGCGGATGGACGAGCCGGAGATCATGCGGTTCATGATCGGGTTCCTTGTCGCCGGGCACGAAACGACCACCTCAGCCCTGGGTACCCTGTTATTCCACGCACTTTCGCGGCCGGACCTGAAGCGGCGCATGCTTTCCGACGACAATGTGCTCACTACTGCAATCGAAGAGACCGTGCGTTGGGGCACGCCCTTCCACGCATTCAACCGCACGACGACCGCTGCCGTGCGGATAGACGAAGTAACCATTCCAGACGATGCCACGGTGCGCCTGTGCTTTGCAGCGGCCAATCGGGACCCCGCCGTCTATGAACACCCGGATGTGTTTGACCCCGATCGGACGACCACTCGCCATCTGGGCTTTGGCCACGGACGACATGTGTGTCTGGGCGCGCCTTTCGCTCGGCTCGAAATGCGAACGGGGTTCCGGGAATTGGTCCGCCGGCTTCCCGATATCCACTCGCTGGAGACCGATCTCGAATGGGATTTCGTCGGTGGCTGGCTCGCGGTGCCCAGCAGATTGCACGTCAGGTTCATCCCCGAGTCGGCATGAGTCAGTCCTCCGCGAATAGGCCGGACCGAAACCGGCTACTCGCTAACCTTCGCTCTGTAGGCCTACCGGGGCCGTGCCACCACTGGTGGCCATCGAGCGGCGCACCAGGGGGATCCGCATCCGGCCCCAGATGAGCAAACTGGGCCGGTCGACCATGTGCTCCTCGTCCAGGGCGAACTCGCGCAGGTGAGGCAAAATCCCGCGGAGGGCGGCCCGGGCTTCCATTCGGGCCAGTGCCGCACCGAGGCAGAAGTGGATACCCTGCCCGAAGCCGAGGTGCCCCGGTTTCCGGGTGATGTCGAAGCGGTCCGGGTCGGTGAAGTGCGCCGGGTCATGGTTGGCCGCACCGATCATATTGAGGACGATCGACCCACCTGGGATTGTCACGCCGGACAACTCGATATCTGACGTCGTCTCCCGGAAGACGAATTGGAACGGCGAGTCATAACGCAGTGACTCCTCGATCGCCGCGTCAACCAGAGCTGGGTCGGCGAGGAGCAGATCGAGTTGGTCCGGGTTGCGCAGCAGTTCGACGATCACGTTGCCGATGAGGTTCGCGGTGGTTTCGGTCCCCGCTCCCAACAGCGTGAGGACGAAGAGGACCCCTTCCGACGCCGTCAGCGCATCGTTCTCCGCGGCCATGATGTCGCTGAGCAGGTCGGTACCAGGGTCCTTCGCGCGTTCTGTCATCAACGGGACGAAGTAATCGGCAAACTCGGAGATCAAGCTGTAGTGCGTGGCCAACCAGGACGCTGTGCCACGAGTCTCATGGGCGTTCAACTGTGTGGAGAGGATCAGCGCCCAGCGCTGGAACTTCTCGTCATCGGAAGCGGGCAGGCCGAACAGCCGAGTCATCACCCGCAGAGGGATCTGACTTGCCAGGTCGGCGTACACGTCGAATGTCGGCGCATGGTCGATGCCATCGAGGCAGCGCGCAACCTCCTCTTCGATGTAGCCGCGCAGCGCCTCGATCCGGCCACGGGTGAAGGCCCGATTGACGCTGCCTCTGATTCGGGTGTGAATGGGCGGGTCTGCGCCCACGATGACCGACGACGAGAGCAATTCTTTGGTGTCGAGCAGCATCGTTTCGAATATCGGGGCGAGCTTCTCGGCTATCGATGAATCGGACATGTCCACCGTCGGCCGGACTGTCTCCAGACCATTCGGCCGGTTGGAGAACGCCTCTGTGCGCGTGTACAAGATGCGAACATCGTCCAGGCGAACGACTGTCCAGACACCCGATTCGCATTGACGTACCGGGGCCTCCCGATGCAGCCGCGCATAGGTGTCAAAGAGTCCCTCACGGCACGAAGGGTCGAACGGCTCGTAGTACAAAGGGTTCTCGTCCTGCATCACAATCTCCCATGTTCTCCCGCGTTGAAGATATCTCACGATAACCTATCGTGTGTACACGCAAGCTGCTCCTGGCGTTCGCGCAAAGGATGTTTTGCGTCCGGCGTTGGCCGCCAGCGTGAACTCGACGGTTGGCGCGTAAACGCCCGGTCTCAGGTTGCCGCTGTCGACGGTCATGGGACCCCTTTCAGCAAGTCAATTGCGCGCGATGGCTCAGGCCCGGTTCCACCTGGCCGATCTTGCGACGCAATCCGCTGACCACGTCTTGTCCTCTCCGCTGCCGCATCGTTGCCCGACCCTCGCCCGAGCGATACGATATAATATCATCCGATATGAGGTCTAGTGGGGCCTCCGCCAAGGCAAGCAGGGGACGGGCAGATGTCAGTCGAGGAACAGGTCGCCGGGCATCAACCGAGCGGATCCACCACAACCGGCCGCCGGCCACCTCGCGCCGCGACTACCCCCGCCGGCACCGCTGCGTCGCTCGGCATCCGTGGACAGATCCCGAAGATGGGCCTTGTGGAGTACTGGTACCCCGCGATCGCCGACAACAAGGTGCCCAGACGCAAGCCGACGCGACGGCGCATCATGGGGCAGGACATCGTCTTCTTCCGCAATGAAAAGGGCGAGGCCGTTGCGCTCACGAATTGGTGCCCACACCGCAATGCTTCACTCGCCCAGGGCTCGTGCCACTTCAAGGGCACCATCACGTGCCCCTACCACGGGCTCACCTTCGACGAGAACGGCACACCCCTGGCGTTCCTCGGCGAGGGTCCAGACTCGACATTCGCCCAACAGCGTCGCTCGTCGGCGCGGTCTTATCCCACCCAAACCCACAAGGGCATCGTCTTCATCTGGATGGGCGAGGGTGATCCAGCGCCAATTCAAGAAGACGTCCCACCGGAATTCTTCGACGACAGCGCACTGGTGATGCATGCTGAGCAACGCTGGAAGGTCAACTGGCGGGCTTCGCTGGAAAACCTGCAGGATGCGCACGTGTTCTATGTCCACCGCAACTCCCTGGAAGTGCTCTCTCAGGACGTGAATGGCTTGAACATGCTGCTCCATATTGGTCCTGATCGGCCTGCCACCAAGGTCATCAATGGGCGGGCACTGGTTTTCGAGAACCCCCGCTTCTATGACTTCATCGACTCCGATCAGCAGCGCAAGACGCAGGCGACGACCAAGCGCCCGTTCCGGGACACCTACCCAGGCCTGGGAAATGCGCCGTTCCCCAGGACTACGACGCGCCTCCACCTGGCCCGCGCGATGGGATTCCTGCGTCGTCATCTGCGGCCGAAAATGGACTGGCTTGTCGACGATGTCGAGTGGGCGATGGGGGTGCACATGCCCACCACGTTCCGACTGGACTACCAGAGCCACGTCTATTCGCGGGTGGTGACCCCGATGGATGAGGACAACTCGTGGATCTTCTACTACACAACGACCTATCCGAAGTCCAAGCGCCGGCGGATGTTTAATCGTTTCCTGTTCCACGCCTACTACAACTGGAAACAGCATCGCAACTTCTCCGGCCAGGACAAGCGCATCGTCGAAGCGCTCAACTACGAGAACGTGACCGAGAAGATGTCGACATCGGATGCGTTCCCAGTCGCTTGGCGCGAGATGGTCATCGAGCACGCGCGTAAGCCGGAACGGCGCAATGTCTGACATTCCGGGTGTCGGCCTGACCCACATCCCAGCGGCGGCAAAGGATTTGAGTAACTGGCCGGGCGCCAAGGTCTTCGCCGTCTAGCCCGTAGTGACCGGTTAGTCCCGGTCCAGCACCACGATCAGAAAGCGCTGCAATGCAATTGCTCGAGCCGGTGTCCACCCTTCCCATCGGGGTTCTTATCGGTGCCGAACTGCGCACCGAAACCAGCACTGGAACCCTGCCCCACTTCAACGCGGCCACCGGAGAGCTCCAACGTGAATTCGTTGCCGCAGGCGCCGACGACGTCGACGCCGCCGTCGCCGCAGCGCGCGTGGCACTCCCGAGCTGGCGCGCGTGGAGCCCGCCGGATCGGCGTGACGTCCTGCGGCGATTGGCTGACCTGCTGCGCCGGCATGGGCCGGAATTCGCCGCGATCTCCACTCTCGAGGCCGCCATGATCGCTCCGCGCGCCGCCGCACAAAGCAATCGCGCAGCCGATTGGGTGGACTACTACGCCGGCTGGGCGGACAAACTGGAAGGTGCCACCGTGCCGATAGTCGGCACCTTCGACTACTCGGTGCACGAGCCGATCGGGGTGGTGGCGATACTGCTCAGCTGGAACGGGCCGACCACCACGATCGGGATGAAGGTGCCGGCGGCACTGGCCGCCGGCTGCACCGTCGTGCTGAAGCCATCCGAGCTGGCCCCCTTCTCGGCGGTCCGCTTCGGCCAGCTGTGCCTGCAAGCCGGGCTTCCCCCCGGCGTTGTCAACGTGGTGCCGGGCGGTCCCGATGCTGGCGACGCCCTGGTGCGGCACCCCGGCATTGACAAGATCAGTTTCACCGGTGGTCCGGACACCGCCGCGCGCATCCAGGCGGCGTGCTCGCAGACATTGACACCACTGCTGTTCGAACTGGGCGGCAAATCGGCCAGTCTGGTGTTCGCCGATGCGGACCTGGACGCCGCCGCGGAACGCGCGGCCGCCGGGATCACGGCGATGTCCGGCCAGGCTTGCGTTGCCCCCACCCGATTGCTGGTTGAACGATCGGTCTACCCGCAACTCATGGACCGGGTGATGGACAACCTGTCACAGGTCGAGCTCGGTGATCCCCAGCGGCCGGAGACAACCATGGGGCCGGTGATCTCCGCGCGCGCGGCCGCGCGGATCGTCGGCACCATCGAACAGGCTCGCGACGAGCGCGCTGGCACGTTGCTCACCAGCACCGAGCTGTCCGGTGGACACACCACGGGATACTTCGTCGCACCCACCGTGTTCGGCGACGTCGATCCCGGCAGCGAGCTGGCCAGAAACGAGGTCTTTGGCCCGGTGCTGTCAGTCATGTCGTTCGGCGACGAGGCCGAGGCGATCGAGCTGGCGAATTCGACGGCATTCGGCTTATCTGCGTACGTGAGCACTGCGAACGTCGGGCGGGCACTACGCTTGGCAAATCAACTGAACGCTGGAAATGTCGCGGTGAATGGCGGCTTGATCGTCGCCGGACCCTACGCCAGCTTCGGCGGCTTCGACCGCAGCGGGTTCGGCAAGGAAGGCGGGCTCGCTGGGCTGATGGAGTACGTGCGAACCAAGAACGTCAACATCGCCTACTGAACCACTACCTACTGACGCGAGGATCCCGGCTCGCTCAGCTGTCAACCGCGAGCCCAACAACACTCTGAAACACTCGCGTGCGCCAGGCGTTGAAGTCGCGCACGCCGTCAGGCACCAAAAACGGTGAACGTTGCTGGATTGCGTCCCAATGTTCACGCACGAACTCCGGTGAGAACTCGTCGGGAATTGCCTGGACACCCTCGGCCGCGGCGGTGAAGACCTCGCCCATCCGCGCCGCACTTGAGGCGAAGAAGCGACCGTTCACCAGGCATTCTTCGTGCACGAGCCATGCCGCCGCCGGCGCCACCAGTGCGGGACTCATGTCGATCGGCAGTGGCCCATAGGCGTGGCTGACCGACTGGTTGCCTCGAGTCATGGCGCCCGGCAGCAAACCGTTGACGAGAATTCCCAGCGGTGCGCCGTCGGCCGACATGCCCCTGGTGAGGCCGGTCAATCCGCCTTTCGCCGCGTCGTATGCCGCGTGTAACGGATTACCGAACAACATCCCGTCGACCGAACAGACGTTGAGGATGCGCCCGTAACCGGCCGCCGCCATATGCGGCCACACCGCCTTGGCGACCTGAAACGATCCCCGCACGTGCACCCGATAGCAGGCATCGAGCGTCTCGACGGAGAGATCGGCGAACGGGTCGACCAGCACGATGCCGGCATTGTTTATCAGGATGTCCACCCGACCGAACGCTTCTAGCGCGAGGGCGGCCAACGAAGCGGCTCCCTGCGCGTCGGCGATGTCGGCAGTGTTCGAAACCGCGCGCCCCCCGCGCTCGGTGATCAACTCGACCACCTCGCTCGCGACTCCATCGGTCGGATCGCCGGCGTACCGTCGTGCATCGGCTGCCGAGCCGATGTCGTTGACGACCACCGCGGCGCCCCGCTCGGCGAGAAGTAGTGCGAACTCGCGCCCGATTCCCCGGCCCGCGCCTGTGACGATCGCGACCCGCCCGTCGAATCGCACGTCGCTCATCGCGGATCCCACCGGATTGGCAACGACGAGCACCCTCGCCACCGGTCGAATCCGCCCTGCTCCAGTGGCCCGGCCAGCCCCAGTCGGGGCAGTTTGCCTATCAGCTGACGCGCCGCCTCGATCAATTGGGTTCGCGCCAATTCCGCACCCAGACAGTGATGTACGCCGAAACCGAACGTCAAGTGCTTCCGCGCGTTCGGGCGATGAATGTCGAATGTGTCGGGGTCCGCAAATACCGACGGATCATGATTAGCAGCGCCATTGACGATGATGATGTGCTCGTTGGGTTCCAGGGTGACGCCGTGGACCTCGACGACCTCCCTGGCAACCCGGTACTCGGCCTGCAGAGAACCGTCGAATCGCAGCGATTCCTCGACGGCGTTGCCGGCCAGATCGAGGTCCGCACGTACCGCCTCGTAGGCGTCTGGGTTCGTCAGCAACGCGCGAAAGAAGTTGCCCAGTTGGCTTGCCGTGGTGTGTAACCCCGCACCGAGCAGAAGCACAAGCGTGTAGAGGACCTCTTTCTCGCTCAGGGTTTCATCCTCCTCACGCGCCTCCAGCAGGCGTTTGACGATCCCGCCCTCAGCGATGTGGCGATGGGTGCCGACGAGTTCGCGCATATACGCCGCAGCATGGCCCGACGCCGCTTCCGCGGCGGCGACGGCACCCGGGTCGGTCTGTGCGATCGAGAAGTAGCTGGTCACTCCGCGATAGCGTCCGATGTCCCAGAGCCACTTGTTCCACATCTGTGCATCCGAGACCGGTACGCGCAACAGCTCGGCGGTCACGGTGGCGGACAACTTCAGCGAGAAGTCGCTGATGAGGTCGGCCTCTCCGCGCTCCTGTATGTCATCGACGAGACCGGCAACGATCTCGGCGATGCGATCTCGCAGCAGGTTCACCGATTGGACGGTGAATGCCTTGGCCACCAACCGGCGCAGGCGGGTGTGCTCCGGCGGGTCGACGGTGTGGAAGTTGGGGTAGGGAACGCTTTCCTGGCCGAAGACGGCGGGCTGGCGCAGTATCTGCAGGACATCGTCGTAGGTCGAGAAAACCCGGTATCCCGATGGGGCCGTCCAGCCCGGGTGTTCACGCAGCTGGGCGTATACGTCGTAGGGGTACTCGCGGTAGGCCTGTCCCGCCAGGGCCTCGGCCAGCTTGAGCGATGAGGGAGACGTCGACATCTCAGGGCCCTGCCTTCCCGTCGCAACCGTGTGATTCAACGACGATTTCAGAATTCCGAGTCATATCCGAGGTCCTGATCAACCTGCAACGCAACCTGGATGCGACTGTAAAAGCCATACAACGCGCTCAGAGTGGTCAGCTGAACCTGTTGTGGCACTGTCAGTTCGGCTGAGATTCTCCGCCACAGATCGTCGCTGACGTCCTGACGCTCGACCGCGGCCGCATAGTCGACGATCAACTGGTCGCTGTCGTCGAGCACACCGCGTTCACCGTTACGGATGGCATCGACGCACTCCTTCGAGATGCCCACCCCCGCAGCGGTGGGTGCGTGATGGCCCCACTCGTAGCCGTTGCGCAGGACCGCAGCCACGCTCAACGTCGCGAGTTTCCGGAACCTCGCCGAGACGTCGCCGCGCGCGAGGCAGCCAAAGAGAGCCAGGTTCGCATCCGCTAGAGCCGCCGGATGGCCGATCGACAGTGCGAGATTCGGCGGAGTCGAGTTCTCGCCGTGGCGAGTGTATTCGGAGATCGTCCCCAGAGGCGTGCGGGCCATTCCGATATTATATCAGAATATCCGATTCTCACCGGGCGGGATCTGCGCCACGCTCTTCGTGCCGAGCAATCGCCGTGGAGGGCCGCAACCGGGCCGGTGCTCGGCACTGAGATCAGCACCGCCGCTTACTGATTGCGGGCCCTCGCGACATTCACGTCACCGCGGCTGGCCGGGCGGTGACCTGGCCTGGGGACCTTGCTCGGTGGCTGGCCGAATTACGGCGATGCCTCGTCCGCCCCGCCGAAGGTCGGTGCAATGGGCACGGCCGGTCCCATCTTGTTGGCCGATCGGTCTATCGCTATCGGTATCGTCAGATATGATATCGATCACAGGTGCATCGTCGTCACGAGCATAAGGAGCCAGGTTGTCTACGCGTAGCCAGACCGTTCTCGTGTGGTGGGCTCTGGCCTTCCAGCTGATGTTCGGCCTTGCGGCCGTCTTTCTGGTGCATGTGGTTCCGCCGCCGCCACCGACAAATGGCGACAGTCAGATCGCCGGCTTCTTCGCCTTCCACAGCACATCCATCCTGATCGGCGCGGCGCTTGCCGTGACGGCCACCGGATTCAGCATCCCGCTGGCCGCCGTCGTCAGCGAACAGATGGCACGACTGGGACCCGGCATGCGGGTGTGGGCCATCGTGCAGGGCATGGGTGGGGCGTTGGTCAGCGTTTACCTGGTCTTCCCGGCACTGATCTGGGGTGTGGCGGCGTTCACGCCGGAACGGGCGCCGAGCGAGACTCGCATGTTCAGCGACCTAGCTTTTCTTGCCCTTGTCACCACGACGCCCTACTACATCTTCCAGGTCATCCCGATCGCTTACGTGTGCTTGAGCAACGAATCCGACTCTCCGTTCTTCCCACGATGGTTCGGATACTTCAGCATTTGGTCGTTCATGATCACCGAAGTCGGCCCCCTGGGGTTCCTGACCAAATCCGGACCGTTCGCGTGGAATGGCCTGATCGTGTTCTGGCTCCCGGTAGTGATATTCACCAGCTGGTTCTTCGCCCTGTGCTACGTATTCCTCACCGCTCTCGCCCGCGAGTCATCGGAGACGAAACTCAAGCAATCCTTGTCCGATAAGGCTGGATAACGTCGCATCGGGCAACGCTAGTCCTGGAATGACGCCACGACCTGGACGAGCGCGTCCGGCGCCTCCCAGCCGAGAATGTGGCCTGCACCTGGGACGGTTACCAGTCGCGCACCGGGGATCCCTGCGGCGAGGCGTCTGGAGTGGCTCGACGGCGTGGCGCGATCCGCAGACCCGACCATGACCACGGTCGGTACCGTGATCTCGCCCAGGCGCGGGTAGCGGTTCTCGCGCTCGAGCGCCCGCAGGATCGGCAGCAGCGCCTTGTGGTCCTGCCGGACGAAATCCTGCAGGAACACCGAAATCATTGCCGGCGAAGGGCATTTGCCGAACTGGGCGGCACCGAAGAGAATCCCGCCGATCCTGGCGCGTATCAGCCGTTGCAAAATGCCGCTTTGCAGCAGTGGAACTTGCAACCGATTTTGCGGCGCTCCGTCGAGAATCCGACCAGCCAGGGTTGCCAAGAGCACCAGACCCCGCAGCCGCCCCGCCAGACCGGGATGGTCGAGGACGGCGCGGATCGCCACGAACCCGCCCATGGAATGACCGACTAGCACGCCGTCACATACATCGAAGTGATCCAGCACAGCAACACAGTCCGCCGCCATCGCCTCCGAACCGGAGCCAGCGGAACCGAGCGTGGAGCGCCCATGGCCCCGCTGGTCGAAGGCGATGACTCGGTGACCGCGCGCCATCAGCGCGTCCCACACGATGTTCCATGCCGCGACGGAGCCGCCATAGCCGTGGGCCAGCACCGCAGTCGGGCCCGCCCCAGCGACCAATGCGCGCAGCACCGTCCCGTCCGGCCGGGTGATGCAGACTTCCGCGCCGTCAGGCTCACGGGCGAGCCGTTCCAGCGGGAAGGGGTCTGGATTACGTTCGATCTTCGCGGCCAAAGTTCGCGCCACTAGTAGAGCCACACCAACGATCGCACTGGCAACCACACCCCCGGCGGATCCAGCCCTCATCGGATGTGCCCCTCCCACTCGGTCGCCCGAGCCTCGACGCATCGACATTGCCGCGACGCCGCCAGATCGAACTCGGCAGCGCAGCCTCGGTCGCCTTGTCGACGGGTTGCTTTCCAAATGCATCCGCGCATTCTGGTTTAACGCGACACTATATATTACGATACAATATCGGCACTGGCGTCTGTTGTGCCCAGGCATGCCCGAGGGTCAGCCGCCCCCGGTCGTGCTCGCGTCCGTCGTGAACCGAAAAGTGACCTGAGGAGTTCGACATGTCGTCGCGCAGCCAGTTGGTACTCATCTATTGGTCACTCGCCTTCTTGGCGATC
Organism: Mycobacterium sp.; assembly: GCF_035570115.1. Classification (GTDB taxonomy): domain Bacteria; phylum Actinomycetota; class Actinomycetes; order Mycobacteriales; family Mycobacteriaceae; genus Mycobacterium. Next base: position 69,247 of record NZ_DATMLH010000316.1, read on the forward strand.
TTCGGCTTTGCGTTCTACTGCTTGCTTCATGTGGTTCCGCCGCCGCCGCCCAGCAACAACGACGACCAGATCGCCGGCTTCTTCGCCTACCACAGCACGTCTATCCGCATCGGCGCAGCGCTCGCCATGACCGTGTGCGGTTTCAGTCTTCCCTTTGCCGCGGTTATCAGCGTCCAGATGGCGCGACTGGGACGCGAGATGTGGGTGTGGGCGGTCCTGCAGGCCATGGGTGGCGCCCTAGTGAGCATCTGGATCGTCTTCCCAGCCCTCGTTCAGGGAACCGCATCGTTCACGCCGGATCGCGCGCACGGAGTGACCCGGGCGTTGAGTGACCTCTCATTCCTTGCCCAGGTCACGACGACGCCCTACTACATATTCCAGGTCATCCCAATCGCTTACGTCTGCTTGAGCACCAAATCCCACTCCCCGTACTTCCCGCGGTGGTTCGGATATCTGAGCATTTGGTCGTTCCTGATTACCGAAGTAGGACCCCTGGGGTTCCTGACGAAATTCGGACCGTTCGCGTGGAACGGTCTGCTCGTGTTCTGGCTCCCTGTGTTCATCTTCTTCGCCTGGGTCATCGCGCTGGCTTCCATATTCATCACCAATCTCTCCCGCGAGTCGAAGGATTCAGAACTTGTCGAGTCATCCGGCTGACGGGTCGAGAACGGCGTTGCCACAGCCTGTTCCAGTGCGACCACCGCGACGGCCTCCAGCGGAGGCCGCGCGCTCCCCGCTGGCCTACTGGTGACGGAGCCTCACTGCCGCAACGTAACCTATTGGCCGCCAACCCAATTAGACCAACCATTCGCCATGGTCAGGCAATGGGCTGAGGGTTGAGATCTTCCTCGAACCACATGCCCACCCGTGCAAGGGTGCCACCATCGGTGGATCCAATTGTGGCGCCGGACATGTACGCCGAGTCGTCGGACACCAGAAACAGCGCCACCTTGGCGTTGTCGCGCAGCGACGGGGGTCGGGGCAGCTTGAGCGGGATTGACGACGCGGCCGGGTTCCACGGGCCCGCGACCTCTTCGTAGGACCGGCCGACCACCGGAGCCCCAGGCGGCATCAGGAAGTTGGGCGACATGCCGTGCGCGGGAGCGATTGCGTTCACCCGGATGCCGAAGCGCCCGAGGTCCAAGGCCAGCCCGCGGACAAGGCCGTTGACGCCGGCCTTGGTGGCGCTGTAAAGCGCAATGCTGTGGTAGGCAACCAATGACGCCGCCGATGACGTCGCCAGGATCGTGCCGCCACCGTTGGCCTTGAGCGCGGGGACGGCGGCCTGCGCGGTATAGACGACGCCACTGAGATTGACGCCCAATACGTGTTGCCAGTCGGCTTCGGTGAGGTCCTCGAACGCGACGAATTCGGCGCCGGCGACGGTGGGAACACCGCCGCGCGAGATGATCCCGGCGTTGGCCCAGGCGACGTCGAGCTTGCCGAAGTGGTCCACGGTCTGTTGAACGGCCCGTGTGATCTGGTCTTTATCCGCGACGTCGGCGGTGATTGCGATGGCGTCGCCACCTTGCTGCTCGACCAGCTTCAGAGTCTGCTGCGCGCGCTCGGAATCGATGTCGACGATACAAACATTGGCGCCTTCGGTGGCGAATAATTGCGAACAGTGCCGCCCCAGACCCGAGCCGGCGCCGGTGATCAGAACAACCTTGTCCTTGAGTTTCATGCTGCCACCACCGGAACTGCGGTAGGCCCGGGTAGCAGAAAGTTGTGGTTCCACGGCAATTCGCTCACCGGCATGGCCAGCTCGATCTTCGGCAGCCGGTCGGACAGGATCCGCAGTGCAGTGCCCAGTTCCAGTTTGGCCAGATGGCTGCCGAGGCAGAAGTGGGTGCCGATGCCGAACGTGAGATGTTTCTTGCGTGGTCGGTCGAAATCGATGATATCGGGCTCCTCGAAGACCTCGGGATCTCGGTTGGCGGCGCCCAGGAGGGACACCACCGACTCACCACGTTTGATCGGGCGGCCGGCCAGTTCGGTGTCCTCGGCCGCCCACCGCCACCGCTGCCGCTGCACCGGCGTGGTGAAGCGCAGCAGCTCTTCGAGTACCGGATCGGCGTTGAGCCGCAGGGCTTCCTGTGCTCGAGCCCAGCCACCGTCCTGGTTCAGCAAGCCCACCATCGCCAGCGAAATGCTATTGGTGGTTGTCTCGTGTCCGGCGACGCCCAACTCCGTCGCGATGGCGATCGCGTCGAATTGGGTCATCGGATTGCCGTCGTCATCGGCCGCAGTGATCATGGCGGTGAGCAGATCGTCGCCCGGTTGCTTGCGGTGCCGCTCGATTAGCTCCTCGAAGTAGGCATACATCCCGAGGATCGCCTGCGCGCCGCGCTTTCCTGCTTCGGCGTCCCCTGCCCGATCGACACCGTCGGAGATGTCCTGTGCCCATTTCTGGAACACGGTCCAATCCTCCGGAAGCACGCCCAGTGCATCACCGATGACGTTCATTGGCATCGGGAACGCCACCTGACGCCACAGGTCGATGGTGCCGCTGCCGTCTGCCAACGCGTCGTCAACCAGCGTCGAGGTGATGTCCCAGATCCGCTGGCCCAGCTCTTGGATCCGCCGCGGCGTGAAGGACTTGGCCATGATCGCGCGCAGACGCCGGTGATCGGGCGGATCGATGCCGCCTAGCCAGCGCTGATGTATGTGCCGGATCGGCGCAAAGGCTTCGGGGAGTTCGATCTCCATTCCGACCGTGGCCGCGTCACTGACGAAGGTCTCGGCGTCACCGAGCATTGCGGCGTTCTCGGCGTAGCGGAACAGGTACCACGACCCGGGCAGCGTCGCCATCGAGGCGTTGCCCCAGTGCACCGGGTCTTCGTCGCGATACCGCGAGTAGGTGGGATAAGGGTCGCGGAGCAGCTGTGGCTGTGATGGCGTGAATCGCTCGGTCATACGGGCTCCCTTGACGGTTGGCCTGATGCGTTGTTCGCCGCGCGCTGATAGGCCGCGGCGAGGCTGGGAAGAGACATCCGGGTGCTCGGCAGTTCGATACCGTGCTCGTCTGCCACCGCGAGTGCGGCGTTGACGTCCTTACGGGTGAGGTTCGCCAGGCCGACCGCGCCCTGAGGATAGGAATGCGCCATCGACGTGATGGCGTCCCAATTGCGGACGACCCAGTTGTCGGCAGCGCCGGCCGTCAGCAGCCCCAGCATCGTCGTCTCGTCGATGCCCTCGGCTTCAGCAAGGCTCAACGACTCGTGTACCGCGGCCATCGTGATCGCGATGACGAGGTTGTTGGCAAGCTTGGCGGCCTGACCGCTGCCGACTGGGCCCACATGATGGGTGGTGCCCAGCCGGGACAAGGCGGGTTCGCACCGCACGACGTCGCTCGGCTCGCCGCCCACCAGCAGGGCCAGGGTCCCGCGTGCGGCCGCGGCCGCCCCACCAGTGAACGGGGCGTCCACCAACGCCACCCCACGGGCCGCGGCCGATACCGCCAACCTGCGGCACGTTGCGGGATGGACGGTGCTCTGAATGACGATGACCGACCCCTGGCACAGCGGGCCGAGCAGGCCGGGAGCCGACGGAGAGCCCTCGACGACATCGACAACCTGCCCATCGTCGACGACGTTGACGAGCACGATCTCGGCTGCACTCGCGACGTCGGCCACACTCCGCGCACCGAGGGCTCCGGCCTGTACGAGTCGGTCCACCGCAGCCGGTCGCAGATCGAAGACGGTGAGGATGTTGGTGGGGACCACCAGGCGCTCGGCCATTGCGGCACCCATCGTGCCGAGCCCGACGTAGCCCACCCGCAGGGTCATCGCAGCCTGCCGTTTACCTCGGCGGTCAACGTGACGACCGTGAAGGTGCTTCCGTCGGTGAACGTGTCGTTGCAGGCATCGGTGAGTATCCCGGTGAACCGCGCGTTGGACATATTCGATATTATATCGCGATCGTGCGGCTTTGGTCCAGACGGGTGGACGTTGGGGTCAGGGCGGCCCGGGCTGCTGTCTGCGATTCGTGCCGGCCATCATGACCGCGATCGTCGCGGGATCGCTGCCTCGGCCCGGCATCGAACACGACGAGTTCGATACAGCCGTCGAGCAATCGGTCCGCCAGCGGCGCCCATACCGCCCAGACCGATGAATCCGGTCGTCATCATCGAGCCGACGCGAGGAACTTTCGCAGATAACCGTTGACAACCTCGGGTTGTTCGAACTGCGGCCAGTGCGCGGCGTTCTGAACCAGATGAAACTCAACGTCGGGAATGAGGTCGATGGCGGGTTTGATCACCGATAGCGGCTTGCCGGGGTTGTGGTCTGTCCACAACACCTGGGTCGGCATCGAAAGGTCAGCAAGCAGCCGTCGGTCGAGGTAGTCGACGCCGTGGTAGGGGCCTCGATTCATCGCCAGTACCGCGCCCATGATCCGGACGACGCTGTCGATCATGCCCGGCTGAGAGTAGATGCGATGGCGAAGATGCACCATTTCCTCGGTCATCGATGCCGGGTCAAGCACCAGCCACTCCAACCGGCGCCGGACGGCCCGCAGACTGAGGTCGGACCGAAGCAGCTCCGTACGCTTTTCGAGGTCGGCGAGCTGAACCAGGCCTTTCTCGTCCGGCCGGTCCAGGATCCCGGTGTTGAGCATCAACCGCTCCACTCGCGACGGACTGCGCAAGGCCATCCAGGCGGCAACGCAGCCGCCGAGGGATTCCCCTGAGAGGTTGACCGAGGCGATATTCAGGGTGTCGAGGAGGCCGAAGAGGTGATCGGCGAAGTCGTCCAGCGAATAGTCGACATCGGGACGGTCGGTGAAACCGTGGCCAAGCATGTCGGGGACCAGCACGCGGTAGTCCTGCGCAAGATCGGCGATGTTGCGCTGGTAGGTCTCGGCGTGACCGCCGGTCCCGTGCAGCAGCAGCACTACGGGTCCCTCGCCCGCCTCCAACACTCGGGTGCGTACCCCGTTGACGACATAGCAGTTCTCCTTCAGTCCGGCGCCGATCCAGTCGATCCAGGCACTGCCGGCGGTCGCGACGTCAGAACTCATTGGGTGCTCCTGGGGTGCTAGTCGTGTCGGAGAGCGCGCTCGTCTGACAGTTCCGATATCTTATTTGATATCGAATGATATTATCATCCTATGTCGCGACTCGGTTTTGAAGGTCGTGTGGCGGTAGTGACGGGCGCGGGTCGCGGCATTGGCCGGTCCCACGCCCTGTTGCTTGCCGCGCGGGGAGCCACCGTCGTGGTGAACGACATCGGTGTCGACGTCCGCGGCGAGGACGCCTCGGAGGATCCCGCTCGCGAAGTGGTTGGCGAGATCTCCCGTGCGGGTGGGCGCGCCGTCATCAGTACCGACTCGGTAGCGACTCAGGACGGATGTCGCGACCTCATCGACCTGACACTCGAAAAGTGCGGCCGCATCGACGTGCTCGTGCACAACGCTGGCCGCAATCTCGGCGCCTTTGACGACATCATGAAGGTCCACGTCGGTGCCGCGCAGTGGCTGACCGACGGCGTCTGGGACAGCATGGTCGATCAGGGCACGGGCAGAATCGTGCTCACGACCTCGGCTGCCGGACTCTACGGCGACGGCAGCGGACCCGGCCCCAACCCCAAGCAGCCCTACGCGACGGCCAAGGCAGCCCTGATCGGACTGACCAAAGCGTTGGCCGTGCGAGGTGCACTGGTGAATATCAAGGCCAACGCGATATCTCCGACGGCGAGCACGCGGTTAGTGCCGTTGAACCGCTCGATTGCCAACAGCCGCCCGGGCGCCCCGCCTGCCTCCGCCACTGTCGACTGGGTCGCAGCGAATGCTCCGGCCCGGCTGGTCGCCGCGGGCGCGCTCTGGCTGATGCACGAGTCGTGTCCGGTGTCGGGAAGGTTGTTCGCCGTGGGCGCCGGCCGGGTCGGTGAGATCTTCATCGGGGTTACCAGAGGCTACGTCGCCGGCGGTGAGCTCGACCCCGATGCGGTGCTGGCTCACCTTGACGACATCTGCGATCTTGCCGACTACTACGTGCCGGTCGACATGGGTGACTACGCGAAATGGATGCGCTCGATCATCCCTGGGGGAAGCTAGCCGCTCTGCCTTTGGCAGCGCTCGGCTTCAGACTGGTGCGATATTATATTAACCGATATAATATCGAATGAAACACTCAGAGACCGAGGGCATAACTACGCCGGCTGTCCGCCGCGGCGGCCCGGAACACAAGGATGGATGGACAGCGCTATGACTGCGAGCTACAGGGATGCCGACGGACAGTACCGCCTGGACTGGATGATCTCGGTCGATGATCACGTCTTGGAGCCGCCCCATGTCTGGCATGACCGGTTACCGGCGAAGTATCGGGACGCAGGACCCAAGGTCATGTACGAGAACGGCGACGAGTTCTGGCAGTACGAAGGTAAGAAGTTTCCGATGTCGGGCCTGTCAGCGGTAGCCGGAAAGAAATCGGATGAGATCTCGCCGCATGCACTGTCTTTCGCGGATATGCGCCCCGGCTGCTACGAGCCCAATGCCCGCCTTGAAGACATGGACGAGGCCGGGGTGATCGCCTCGCTCAACTTCCCGAGCTTCCCCCGCTTCGCAGGACAGACGTTCATGGAGGGCAACGACATCGATTTGGGGCTGCTCTGCCTGAAGGCCTGGAACGACTGGATGCTCGACGAGTGGTGCGGCACCGCCCCGGGGAGGTTCATTCCGGGCACGTTGGTCCCGTTTTGGGATGTCGAGGAGTCGGTCAAAGAAGTTCTGCGCTGCGCCGACAAGGGCGCCAAGGGAATCATTTTCAGTGAGAACCCGGCGAAGTTGAAATACAAAGGCAAACACCTGCCCTCGATTCATGCCCTCGACGGTCATTGGGACCCACTCTGGTCCGTGCTGCAAGAAACCGGATTGCCGCTGTGCATGCACTACGGGTCTTCCTCGACCATGGCCCAGACCGCCGATGACGCACCGTATCTGGTGTCCCTGGCGGCCAACAGCTTCATCCTGCCGATCTCGACCACCCTGGATTGGATCTTCAGCGGCAACCTCGGCCGGTTCCCCGGTCTGAAGATCTGCATGTCGGAGTCACAGATCGGCTGGGTCGCTCCCACCCTCGAGCGCGCGGAGTACGTGCTGCGGGTCCAGGGTGACTGGAACCGCCGGCTGACATACTCGGGCAGCATGAGCGACGCGACCGCGTCGCGCGAGCTGAAAGAGCGTGAGGTTGAGCTGTTCATGGACGAGCGTTCACCGACCCAGATCTTCAAGGACCAGATCTTCGCCTGTTTCTTCAGCGACTACGTGGGCATGAAGGCCATCCAAGACATCGATGCCATCGAGAACGTGATGATCGAGATGGATTACCCGCACACCGATTCGACCTGGCCGAACTCATTATCGTCAGCGCTCGAGCAGGTGGCCGGACTGACCAACGAAGAGCAGTGGAAAGTCCTGTGTGGCAACGCGATGCACGTTCACAGCTTCGAGCCGGCATTTCCGGTCCCCGCGATGGCACCTTCAGTTGGGGCATGACGCCGAGGTCTGACACATGATCGAGCGGGACAAGTTTTACATCGGCGGTGAATGGGTCGACCCGGTCAGCGACAACGTCATCGAAGTGATCTCGCCGCATTCGGAGAAGGTCGTTGGGCTCGTACCCGATGCCGGCCCGGCCGACCTGGACGGCGCCATCGCCGCCGCGCGCACCGCGATGGCCGGTGACTGGGGGCACAGTACCCCTCACGAACGGGCAGCCGTGCTTGCCCACCTGGCCACGGAGTATGCCAAGCGCGCCGAAGACGTCGCGACCGCACAAGTGCTCGAGATGGGCTGTCCCATTTCGCAGGTGCGTGAGGTGATGGTGGATCCCTCGATCGCTGCTTTGGAGTACTACTCAGAGGTCGCCTCCACCTACGAGCAGGAAGAACGACGCGATGCCCGCGGCGGCATTGTCAGCGTTGTGCGGCGAAAGCCCATCGGTGTGGTCGGTGCCATCGTCCCTTGGAACGGGCCCAACTACCTGAGCATGTTGAAGATCGGCCCGGCGATGGTGGCGGGCTGTGCCACGGTTCTCAAACCCGCACCTGAGGCCCCACTGGATCTCTACGTCCTCGCCGAGGCCGCCATCGCGGCCGGCGTCCCGCCGGGCGTGCTCAACATCGTCGCCGGTGGCCGCGAAACCGGTGAATACCTCGTCATGCACGACGATGTCGACAAGATATCGTTCACCGGCTCTGGGGCGGCGGGTCGGCGCGTCGCGCAACTATCCGGCGGCCGGCTTCGGCCGGCGACGCTGGAGCTCGGGGGAAAGTCGGCCGCCATCGTCCTGGAGGACGCCGACCTCGACAAGACTCTGGCCGGACTGGCGGTGAACTGTTTCATCAACAGCGGTCAGGTCTGCTCGCTGGATTCACGAGTACTCGTTCATCGCAGCAGGGTTGTCGAGTTCACCGAGGCCTTCGTCGCGATGGCAAGCAGTTTGAAGGTCGGCGATCCGTTCGATCCAGAGACGAGGATCGGGCCGCTGGTCGCCGAACGACAGCGCGATCGTGTCGAGGGCTACATTCAGGCCGGCCTCGATGCCGGCGCCCGGCTGCTCACGGGTGGCGGCCGGCCGCCGGACCAGCCGACCGGGTGGTACATCCAGCCGACGGTATTCGACCAGGTTCATCCGGACATGAAGATCGTGCGGGAGGAAATCTTCGGGCCGGTTATCTCGATCCTTCCCTACGACACCGACGACGAAGCCATTGCTCTCAGCAACGACACCGACTACGGGCTGGCCGGGTCCATCTGGACAGACGACGTCGAGCGGGCATTGCGGATCTCGGCTCGCGTCAATACCGGAACGATGGCGATCAATGGATTCGGCTGTCAGATATGCGCACCGTTCGGCGGTGTCAAATCCAGCGGACTCGGGCGCGAAATGGGCCCGGAGAGCGTGCAAGCCTACGTCGAACTCCAATCCGTGTTGTTGCCGCGCACCTAGCGGTCGGCCGCAACGGTTAGAGAGGGTCCCCACATGCGTGCTGCAGTCCTGCGCGAAGTCGGCTCGATCAGCCTCGAGGATCTCGATCTGCCGCAACCCGGGCAGGGTGAAGTCCGGGTCAAGGTGCGCGCAGTCGGGGTATGTCGCTCGGATCTGTCGGTCTATCGCGGCATGGTGCCCGCGCCGTTGCCGATCGTGTTGGGGCACGAGGGTGCCGGTGTCATTGACGCCGTCGGCGACGGCGTGCACGACCTGGCAGTCGGTGATCACGTCGTCATGACGATCACACCGGGCTGCGGGACCTGTCCGCAGTGCCAGCTCGGCGCTTTCGCGCTGTGCGAACGTGGCTCGCCACACATGCTTGACGGCAAGTTGGCGCGTGGGCAGCAGCGCCTGCACAAGGGTGCGGAAATCATCAACCACTTCATCCTGCAGTCATCGTTCGCCGAGTACGCGGTCGTCGATCGGTGGGCTGCCGTCAAAATCCCTGACGATGTTCCCTTCGATATCGCATGTCTGACAGCGTGCGGCGTGACCACCGGCTTTGGCGCCGTGGTCAACCGGGCCGCCGCCGCCGTCGGCGAGAGCGTGCTCGTCATCGGCGCGGGCGGGGTGGGACTTGCTGCCGTTCTGGGTTCTGTGACGTGCGGTGCTGGCCGGATCATCGTCGCGGACAAGAGCGCCGCGGCGCTCGAGCTGGCGCGGGACCTGGGCGCCACCGACGTGGTGGTGGTCGATGACACCACCGACTTGGTGGCACAGACCCAAGCCCGGACCGGCCGGGGGGTCGACGTCGCCATCGACGCCGTTGGTACGGCCGGCACCGTGGCGGATGCGTTCAATTCGCTGCGCAAAGGTGGCCGTGCGGTGGTCATCGGCGTGGCCGACGCGTCGGCGATGGTGTCGATCCCGCTCTACAGTCTGATCGACGAGCGCGTGCTCACCGGCAGCACCAACGGCAGCATCCGTCCGCACGTCGACATTCCGCGCATTCTCGACTTGTACCGCTCGGGCCGACTGGCCCTCGACAAGCTGGTCACCCGGCGCTACCGTCTCGATGACCTTGAGCGCGCCTTCACCGAACTGGGTGTCCAGCCGGGGCGTGCCGTGATCACGTTCTGACGCGATAAACAACTCGTCGGGGGGCATTTGACTTTCGACAACCCGCGATGGAACGTGTCGGTTGGTGGTTCCCTCGCCTAGCCACCCGTGCGGCGCCTTTAGATCATGAGACCGACCCGAAGGTGGGCAGTTGCCTAGTAACGCAATCGATCTGAACCTCACCGCCAACATCATTGCGCACCGCGCCGAGCACAGTCCCGACCACACTCTGCTGCAGCACGTGGGCCGCGAATCGATGACGTACGGCGAGTTCAACGACGCCGTCCTACGGTGGGCTAGCCTCTTCGAGTCGCTTGGCCTCCGACGAGGCGACACGGTGGCCTCGATGGCCAAGGCACCCGCCGCTTTTGCGCCATGGCTGGGCGCAGGCTGGTTGCGCGCAATCCACGTCCCGCTCAATCCCGAACTCAGGGGCCAACTCCTCGTCGCAGCAATGCAGATGATCAGGGCCAAGATCATCGTCATTGAAGCCGATAACGTGGATCACCTCGCGCGCGTCGCGGGACGTCTGACCGACCTCGTGCACGTGGTCATACTGCCCGGAACCGAACAGAGCAGCGAGCTTCCGGTTAACGTGCACCGGGCCAGCGAACTCCTGGCCGCTGCAGCGCCGAGACCATGGGCGCCGGTAACCGGTGACGATATCGAGTGCGGCATCTTCACCTCGGGGACGAGTGGGGCGTCGAAATGCGTGTTACGCAACTGGGCCATCGATGAACGATCAGGAAAGTGGCTCTTTCCGAACGACATCGGACATCGCAATCCCACCGGGGCCTACTACAGTCCGTGGCCACCGTTCCACGGTTTGGGTTTGACCGCGCTGGCGGTAAGTGTCCAACGCGACATGCGCCTTGTCGTCCGGCAGAAGTTCAGCGTCGAGCGCTTCTGGAGCGATATCCGCGACTACGGCTGCACGCATTCACTGCTGCTGGTGGTCGCTCCGCTCATCGCCCAGCGAATACCGGTGCCGGAGGACAGCGACAACCCGCTTCTGTACTTGACCATCGTGCCGCTGGTCCGTGAGTATCGTGAACTCGAACGACGCTTCGGCGTCCGCATCAACACCATGTACGGCCAGTCCGAAACCGGACCCGTCCTGTCGACCGACGACCCTGTCGACTACACGACTGCGGGCAGGCCGATACCCGACCTCGAGGTCATGCTGGTGGATTCGGACGGCGCGCCCTGCGCAGTGGGCGCCCCCGGTGAGCTGATCGTCAAACCGAACCGGCCGCAGTTGATGTCCGATGTCTACCTTGGCATGCCGGAGGCCATGAACGAGAAATGGCGCAGCGGCTGGTTTCATACCGGTGATGTGTTCCGGGCCGATGCGGCGGGCAACTACTCGTTCGTCGACCGCCTCAAGGACTCCATTCGTCACCGCGGCCACAACCTGTCGTCCTTCGAATTGGAACGCGAGATCCTGACCCACCCCGCGGTCGCTGAGTGCGCGTGCGTCGGGGTGCCGTCGGATCTGGCCGAACACGAAATATTCGGCGACGAGGACATCAAAGCGGTCGTGGTGCGTCGGTCGCACATGTCACTGTCGGGCGAGGAGCTGACCGCATTCCTTGCCGACCGGGTGCCGTCCTACATGCTGCCGCGCTACATCGAATTCAGCTCCGCGCTGCCTAAGACGGCGACCAACAAAGTTCGCAAGGACCAATTGCGGGCAATGACCCGCGGCGGCGCGGTGTGGCGTCGATCGTGAGCTTAAGCGAACGGCTCCCGCAACGCGGACAGGGCGCGCTTCGGATTCGTCTCGCGGTCAACGACGAACAACTCGCCTGATTTGCGGGCATAGGTGTGTGAGATCGTTCGGGCCTTTTCGGCGTCGCCCGTTTTGAATGCCCTGATGAGATCGCGCTGCCAGCGCTCCGCCAACTCAACCGAACCCGGCAGTGCGAGCAGATCAGGGAAGAACCGCATCGTGGAACGGACTAGCTGAAGCAGCCGAGGCGAACCGGCCGAGAGGTTGATTGTCCGATGGAACTGCCAATTGGCCCGGAATCGTGCGTCGGCGTCGTCGATGCTGGCCTTGTGGGCCGCGTGTAGGTCGGACAACGGTTTGACGAGGTCCGCACCGTGCGCGCGGCATGCCCGGTAGGCGAGTTCACCGGCGATCTGACCGAACGCCCAGTACGTGTCGCGGATGTCGTCAGTGCGGTTACTCGCGACGACGAATGACCGGTTCGCCGTTGTGACGACCAATCCCTCTGCGGTCAAGCGCAGCAATGCCTCTCGCACCGGCATCGTGCTGACTCCGAGCATCTTGGCCAGCTTGTCTTGGGTCAAGCGCTCGTTCTCGTCAAAAGCCCCGCTTAGAACCATCCGCCGAAGTTCAGCCGCGACCTGATCCGCCATCGAACGATGTCGCACACGCCGCGGATATACATGGGTCATACTCGCCTACGATATCCGATCCGATGCGTCGTTTGGGGCTGCCACTTGGTGACATGGACCCCGTGTTGTCGCGACGATGTCGAACTTTGGGGCTGCCACACAAATCTCCGTCCGGACAGTGTACGATATCATATCGAAGACTTGGCATTGGTGCGCCAGACAGCGACATTGGTTCGCCGTCGTGATGACTCTCCTTGACCTCAGGGTTTCGCACCAAACAGCCAACACGATTTGACGTCGGGCAGATAAGGATTGGTATGCCAGGGGAATTGGACGGCAAAGTCGCCTTTGTGACTGGCGCAGCTCGTGGCCAGGGGCGCGCGCATGCGCTTCGTCTGGCTCAAGCGGGCTGCGACATTGTGGCCGTCGACATCTGCGCGCAGATAGACGGCGTCGAGTATCCGATGAGCGTCCCGGCAGACCTTGCCGAGACAGCCAAGCTGGTCGAGGCTCTCGGTGGCCGGATCGTCACCGGCATTGCTGATGTGCGTGATGCGTCGGCGCTAAGAGCAGTGCACGAGGACGGGCTCGCCGAATTCGGCCGACTCGACTTCGTCATCGCGAACGCCGGTGTGATGCCGATTTTTGGCGCCGCGTCCAACACCGTCGCGATCTGGCAGTTGTGTCTCGACGTGCTGCTGACGGGCGTTTTGCACACACTCGAAACCACCTACCCCCAGTTGGTGGATCAAGGTGATGGTGGGTCCATCGTCATCACCGGGTCGATGGCCGCGTTGCAGCCGATGATGCGGACCGAGGGCAGACATACCTATGGGATGTTGGGTTACGCGGCCGCGAAGGCCGCGCTGTGCAACCTGTCCCGTAACTACGCGAGTTTTCTTGCTGTGCACCGGATCCGGGTCAATACCTTGCATCCCACTGGCGTGAACACACCCATGGTTACCAACGATATGGTGTCGAACTACTTCGCTCGGGCGCAACCCGAAGAGGTCAATATGAGCGCCCACGCAATCCCGGTTCAACTGCTCGAGCCCGAAGATGTCGCGAATGCCGTGCTGTGGCTGTGTTCTGATGAGTCGAGCTACTACACCGGAAATGACTTGCGCTTAGATGCCGGCGCCAGCTTGCGTTAATTCACCGACGGGCGGTACGGGCGGCTGGGATCCAGGGGTTGACTCCAGGGCAGCGGGGCAAACGTGAGCGCGACGCCCTAATCCGCGAGCGCGACCAAATACCAACGACGCCAACATGAAGGGTCGCACCGACCTCGCCTACGACGTCTTGTGCGGTAGCCCGATAGTCAACCCGCCGTCGACAACGAACTCGCCGCCGGTGGAGTACGAAGACTCGTCGGAGGCCAGGTAAACGACACAGGCGGAAACCTCGCCGGGGTCGGCGCCGCGGCCCAACGGGATCTGCAGGAAGTCTTCGGGCACGCCCTCCGTCATCGGGGTGCGGATCAGCCCGGGGTGGATCGAGTTGACCCGGATGTGGTGCGGTGCCAACTCCAACGCCGCGGCCTTGGCGAGGCCGCGCACCCCGAACTTCGATGCGACGTAGCCGTAGAGCCACGGGCTGCCGCGCAGGCCCTCGACGGAGGAAATGTTGATGATCGAACCGCCGCCGGCCGCGATCATCGGTTCGACGGCGGCCTGCATGCCCAGAAACGTCCCGGTCAGGTTGACGTCGATGATCTTCTGCCAGTCGGCCAGCGGGAAGTTTTGCAGGGTATTGCCGTTGACGATGCCGGCGTTGTTGATCAGTACGTTGAGCGTGCCGAACTCGCTCAGCGCCAGGTCGACGGCTGCCTTCCACTGATCGGGCTGCGTCACGTCGAGGTGGACGAATCGCGCCGCATCCCCCAATTCCTTTGCCACCGCTTCGCCTTCGTCGTCGAGGATATCTCCCGCGACGACCTTGGCCCCGCCGGCGACCAACGCCCGCGCATGCGAGGCGCCCATCCCGCGCGCGCCGCCACTGATCAGTGCAACTTTTCCGTCTACGCGTCCCATGCCGGGTCAGGCTACCCCAGGGTGCAGCAGCGTCTGGGCGCGCCTGAGGGCGGCGTCGAGATCGGGAAGGCTCAGGTCATCGCGGCCGCCCAAGTGGATCTCGATCTGGTATTCCGGCTGTCCACCGCGGCCGAAGATCGGTAATACGACGAATTCCGTTGACGTTAGCTTGGTTTCGAGAACGTGCGTGACCGATTGCAGGGTCACCATCGTCATCAGAGTGCTGAGCTCTCGAGTCACCTGCGCGGTCGGCTCCAACGATGCCAGCACCGCGGTGAGTCGGTCGTGCAGAGAGGTGTGCGCGGCGTCGAACCGCCAGGCCCCGTAGCCGCGGTCGCGTATCTCGGCGAGCACCCGCCGATGCCCGGTGATCTCGGCACCGGTGAGCCGCGGCGTGACCCGCCGCAGCCAGGCGTCGACCGCTTCGTCGTCGCGCCAGGCCATCGCGACCAAGCCGAACGGAGGTCCGATGGGGAAGCGCTGGCCGACGGCGTGGCCACCGTCGGTGCCGTGGCCGACCGCGTCGACGGTGATCAGGTGTGCCCGGCCGATCTTGGACATGGAGCAGCCCGCGCCCAGCGTGGTGTGCAGGAAAGTGAGTGCATCACGGCCACGGTCCAGCAGCGGGAATTGCGCTCGCAGCCCATGCACCAGCCCGAACAATCCGGTGCCCAAGGTGTAACGGCGATCGTCGTGCCGGGTCACCCAGGTGCGCCGCTCGAGTTCGGCCAGCACCAGGGCACAGGTCGAGGTGCTGATATCGCAGATTTTGGCCAGTTCGGCCGATGTCCGACCGTCCGGTGAATCCGACAGTGCCCCAAGCACATCCATTACGCGGCCGGTGGGTGGCGACTTAGCCGGTCCGGCCCCGGGGGCTGGCACGGTTGACGAACCCATTGCTGCGTTCCTACCATCCGTCCGAAATCTAATAAATCTATTCCTAATATTAGGAGCACGATGTACAAGGTCGGCGTGTGGGGTCCGGGTTCGATGGGGGTGATCGCCCTGCGCGGGGTGATCGACCACCCACAGCTGCAACTGGTCGACCTCGTCGTGCATAGCGACGCCAAGGCCGGTCGCGACGCGGGCGAGTTGTGCGGTATCGCCCCGGTGGGCGTCACAGCGACCAAGGACCCCGCGGCAACGCTGGCCGGTGACGCCGATGTGGTGGTCTATGCCGCGGCGGCCAACCTACGGCCGGCGGATGCGATCGCCGACATGGTGTCAATCCTGCGGGCCGGTAAGAACGTGGTGTCGTGCTCGGTGGTGCCGCTGGTCTTCCCGGACGCCGTCGACGCGGCCTTCACCGAACCGCTGCGCGAGGCCGCAGTCGCCGGTGGGGTGTCGTTCTTCACCACCGGGATCGACTCTGGATTCGCCAACGATGTTCTGCCGCTGGTGCTTACCGGGGTCTCGCGAGTTATCGAGTCCGTCCGGATGACCGAGATGTTCAACTACGCTACCTATCCGGACAAGGATGCGGTCTACGAGATCCTCGGATTCGGCAAGCCGCCGGAGGAGACTCCGTTCGCGGCCACACCCGGGGTGTTCACCTTCGGCTGGGGCCCCGTGCTGCACCAGCTCGCCGCCGGCCTGGGGGTGAAGATCGACACCATCGACGAGAACGTCGAACGGGTCGCTGCCGAGGAATCCTTCGACACCCCGACCGGCCACATCGCCGCGGGTACGATCGCCGCGATGCGGTCCACCCTGACCGGATACGTAGATGGCGCACCAACATTCGTCGTCGACCACGTCACTCGCATGCGAGACGACATCGCTCCGAAGTGGCCGCAGCCGCATATTTCCATCGAGCCGAAGGATCTCGGATTCGGGTTGGCGTCCGGCCGCGGCGTCTACCGCGTCGAGATCGAGGGTTCGCCGAGCATGCGGTGCGAGTTCGAGATGGCCGACGACCACGACCATGACCTCGGTGCGCGGATGGCGGGCGCATCCCGGATGGTCAACGCCATCCCGGCGGTGTGCGAAGCGCGGCCTGGTCTGCTCTCAGCGTTGGATCTGCCGCTGGTCACCGGCGCGGGCCTGGTCCGATCGGTGCCGGGGCCGTCACCGGACAGCCGGCTTTTCTAGAGATGCGGGGGAGGGTCCTCAGCTGACATCGCCACCAAACAATTACCTCCGAACTTGGCGAAACGTGGCTAGTCGAGACGTGTTGCTGCATGCCCGGCGGCAGGATTACCCACCCGGACCGCCCCACGAGACATTGGAACCGGTGCGCCTGACCACAAAGACACGCAGCGCGGATCAGGAGGCAGCGGACTCCATTTCGCGTAGGCGCTTGAGCGATACCTTTGCCAATCGCATCGACAACGCTGGCGACAGCCGCTCCAGATACCACCATGCCTTCCACCATGCCGGCACCACAATGATCGCGTCTCCACGCAACACGGCATGAAGGGCGCGCTCGGCGAACTTTTCGGGTGCCATTGGCCGCAACCGCTCCCCAAATTTGACGAGTTCCTCGTCGCTGACGCCGTTGAACCGCCCGTACTTGCCGCCTGTCATCAGCGGGGTCCGGATCACGCCCGGACAAAACACCGACACCTGCACGCCGTGGCGCTCGGCTTCCACCCGCAGCGCCTTCGAGATTCCGACGACGGCGTGTTTGGTGGCGGTGTAGCTCCCCAGACCCGGAGTGGCGACGAGACCGGCCATCGAGGCTGTGTTCACAATGTGGCCGGAGTGCTGCCCGATCATGATCGGATAGACCGCCTGGATACCGTGGACCACACCGCGCAGGTTCACGTCGAAGACATCGTTCCAGTCATCGAGCGTGTAGGAGTTGACTTCACCGCTAACCCCGATGCCCGCGTTGTTGAACAGATAGTCGATCCGCCCGGATTGCTGCACCACCTCGGCGACGGCGCGCTCAAACGATGGGTAGTTGCGCACATCGAGCTCGATCGCACGCACCTTTGCGCCACCACTGTTGAGGCGTTGCGCCAGCTCCTGCGCCGCGCCGATCTGACGATCGGCGATCCAGACCTCAGCGCCGTCGTCGACTAATGTGGTGGACAACGCGGCGCCGATGCCGGACGCCCCGCCCGTAACGAATGCGACCTTGCCCGAGACGCTCGACGCCATTGCGGAAGGATAATCCCTCGCCTTCGCAAGCAGAAGAGATGCTGTCCGCGAGGTCGTCGACGACGGTCTAGGCAGTCACAGTGCGAGTCCTTATCTGACGGATATGTGCCAGGGCCACCGCTGGCATGGGTGAGCTAATGATGCTCCGCGAG
>NZ_DATMLH010000317.1:0-4916 GCF_035570115.1 Mycobacterium sp.
TCGTCGGGCAACACGTCCCGCTCCACCACGGTGACCGTCTCATAAAAGTCGGAAAGCACCCTCGCGGCCAATAGTCCGCCCATGCTTGCGCCGAGAACCACCGCATGCTCACCGATCTTCGGCACGAGCCACCACCTAACCCCGACACTAGCTGATCCCAACCGACCATCCTCCACTTGCCGCACGCGGGCACGAGTAGTCCACTACTTCACTTGTTCCGTCCCTCGCGTATCCCTCGGTGTTTCCATTTAATGGTTGCCTAGCCAGCTGGTCACGCCGGGGATGACCAGCGGCTCATTGACAGCGAGCACATGCCACCGACAGTCAGGTCATATCGAGGTCACGCGGGCTGACCGCGGCTAGAAAACCGCCTCTGAACTGCTTCGAAGCTGGTGCGCGATACTGGTATTGAATCAGTCACGGCTTGCCAAACGGCGAGGACGCTTTCGCGTAATCTGCTATCTCCCAACCTTTGTGGTCGCCTGGGCACGGTCCGCGGACTCCCGCGACCGCGTGATGTTGGAGCGGATGTCGTCGATCTTCGAAGGTCAGGAGGGTCAGCAGGGCTGAGTCAGGCCGGGCAAGGTCAACGAGGTTGCTCTGTCTCAATTCGGTTGGCGCATAACCGTTTTCTTACCTGCGTCGAGTCAGGACGATCGAGAAATTTGTAGGGGTGGGCTAATATCGTCCTCGGCGTACGTTACTAACAGCGCGAGGAGTGATCGTGACCGATCTTGCCGCATCTATGGGTAAGTTATTAGCAATGTGGATGGATCGCGATCCGCAGTCCCGCAGGTCTTCGATCGAGACGTATCTTGCTCCTGACGTGGAGTTCCGCAGCCCGTTCGGCCAAGCTAGAGGTTATGACGAACTGGAGAAATACAGCGATCATCTCCAAGGGAAATACCCCGGCACGGGGTTCTTCGTCGATGGCCCGGTGCAACTGATCGGCGATTACGTCCGGCTTCCGTTCGTCCTCAGAGAACACGATGGCTCCACTGTGGCGACGGGCCAGGATTTCCTCCGGCTCGCCGCCGACGGAAGAGCCGAATTGATGTACGCGTTCTTCGACGAGTAAAGGCGGCGCTGGTCGTCATGGCCGCGCCGGTATGAGTTCTGCTATTTCGCCGTCCACGCGGTCCGGTGGACGCTCGCCGAGCGGTCCGTGGCCACAATTTCCATGTGATGTCGCTTTCGCAGTTCAGACAGGGTGCGCGCCGCTGACCAGCACCGCTGAAAATTACTGGCGGAAACCGACATCGTCGTCGTTGACCGGATGGCCGAACCGGGCTGACGGTCGAGCGCTCAGTGATACCGGCTACACGGGTGCTGCCAGCCGTGTCGGCTGGCCATGGCCGCGCAGCGTCACCGTCTCGCCCAACGACCAACGGGCTTGCTCGCTTTCGCTGGCGGCGTTGACGGCGTCCGAGGATGCCAATAGTCGACCAGGTTCATCCTTCGCCAGTTCGCACAGTCGGGCGGCTTCGTTGACTGGTTCGCCGATCACCGTGTATTCGAACCGCTCTTTGGCGCCCACATTCCCGGCGACGGCTTGCCCGGCGGTCACCCCGATTCCGGCTGGGCACTCGGGTACCTCGCTGTCGAGGCGACTAGCGATGGCGCGGGCGGCAGCCAGCGCGTGGTCCTCCGGCCGGTCGAGACGGTTAGGAGCGCCGAATACTGCCAGCACGGCATCGCCCTCGAATTTGTTGACCAGTCCGCAATTGCGGTCCACCTCTTCGACGACCACCGCGAAGAAGCGGTTCAGCAGCTGCACGACTTCCGCGGCGGGGCGGCTTGTCACCAGTTGCGTCGAGCCGACGATGTCGACGAAAACGACTGCGACGTGGCGTTCTTCGCCGCCGAGTTTTGGTTTTTCCCGCTCGGCGGCCGCGGCGACTTCGCGTCCGACATGACGGCCGAACAGGTCGCGCACTCGTTCGCGTTCGCGCAAGCCGTCGACCATCGAGTTGAAGCCACGCTGCAGCTCGCCGAGCTCTGTTCCGTCGAAGACCACCAGATCACCTCGCAGATCGCCCTTTTCGACGCGCTTGAGTGCGGCGCGCACCACCCGCACCGGCGTCGCGGTCAGCCAGGACAAGATCCACATCAAGACGAAACCGAAGACCAGCGTTGCGGTCGCGATAACCAGCACCGCCACACCGAACTGGGTCTCGGTCAGATTCCGCAGCGTCAAAGCGAAGAATGCGGTCAGCGCGATGCCGAGAACCGGCACACCGGAACTCAGTAACCAGACCGTCAGCGTCCGGCCCATGATCCCCGGTGCCAATCGCCGTGGAACTCGCCCCGCCTCGAGCGCTTGCGCGGCCACTGGACGCAGCGCGAACTCGGTCAACAGATAACACGCGGTGGACACCAGAATGCCGCAGAAGCTGACGCAGAAACCCACGATCGGGATGAACGTGCTGTCGGCCAGCCCGTAGAGCGTGGTCAACAACGCCGCCCCGAGCCCCCAGAGGATGAGAACGCCGAGCGCCAACCAGAACGGGGTCAAAAACGTGCTGCGTTCGTCGGCGGGCGTCGGCTTGCGCTCCTCAATCGCCCACCGCAGCACGCCGATTGTCCGCCGGGTTATCCAGTACGTCCCGAGCGCGAGCGCCACACCGACGTACGCCGGCCCGACGGCGAAGGTGATCCACAGCGGTGCGTCGCTGAAGATGCTGGGCGCCGGGAAGGCGACGGTCAGTAGCAGCAACGCGACGGCGATTCCGACGACGTTGGTCCCGAGGATGAAGACGGTAAGAATGAGCTGAATGCGTACCCTGCGGCGGCTCTGACTTTCCGACGGGCGCCCGAGCAGCCAGGAGCCGTATGCCGGGGTCTCTGGCAGCCGACCGCTCTGTCGGGTGACCATCTCCAGAAGCCGGCCCAGCCGTTGTGCGACCGTTCGCGTGGCCATCATGTTGGCGTCAGCCTAATTCGTCCAGTGGCCGGCACTTAAGGTGAGTCGCGTGCGTCTCGTCATCGCCCAGTGCACGGTCGACTATCTCGGTCGACTCACCGCTCATCTGCCATCGGCACGCCGACTATTGCTGGTCAAGGCGGATGGCTCGGTGAGCGTGCACGCCGACGACCGCGCCTACAAGCCGCTGAACTGGATGAGTCCACCGTGTTGGCTCACCGAAGAGCACGACGGCGCGCTGCCAGTCTGGGTGGTGCAGAACAAAGCCGGCGAGCAATTGCGCATCACCCTCGAGGACGTCGAGCACGACTCCAGCCATGACTTAGGGGTCGATCCCGGGCTGGTCAAAGACGGCGTTGAAGCTCACCTGCAAGCGTTACTCGCCGAGCACGTCGAGTTGCTTGGCGCCGGATATACCTTGGTGCGCCGTGAGTACATGACGGCGATCGGACCGGTCGACCTGCTGTGCCGCGACGAACAGGGCCGGTCGGTCGCAGTGGAGATCAAGCGCCGCGGGGAGATCGACGGCGTCGAGCAGCTCACCCGCTACCTCGAGCTGCTCAACCGCGACAGTGTGCTCGCGCCGGTGCGGGGCGTATTCGCCGCCCAGCAGATCAAGCCGCAGGCAAAGACCTTGGCAACTGATCGCGGAATCCGTTGTCTGACATTGGATTACGACGAGATGCGTGGCATGGATTCCGACGAATACCGGCTGTTCTGAGGCGTCTCACTAGACTGGTGCCATGCCTCGGCGCCGGACCCCACCGCGCGGGCGGCAGCCGCTACGGCCGCTGCCGGTGCAACGCCGGGTGGAAACCGGGCCCGACGGGCACGACTACGAAGTGCGACCGGTCGCCGCCGCGCGGGCTGTCAAGACGTATCGGTGCCCCGGATGCGACCACGAAATCCGATCGGGCACAGCTCATGTGGTGGTGTGGTTAGCAGATTCCGGAGAGGTCGCGGTCGATGACCGGCGGCACTGGCACACGCCGTGCTGGGCCAATCGGGCAACCCGCGCGCCGACCCGAAGGTGGTCCTAGTGGCTAGTGATCAGAGTCTGAATCGGCGGACGGTTCAACCAACTCGACCAGAACGCCGCCGGCGTCCTTGGGGTGGATGAAGTTGATCCGCGAGTTCGCTGTGCCGCGCCGCGGCGCCTCGTAGAGCAGGCGGACGCCCTGCTCGCGCAGCCGGTCGGTGAGGCTCTCGAGGTCGCTGACCCGGTAAGCCAACTGCTGGATGCCGGGCCCGCGCTTGCCGATGAATTTCGCGATCGTCGACGACTCGTCGAGCGGGGCCATCAGCTGCACCTGTGCGCTGCCGACCGGAGCGCCGCGCACCGATAGCATCGCCTCGCGAATGCCCTGATCTTCGTTGATTTCCTCGTGCAACACGATCATCCCGAGGTGGTCGTGGTACCACGCGATTGCGGCGTCGAGGTCAGGGACCGCAATACCGACATGGTCAACGGCCGTCACCAACGCGGTGGCGAGTACTTGACGGACGTCAACTTGATCGGTGGTCATAACGTAACGGTAACCTGACGAGAAAGATTCTGTCTCTCCGATCCGCAGGATCGGCAGTTAGGCCCCCCTCTGGAGGTAGTCATGACGACATCGGTGATCGTTGCTGGAGCCCGAACCCCGATCGGCAAGTTAATGGGTTCGCTGAAGGATTTCTCGGGCAGTGATCTGGGCGCCATCGCGATCGCCGGAGCCCTGGAGAAGGCCAATGTGCCCGCATCGGCGGTCGAGTACGTGATCATGGGACAGGTGCTGACCGCCGGGGCCGGTCAGTTGCCCGCCCGGCAGGCGGCGGTAGCCGCCGGTATCGGTTGGGATGTTCCGGCGATGACCATCAACAAGATGTGCCTGTCCGGTCTCGACGCCATCGCACTGGCTGACCAGCTCATTCGGGCAGGTGAGTTCGACGTGGTGGTGGCCGGCGGCCAGGAGTCCATGACCAAGGCGCCGCATTTGCTGATGGATAGCCG
>NZ_DATMLH010000318.1:0-3765 GCF_035570115.1 Mycobacterium sp.
CCACCCCACCCGCGGAGTAGAACCGTCGAGCTTGCACCTTTGACAGCGCGCTTACCGCGGCTATGCTCGCGGCCTTGGCGAGAGTCCAGCAGCTTGCCTGAGGCAACTTCCATGCGAAATCGCTGTCAGAGTTTGGTCTGCGCCCTACGATCCGGTCAGGGTCCCACACCAGCCAGGCAGGAGAGATCCGGGTCATGCGCGCAGCCCTACTAGCAGCGACTGCGGCACTTGCCGCGTTCACTCCGGTGCCGGTGACTCACGCCGATCCCGACCCCGATCCGCACATTCCAAATATGGCCGCCAACTACTGTCCTAACGGCGGCCCGAAATGGCTCTTTGTTAGCACCTACTGTGACGGCATGCCGTACGCGGACGGCTCATATTGGCACATCGTTCGAACGGGGTCCCAGTACTTCGGGGATACATACTCGTCCCCCAGCACGTCGCCGATGAGGTGCGTCGTCAACCCCGACGGTGGCCCGTTGCCGCAGCCAGCGCCGCCTGGCGGATGCGAAGGCGCGGTCCAGTAGGGCGTTCCCGGCTGCCCGGCCAATGTCCAGGCGACCACAAAGGTTCGGAAATAGCAGATTATGGGGCACGCGTCCTCGCCGTCGGCACACTAGCGTTTGAGTTGTTCCACACCTCGTCTGGGCGATTCACCGTCTGCTTAAGACTTTCTACAGCGGGCCCAACGGTCGGCGGGATCGTCAAGAACCCGACGGCACGGTAACTTTTTGTGAGATACCGCCCGGCCGCAACGCCCTCCGTTACGGAGTGAACGGGTTGTGGGTCGGAAGTGGCTTGATGAGTGGCGCGAGCAACTTGCCGGATTGCTCCGCGGTGAGGACATCGATCGGGTCGAGCGGGATGAACTCGCGGACCGAGTCGTCGTATTCCCATACATCCTCACCAATCAATCGGCCCCGGTCGTCGTACGGCCAAATCATGTGCGTGGCAGTCTTCACCAAATAGGTAGCGCCGGGGTCGACGGGCGCGCCGCTGCCAGCGAGTACGGTTCCGGGAGTCTGCTGGTAAAGCGTCGACGTCGAGACGATCATGGCGTCGCTGACCGCAAGCTTCTCGTCGCCGTTTCCGTAGAAGATGCACTGACCCGTTCGGGTCCACTCGCGGTAGACCCCCTTGACCGCCTCGGCCCCGTCGAGCGTAAAGGTCGCACCGAGCACGTTGAAGTGGTAGACGGGATTTTCGACCGTCATTTCAGGTGTGAAGATCTCCTCGAAGAGGCCCGCCATCTCAAGATTGCGGTGACGGTTGTAAGCGTGCAGCAGATAGAGGTGGCGTGGGTTCTTCGTCGTCTCAATCAATCGCTCGACGGCGGCGTTGGTCTGCGTGATGTCGAAGCGGTTCATCTCGTTCTCTCTGTTATGAGTCGTTTGTTTGATCTCGGACCACCCGCTTTATTATCGTCCGGTACGTGGTCCTCGCCCAAGGGCTGTTTGGCCCCGAGTTGCAGGGCGAAGAGCCGCCCTAGTCAGCCAAGCCGCCCCAGCCCGTCGACGTCGTGGTGCTCTTCGCGTAGTCGGTACCACCTACGGAGGAGACCAGGTGGACGGCCGGCCAGTCCGGCTTGCGCGCGCCGGCACTCGTACGTCCAACACTGGTCTGGATGACGACGAACGCCAAGCCGTGCGGGATGAGGGGCTCGACCCCGACGATCCCGCGGTTGTCGCGGCGATAGACGTTGTCCGATGGGAACTCTCGCTCGGCACTTGAGTCACCGCACCCGCGCGACGGGAGTCCGTGCACCGTGTCCAGGGCACCGCGTGGCGACGAGCCGATCTCGGCCTTAAAACAGTGATAGTTGGCTTTTTGCCAGGTCGTAGGTGCACGCAAAACGGTTTTAGAATCCAGACCGGGCCCCACCCTATGCGGCCTTGTAACGCTTGCGGTCGCCTGGACATTGGCCGATTTGGCCGGCGGCAACCCCACGCAAAAAGTTCGGCCCGCCACGGGGAGAGTGTGTGGCGGGCTGATATCTATTCAGACGTGCTCAGTCGTCGTCCCTGGGCTCGACGATCATGGTGACGACCGCGTCAAGCGGGAAGTCGACGGCGTACGGCCCTTCAGGAAGATCAGACGTCAGCCTGATCATCGGTGGTTCGCCAGCGCCCTTATTGTGGATGAGCTTGATCCCGTCGATGACGAAGTTCATAGGCGGTACACCATCCATGCCGGACGGCAAGAGCAGCTCGAAACCGATCTCCAGTTCGTCGATGCGGCTTTCGGTGGTCGCGTAGTGGTTCGCCATTCGCGCAACCTTATTTGCCGCCGACGTGTGTTTTTCGGCGTTGACCGGAAAACACCCCCGCCAGATGGAGGTTTTTGCCTGGCGTATGGCTCAAGTTGTCCATTTGGATAACAGTAGTGCTCATCGCTTGCACAACGCTGTGTGGGGGCCGCACGGTCGGTTGATCCGAGCGCCGGGAACGGTCGCATCGTCCTAGCCTCAAAAGCGCCACCACAAATTCCAGTGGTCAGTGTTCGGACGGCCATTACACGGGCTCGTGGGTCCATCCAGCAGATGTCCCCCGAGACTGGTCCAGGCGTGACCATCTTCACCCGTGGTGAAAAACGCTGCCCGGGAACGGAAATAGCTAGCGAAAGGCATGATCATGGCACTTCTGAAGGACAAGACTGCGTTAATCACCGGCGGTTCGACAGGCATCGGGTTGGCCACCGCCAAGCGGTTCGTCGAGGAGGGCGCGTACGTCTTCATCAACGGACGGAGTCAGGCCGAACTCGATGCGGCGGTCAAGGAAATCGGCAACAACGTCACCGGTGTGCAGGGTGACGGCAGTAAGCCAGGGGATCGCGACCGGCTCTACGCCGCGGTGGCCGACACTGGCCGGGGCCTGGACGTCGTGTTCGCCAACGCCGCGGTCATTGACGTTGCACGGATCGGCGATGTCACACACGAGCATCTGCAGAAGGCGCTGCCGTTATTGAACGACGGCGGATCAATCATCCTGAACTCGTCGAACCCGAATGCCACGGGCAGCGACGGCATCGGCGTGTACGCGGCGATCAAGACTGCCCTGCGATCAGTCGCCCGCACCTGGGAAAATGAGTTGCGGGACCGCAAGATTCGCGTGAGCGTGATCGGCCCTGATGCCACCGAGACGGCCGGCATCAACACACTCGCTGGCATGCCGAACCCTGGTCCCAACGCCGCCGAGGAGGTCGAGAACTACCAGCGCAGCATTGTTCCGCTGGCCCGCTACGGCACGGCCGAGGAAGTCGCGAACGCGGCGCTTTTCCTGGCCTCGGACCGGTCGCGGTGTTCCGCTGCGACATGATCCTGGCCGACACCACGTATACAGGTCAGCTTAATGTGCCGGACATCTTCACCCGGATCATCCTGAGCCTGGTGGCCACCGGTATCGCGCCGGGTTCGTTCTACGAACTCGACG
This sequence comes from Mycobacterium sp., assembly GCF_035570115.1. GTDB lineage: Bacteria > Actinomycetota > Actinomycetes > Mycobacteriales > Mycobacteriaceae > Mycobacterium. The sequence goes on from NZ_DATMLH010000318.1 coordinate 3,432, forward strand.
CCGACGGCGACCGGCAGCGTGCGCATGTTGATGGTCTGCCCGTCGAGTTCATCGCCGAGGCCGTCTCAACGCTGGGGGCCCAGAGCGCGGCAAGCAGCGAAATCCTAGAGCGCAAACGCCTTCATCGTGTTTGAGCCCCTTACTATTCGCGCCCGGCCGACACACCGGTCAGGTCATCGGCGCGGTTCCCGGCGACCGCCGCGCCCGCCGCGTCCAGGGCAGTGAGCTGGGCGGGGGTCAGGGTGACCGACAACGAGCCAAGGTTCTCCTCGACGCGTGACGCCCGCCGGGTGCCGGGAATCGGTACCGAGGCCACACCGAGGGCCTCGGCGCG
>NZ_DATMLH010000319.1:0-2572 GCF_035570115.1 Mycobacterium sp.
TAGTGGATCACGCCCTCCTCCACATAGGTCGGGTTTGAATGCGTCGTGGGACGGCTCGTCTCGAAGCACCCGCCCTGGTCGATTGCTATATCGACCGCTACGCTGCCTGGTCGCATGCTCGCAATCATTTCTCGGCTCACCAACTTAGGGGCCTTGGTGCCGGGGACCAGGACGGCGCCAACAATGACGTCGGATTCGGCAATGTAGGCGGCCAGGCGAGCGCGATTGGGGACGACCAGGTCGAGTCGGCCCCCGAAGACGTCGGACAGGTACGCGAGTCGCGTCGGGTTCGTATCGAAGACCCGCACTATCGCCCGCATCCCTAGCGCGATCTTCGCTGCCTCGGTGCCGGCCACACCACCACCGATGATGGTGACCCTGGCGGCAGGTGTTCCTGGTACACCCCCCAGCAGCAAACCTGCGCCTCCGGCCGGGCTCTCGAGATGATGCGCGGCGGCCTGGATTGCCATCCGGCCGGCCACCTCGCTCATGGGTGTGAGAAGGGGAAGGCGCAGATCCGGGGTCTGCACGGTTTCGTACGCAATCGAGTCGATGTTCCTCTGCATGAGAAACTCGGTGAGTACACGGTCAGCGGCGAGATGGAGGTAGGTAAACAGCTGCTGCCCTTCGCGGAAGCGGTGATATTCGCTCGGAATCGGCTCCTTTACCTTCACAATGAGATCCGCTGCACCGAAGACGGCATCGGCGTCAGCCACGATGGTGGCACCTGCCTCGGCGAACTCCCCATCGCTAAATCGGGATCCCTGGCCAGCGCCTGTCTGGATAAGCACAGGGTGGCCGTCGCGCGTCAGTTCGGCGACCCCATCGGGCTGCATGGCGACGCGGTTCTCGTTGTCCTTGATCTCTGTCGGGACTCCAACTGTCAGGGATGCTGTCATGGTGCCGACTCCTTCGATGTTCAAAGTTTGAGGTCGAGGCAGGAATCTGCGCATGCGCGCGATCTAATCGCTACGGTAGCCCCTGCCACTACGCCGGCCGGAGCAGCTCATTCCGACCGTGCGTATGCACCGCCTTGGATGCCGGCATGCCTGCTCGTCGTTTCCGGGGTGCCCCGGTTCAGCGGACCGCTCCCGCGATGGCAATCGGCCGAAATCAGTACCTGATCGCCTCGATGAGCGGGGACGGCTCGTCCATCAGCGCCCAGAACCGGTCGCGGATCGCCACGGTGAGAGGCCCGGGCTTGCCGTCGCCGACCGGCTGCCCGTCGAGCGAGGTGATCGGGGTGACCCCGCCCGCCGTCGTGACCGCGATCAGTTCATCGGCATCATACAGCTCCCGGCTGCTGACGTCGCGCAGCTGCGCGACGATACCCATCGCGTCGGCCAGCTCAAGCGCCGTCTTACGGGTGATCCCGGGCAAGGCGTTGCGGGACGGTGTCGCCAGCGCGCCGTTCTTGACGACGACCACGTTAAACCCCGGACCCTCGGCGACGCAGCCGTCGGCGTCCAGGAGGATAGCCGTCCGCGCGCCACGGTCCTTCGCCTCGAAGCTGGCCGCGGTGAGGTCACCCCACTGGTAGTTCTTCACGGTCGGGTCGACCGTGTTGAGTCCCGCCCGCCGGACGTGGCGCGGCACGATCGCAGAGGTGCCGAAGATCTGCTCGTGCGGAGGGAATGCCCACAGGTAGGGAATCGCATACGCATACACCTGGGCGGTCAGCTTGCTCAGGTCCTTCTCACCCTTGCGCCGGCCGAAGCCCCGGGTGATCGTGAGGTTCACGTAGGACTCGCGCAGCTGCGAGAGCGACACGCACCGCTTGGCGATCTCCTCCAGCTCCGCCTTCGACAACGGCGACTCCAGCCGCAGCTTGCGCGCACCGTCCAGCAGCCGGTCGACGTGGTCGCTCAAGCGGAAGATGTTCCCGTGCCACACGTGCGCCACGGTGTACGTCAGGTCCGAGTGACCGAACCCGGTGTCGAAGATAGAGATCCGGGCCTCGGACGCGGGGACGTAGTCGCCTTCGATCCACGCGACACCACCGGCGAACCGGCTCGAGGTGTCCAGTTCGTAGTCGCTGTACTGGATGACCGAGCCGGGTGGGGTTTCCTCGCGGATCGCCCCGGGCTCCACGCTCACCAGGTTGCTTGTGGAGAAGTCGCTACTGGGCTCGGCGATCGTCATGGCCGACAGTCCTTCCGGGAGTTCAGGGTCCGATTACTTGACCGGTGCTCTAGGCACATCAACGGTTCGGCGGGGAGGCTTCTGCGGACTTCTCCAGCTCTACGACCTCCTGACGGTAAACGCCGGCGGATTGATTCGTGATTCGCGAGCGTAGATATAGCAGGTACCACAGCACCCCGACGGCCTCGGCTCCGAGTAGGTACAGGGCTGCCGTGTGGCCCTCGTGTGGGGTGAGCGCGATCACGATGATGGCTGCCGCGTAAGTGAAGGCGACGACCGCGACGGGTATGAACCAGCGGCCTAGTGAGAAGTCGCCCGGACGGTGATGAGGTATCTTCCGCTTCCGGTAGGCGTAGATCGCCCCGCCGACGGTGAGCGCGTAGATGAAGTAATAGGCGACGCTGGCGATTGATACGACGTTGGCGGCGAT
>NZ_DATMLH010000320.1:0-10352 GCF_035570115.1 Mycobacterium sp.
GCTGATCCCTGGCTGAGCGCGGCGGTGCCTCCCGCCACGGGAACAAGACGAGGCCATGCGTCTTGCCAGAATCCATGCGGGACAGGCTCATTCACGATCCCGTTCCGGACGGTGTCGTGGCCGGCCTCGAGCCGCACCTTGCTGCAAACCGCTGCCCGCCGGCCACGGGTTCCCCTGCCGAGGATTGCGCCAAATTATCGGACATGGTGATGGACACTATGTCCGTTAGCGCGTACGCTCATCCACATTGATTACCCGCAAGGAGGCAACGCGATGGCTGTATCGAGTCGTCCACAGACCGGTGTGTCCGTCGTTCCCGCAGCGCGACGCAGCGCGCCGGCAGTCGCCGTGTGGGCGTTCGTGGGCGCCCTAGTCCTGGCCTTCGAGGCATTCGTGCTTGCCAGGTGGATCAGTGGCCCCTTCTTCAAGGAGGTCCCAAGCGGGCCGAGTGATCCGCCGACCTGGATGAAGGTCGCGCTGGTGTCGATCCAGGCGGTCCTGCCGCTCGTCACGATCGCATTGCTATATCGCCTGGTCGTGCGCCCGTGGCGGCATCAGCGACGGGTAGCGGTAGACGGCGTGATGGCGCTTGCGTTCTTTGCGATGTGCTGGCAGGACCCCCTGTCTAACTACCTCGCCCCTTGGTTCACCTACAACTCTTGGCAGGTCAACTTCGGGTCGTGGGTCAACAGCCTCCCGGGCGCAATGTCGTTCGCCCAACCGGGGCGGATGACCGCGGCGCCGATCTTTTACATCGTCGGGATCTACGTCCCCGCGTTCCTGATTGTTACCAAGCTCGGGTCATGGGCGATGGGCAGGGCACAGAGTCGCTGGCCCCGCGTGAGCAGGGCCGAGTTGATCGGCATCTGCTTCCTCACCATGATGGTCTACGACTTCGTGCTCGAAGGCGCACTCTTCATGCCGCTCGGCGTGTTCACCTACGCCGGTGGGCATCTCGCGCTTTTCCCCGACACCTATCACAAATACCCGCTTAACGAGGTGCTGACGACGGCGTCGATGTTCACGATCATCGCCTGCGTCAGGTACTTCGTCGATGACCGCGGGCACACGGTCGTCGAGCGCGGGGTCGAACGCGTGCGCGGATCCGAGCTAAAGAAACTGACCGTGCGCGTGCTCGCCATGACGGCGGTGGTCCAGGGAGCGATGTTCATCACCTACAACGTGCCCAACATGTGGGTATCGCTGCACTCCACCACTTGGCCGGATGACATCCAGAAGCGCTCGTATTTCACCGATTACATCTGTGGCGACGGCACCGATCGGGCGTGTCCCGGACCCGCCGTCCCGCACGTCCGTAACGACAGCGGGGACGCGGGCAGGGGGTCTGCCTATCTGACCGGCGACGGCCGGCTCGGCGTGCCGCCGAAGACGACCTTGCCCAACATCGTGCCCTTCGAGCGCGGAAAGCCGGGTGGCTGAGTGGTGTCCAAGTTGGGAATCGCGCGCCAAATTGCCGCCGTGGGAGCTCACGTCGCCCGCGAGCACGTGACCAAGCCGATGGCGGTCAGACCCACCGACGTGCCGCGCGGCCCGCAAGCCCTCACCGCCGAGTGGCTCACTGGAGCACTCTGCACACAGGTTCCCGGAGCCCACGTCGTCGCGTTTACCTTCGGCGAAGCGCACTCCGGCGCGACGGCACGTGGCCGCATCGAGCTGACCTATAACGGTGCGGGGCAGGCCGCGGGTCTCCCAGCGTGGGTCTGGTTCAAGGCGACGCCGACGTTGACGACCCGCCTCGTCAGCGGCCTGACCGGGGCCTCGCAGAACGAGGGCCGCTTCTACATCCAGATCCGGCCGGGCCTCGAACTGCTCTCACCGCTGGGCTACCACGCCGCCGCCGACCCGTCGTCGGGTCGCACTTTCGTGCTTATCGAAGACATTGCCCACACGCGCAACGCGCGCTTCGCCAGTCCAGCCGATCGCTACGTCACGCGGTCCATGGCCGAGAGCATGACGCGCGAGATGGCCTCCTACCATGGGCGACTGTGGAATAGCCCGCGTTTTGCCACGGATCTGAGCTGGGTCGCCTCGGCGCTCCAATGGCAGGCGAACGTCAACGCGCGGATGCCGTTCGAGAAGCGCACCCTGATTGGCATCGACCGGGCCGCTGACGTCTGCGCGCCCGGTTTCATCGATCGCCGAACCGAAGTATGGCCCGCGTTCATGCGCTCGCTCGAACTCAATGTCGACGGGCCAACGACACTCGTGCACCAGGACACTCACGCCGGGAACTGGTTCTCCACACCGGAGCACGAGATGGGCCTTTACGACTGGCAGTGTATGGCGCGCGGATGCTGGGCACTCGACGTGGCGTACGCCTTCATGTCAGGCCTGACGGTCGAGGACCGCCGCGCGTGGGAGCACGAACTGCTCGACTACTACCTGCACCTGCTGCGCGAGTCCGGCGGCGAGCCGCCGGAATTCGACGTGGCCTGGACGTTGTATCGCCAGCAGGTCTTCCACGGGCTGGCCTTCTGGCTGATCACCATCGGCGCGGGGCGGTTTCAGCCCGACATGCAGCCGGTCGAAATCTCGCGTGTGAACCTCCAGCGGATGACCCAGGCCGTCATGGACCTCGACTCGTTCGCGGCGCTCAAGGAGCGCTAGTGGTGATCACGTGAGAGCGCTGTAGACGGTCCTCCCTCGTCCCGGGCTCTTTAGGATTTCAGGATGCCTTCGATCACACGCAAGACGGCAAGCGGTCGGACGCGGCGCGATGCCGTGCAGGCCGAGCTGCTGGACGCCGTCGAGCGGCTGCTCGAAGCGGGCGAGAGCTATACGTCGCTGGGCGTCCAGCGCATCTGCCACGAGGCCGGCGTCGCTCGCTCGGCGTTCTATAGCAACTTCGCGAACAAGTCCGAGCTGCTGCTTGCGGCCCTGGAGTCCGTCATGGAGAACGTCTTCGCGGAATCGCGCGGTTGGGCGCTGGCCGATCCGCCGCCCGGCAAGAAAGCGCTCGAGGCCACGATGGCAAATACCCTGCGCAACTGGCGAGCCCACGCTCCCGTGCTGCGCGCATACTTTGAGGTCTCGGCCTACGACACCGAAGTCGCCCACTTCTGGCGTGGGCAGTTCGCAAGCGTCATCGACGCGATGCAGAAAAGGATCGAGAGCGAACAGCACAGGCGGCGCATCCCCAAGCGCCTGGACCCGCGGATCATGGCCGAGTTCATCGTCTACTCAGGCGAGCGGTTGGCCGCCGAGCACATCGCGACCAACGACGCGACACACGACCCGGCGCTGGCGCGCCAGACAGCCGAGATCATCTGGCGCATCCTGTACGGGACGTAACACGGCTGGGCGCGGGCCGGCGGGTGTTGGTGACTTTACAGCCCGCGTGAAATCTCTTTCGGTGCAATAGATTTCAAGGAAGTTTATCGTAGCCCGGTGGTGCCTCGTCGAGGAGAAGCGTCTTGGTCTCCAGGTACGGCAGGAGGCCCTCGAGGCCGCCTTCGCGGCCCATACCGGACTGCTTGAAGCCGCCGAACGCCACACCGAAGTCCAGCCGCATATTGTTGTGGCCGACGGTGCCCGAGCGCAGCTTTCCGGCGACCTCACGGGCGCGGGCGATATCCGGCGTGAACACCGAGGCGTTGAGCCCGTAGATGGTGTCGTTGGCGATATCGACCGCGTGCTCCTCGCTGTCGGCAGGGATGACGCTCAACACCGGCCCGAAGATCTCTTCCTGCGCGATGACGTGCTTGTTATCGACCCCCGAGAAGACCGTCGGCTCGATGTAGTACCCGCGTTTGAGATGCTTGGGCCGACCACCGCCGGTGACGAGGTTCGCCCCCTCCTCGATGCCCTTCGCGATGTAGTGCTCGACCCGGTCGCGCTGGCGTTCCATGGCCAAGGGACCCATCTGGGTGGCCGCGTCGAACGGGTCGCCCACCTGTACCGAGGAGAAGGCGGCCGACAGCGCGTCGGCGAACTCGTCGTGCCGGTTGCGGGGCACCACGATCCGGGTTAGGGACGCGCAGACCTGGCCGGACAACAGGCACTCCGCGCCGGCCAGCGTGGCCGCGGCTTGCCCGATGTCGGCGTCATCGAGGATGACCGCGGCGGACTTGCCGCCGAGTTCGAGGGTGAAGCGGGCGATGCGGCCACCACAGATCGCACCGATCTTGCGCCCGGCAGCGGTCGAACCGGTGAACGCGATCTTGTCCACCCGCGGGTCACGGACCATCAGCTCGGAGACCTCGCGATCGGCGGTGATCACATTCAGCACGCCAGCCGGCAGGCCCACCTGCTCGGCGATCTCGGCCATCAGGTAACCGGCACCGGGCGCCTCGGGGGAGACCTTGACCACAACGGTGCAGCCGGCCAGCAGCGCGGGTGCGACCTTCATCGTGATCAGGCTCAGCGGGCCGTTCCACGGGATGATCGCGCCGACGACGCCAACCGGTTCGCGTACCAGCAGCCCGAACTCGCCGCCGGGATTCGGAGACGGGCTGGGCGTGACCTGCTGCTCGAATGGGTAGGTGTCGGCCAGGCTGGCGTAGAACCGGTACATTGCCGGGTCGCCCGGGATCATCATCTCCGCCACGGAGTGGACGACGCCGGATTCCCGCGGCCACATCTCCGCATAGTCAGCGGTGCGGGCATCGAGTTGGTCGGCGATCGCCGCCAGGTAGCCCGCCCGCTCCTGATGCGTCATCCGGGGCCATGGTCCGCGATCGAACGCATGACGGGCCGCCCCGATCGCCATGTCCATATCGGCAGCCTGAGCTTCCGGGACGCTGAAGTACAGCTGCTCGGTGTTGGAATCGATGACATCGATGGTGGAATCCGAGCTGGGTTTGACCCATTCGCCGCCGATGAAGAAACGGTTCAGGCTACGCAGTGGCACCCGGGGATCGGTGGTCAGGCTCATGGCTATCGACTCCTACGCAAGGGTAAATTAGTTGCGCTTCGAATCGTAGGCACGTCGTCGCGACTTTGGTCCGAATTCGGCTCGTGCGGCAGCGGGGGGTTCTCGCAGCGGCGACAACCAAGACGGCGACGGTGGCTGACAGGGCACCGCAGAAGATTCCCGGCCAGCGCGAGCCGTGACCTCACTCGCATCGACTCAAGGGTTCTGGGCTCCACAAGTGGCACGCCTCCAGGCCGTGAGAGGTCACCGCGTGCCGAGCGGGATGGCTGTATCAGTACCGGAGTGTTCGAATTGTTCTGTGGTGGACTCGATCATTGTTAATCGGCGACGCGTGCTGAATGGGGCGATGGCGATGGGTGGGTTGCTCGTTTCGGGCTGTCACCCCGTGCCTACAGTGCCGGGCGACGGTGAACCAGCGGTCCCTCGGCCTGATGGCGAGACCCTTGGTATCGGCTTGGAGAGCTATCCCTATCCGCACCCCGTGCACTATCTGGATGTCACACACGTCGCCCAGGCGGGCTGGATCGACCGCCAAGCCCCGGACTGGGAGGCGCGTGCGCGCCTGGCGTACATGGACGTGCTACCCGACAGCCCGCAGTCGAAGGGCGCGATCCTGCTGGTGCACGGCAAAAACTTCTTCGGCGCGTACTGGACGGGAGTTATCGAGGCGTTGCGCCACGAGGGGTTCCGGGTAATTGTTCCGGACCTGATCGGCTGGGGTAAGTCCACCAAGCCCTCGACGTTGACCGCGGCCTCGTTAGTGACACACCTGCGCACGCTGGTAGATCAGCTGAAGGTGGATTCTTTTGTGTTCGTTGGGCATTCGACCGGGGGGCTGGTCGGCATGCACATGGCGCGGGCGCTACCTGAGCGGGTGCACACGCTGGTACTGGAGAACCCGATGGGACTAGAAGACTACCGAATCGGGCTAATGCAGCAGGTGCGGCATCAGGACTGGGCGAACGATGAGCGCTCCATGACCGTCGATCAGGTCCGCCAATACATGGCGCACTATTTCGTGAACAAAGAGCCTCGGCTTATCGAGCCCTTCGTCGCGGTACGCATGGCCGTCGGGACAGGACCCGAGTTCGAGCGCTGGGTGCAAAGCTCCGCGGCGGCATCCGACATGCTTCTCAACGAGCCTGCCGTGGACTTCATCGCTTCGTTACCGACCAAGACGTTATTCGTCTGCGGCCTGTCCGACCGCACCTATGTGGGCGCGAAATACACTGCGCCCAAGGACCAAGCGGCCAAAGGGAATATCGCCGAAATGGCCAAAGGGCTCGCGGCCCGGATGCCCAACGCCCGTTTCGTGGGTGTGCCCAACACCGGCCACGTACCGCATCTGGAATCACCGGCCGCGTTCAGTTCAGCCGTGCTCGAATCTCTGCGTTGACCGCCGGATAGACCCGCATACGTGATGCAGGGCCCGGACATAGCCAGTTCATAGAAACGCTATCTAACTTCGAGTACGTACAACCGGGCAAGTTTTCCGGCCATGAGTTTTCCACCACAGAAGGGGATCGCCATGATCCTGAAGAAGATTGTTGGTGCGGGCGCAATCGCCGGTGCGATTGGTTTTTCGGCCATCGGCCTGGCCGGCGTCGCGAACGCGGCTCCGACCCCAGAGGCTGGTCCAGGCGTCGTCCACCAAGCACAGTTGGCTGGCTGGGGAGGCGGGCGCGGCGGTGGCTTCCACGGTGGTGGCGGTGGCTGGCGCGGCGGCGGCGGTGGCTGGCACGGTGGCCGCGGCTGGGGCGGCCCAGGATGGGGCGGTGGTCCTGGCTGGGGTGGCCCGCCTCCGCCCTGCTTGCTCGGCTTATGCATTTGAGTTTGCCTGCAGCAGGCCAACAGATATAGGTGCCAACCAGTGCAGCCGGCCGGCGCAACGGGGCGAGAATGCCGATGCAACTGGTTAAAGATGGTCGCCTTGCCAAATGGATTGGCGAGGCGACCATTTTTCGTTCCCCGATCAGGTTGCGGCAATGGCGATTTCGCTGCTGAGCCTTTTCCCGCATTAGGCGGGGGGCTGGGCCGGAAGGCGGGATGACTTAGTCCTGGCCGCCGCACGGCGGGTAGCGGCCGTGCTCGGTGAGACGACGGTGATCAGCTCGGCCGGGCCACAGTACGCACCGGCAGTTGTCGAACTCGGATGCTCAGAAGCTGTACACGGCAGACCGCAAAGCAGGTGCGCTGAACGTGTTTAGTCACCGGACCGATGTCTGGGACACCGACGCTGAGACCACCGGGGGGCGTTGTCGCCGCGCACGCCACTGCGATTTTGGCCCAGCGTCAGGAACAGCAGCTGCAGGCCGCGCTGTTGACCAGGGACCGTATCGGTCAAGCCAAAGGCATCATCATGGCGACTTACGATGTCGACGACGTGCGCGCTTTTGAGATGCTGCGGCGGATATCCCAAGACAGTCAGACGAAACTCGCCGACATCGCCCAGCGGGTCATCGACACCCGCGTCACGGCAAGTGAACGTTTCGGCGGTCTCGCATTGGGTACTACGTAGGGGCACGCTGAAGTTTCTGTATTCGCGTCGCTTCGTCGGGACTAGAACACACTGGCCCGCAAATTGCACCCTTCGCACCTATCTGGCGCTCCGCGCCGAAACCAGGAGTAATCATGCGTAAGACTATCGCGGTAATTTCAGCCACCGGGGCATTGCTGTTCGGCGGGGCAGGTCTTGCCGACGCTGCCGTTCAGGGTACGTCCGCGCCATCGTCAACAACAACGACGTTGGCGGACAACACCAATGGCAACACCGATCAACATAGCGATGACACCGGTAAGTGGGGCCTACTGGGTCTCCTTGGGCTGTTCGGACTGGCGGGACTAAAGCGCCGGAACAAGGCCGACGCCAGCGTTGGCGCCGCACCCACAGCAACCCGCGGACGCATCTGATACCTGCGCCACTCTTCGTCAGCCCCCGCCAGCAATTCATTCTGGCGGGGGCCGACTAGCTAATTCATGAAAGGAAATATTATGGACGCGTTGACTTTTCTTCGCCAGGACCACAAAAGTGTCTTGGGCATGCTCGAGGTGCTCGAAGATGCTCCGTCAGGCTCCGGCGCCCAAATCAGCGGCTTGGAAACGATGGTGACCAACCTTGTCATCGCCGAGTCGCAGCACGAAGCCATTGAGGAACAGCACTTCTGGCCGGCCGTACGCGCGACGCTCGAGGACGGAGACGCCCTCGCAGACGAAGCGATCGAGCAGGAACAGGACGGCAAGCAGCTGTTGCAGCGCCTCGCTGACGGCAAGCCAGGTGAACCGGAATACCATGAGGCTCTACAGGAATTCGTCAAGGTCGGCCGCGAACACATCGCCTACGAGCAAGATGTCGTTTTCCCACGGTTTGAAGCCGCCGCGAGCGGTGAGGAGCTAACCAAGCTCGGGGAAAAACTCGAGCGCGCCAAAAAGATCGCGCCCACCCGCCCGCACCTCGGAACTCCGCCGACCCCCTCGGCGCTCAAGACAACGGGAATGATCGCTGCGACAATCGATCACGTGCGCGACGCCTTCACCGGCCGCGCAGACGACAACCCACCGGACCCCCAGATCCACTAAGGCACAGCAGATGGCCGGCGCCGATACAATCGACGCCGGCCATCATGCTTTATCAGTTACGTTGTGGGACGGTGCTCTTCGTGAGTGAAGGCCTTCTCACCCTCGACGTCGGGTGAACCCGTCGGATTCTGCTTGGCGCCTATGTTTCGGCGAATGGCAGTACCCAGCCACTGCTCTTCGGGCTTGTCGATGTACTCCCACTCCATGCCCTCCGGCCACGGGCCTTGGCCTTCATTCCAGGGCCCACGCACTGATCCTTCGCCATTGGACATGTTGAACGCGACATTCTGGAATCGAGGGTCTCCCGGAAGCTTGCCCGGAGGGAAGTTCACCGGAAGTTCGTTGAGGGCGGCGGTGAACTGCTGGTAGTGCGCGACCTCGCGAGTCATCAAGAATGTCAACGAATCCTGAACGCTGGGATCGTCGGTGAATTGCTTGAGGTACTCGTAGACGACTTTTGCCCGGGACTCCGCGGCGAGGTTGCTGCGCAGATCCACGGCCGGGTCGCCGTTCGCGTTTATGAAGGTGCTCGTCCAGGGGTTGCCGGCCGAGTCCTTGATGTCCGGCCCACCACCACTGAGAGTCAAGAACAACGGGCTGACCGCGACCTGGTGGATGGCTTGTTCGCGACCGTCCGGTGTGGCCACGGCCGGCATCCAGTCGCACTTCTGGTTGGCTATCTTGAGGTCGTCGTTGAGCCCGTCAAGCAGCATCGTGATCATCGAGCCCACCATTTCGAGGTGGCTGAGTTCTTCGGTGGCGATGTCCATGAACAGGTCATACATCTTGGGATTCTTCCCCCGCAGCGCGAAGGCCTGGGTGAAGTACTGCAGGGCAGCGGTGAGCTCGCCGTTGGCGCCGCCGAACTGCTCCAACATCAGCGACGCGAAACGTGGATCAGGCTCGGTTACTCGGACCTCAAACTGAAGACTTTTGTTATGAACAAACATTGCGCCTCCCGGGCGACATTGAAGAGGGTTCTATTTGGGGAAACCGGAGGTGATCATCGAACCAGGGGCTGTAGTTCGTCCGGTGAAGGCGATGCGAAGGCGAAGGCCGACAGGTCGCGCGGTAGACATACCCATCCGCGTGCTGGCTAAACGTTTCAAATGATGCATCGACGGATTCCAACGACGCAGGGGTGCGCTTACTTAACACGCGGGCGGACGGCGGGATGCCTTAGTGCTGGCCGCCGCGCGGCGGGTAGCGGCCGTGCTCGGTGACGACGGCGGTGATCAGCTCGGCCGGGGTCACGTCGAAGGCCGGGTTGAAAACGTCCGCGTCCGGCGGCGTGATCATGGTGCCGGTGAACATCCTGAGTTCGTCGGGCGCGCGTTCCTCGATCGCGATCTCGGCGCCGGTGGCGAGCGATGTGTCGACCGTGGACGACGGCGCGACCACGACGAGCGGCACGTTGTGATGATGTGCCGCGATCGCCAGGCCGTAGGTGCCGATCTTGTTGGCGACGTCGCCGTTGGCCGCGATCCGATCGGCGCCGACGAGCACGCAGTCGACGAGTCCGCGCGCCATCGCCGCCGCCGCGGCGCCGTCCGGCTGCACCCGGTAGGGCACACCCGCCTGCGCCAGCTCCCACGCCGTCAGCCGGGCACCCTGAAGCACTGGACGTGTCTCGTCGACGAGGACGGATTCGATCAGTCCGCGGTCGTGAAGATGCCAGACGACGCCGAGCGCGCTGCCCCAGGCGACGGTGGCGAGGTGACCGGCGTTGCAGTGGGTGAGCAGACGCAGTGGGCGGCGATCACATTGTGCGAGAACGATTTCCGCGGCGTGGGCGGACGCGGCACGGTTGAGGCGTTCGTCCTCGTCGAGGATTTCCAGTGCTTCGGCGAGCACGGATTCGACGCCCCCGCCGAGCTTCTCG
>NZ_DATMLH010000321.1:0-6156 GCF_035570115.1 Mycobacterium sp.
CAGGTAGGCCACCTCATAGCCGTCCGGGACGCCCAGGATGGCGCGGGCTTTGTCCTGATCCCCCACCGACGAATGCCCGGTGCCGATGCCGAGGTCGGTGGCCGCGATCATCATCGCCATGGTGGCCTGGCCGACGTCGTACTGGTCGGTCACCTTGCGGCGTTCACTCGGCGGTTCCGGCAGGACGAAGGCGATGGCGGCCGCTGCCCCCGCGATGTGACCGGCGCCCTGCCAAACCGTCGAAAGTTCCTGCAGCTGAGCCTTATCCGTGACGATGACGAAGTCCCATGCCTGACGGTTCTTCGCCGACGGCGCCCGCCAGCCGGCCTCAGCGATACGGTCCAGGTCGGCTTCTGAGACCGGCTCGGGCCTGTACTGCCGGACATTGCGCCGCGCACGGATCGCATCCCAGGTTTCCATCTCGTCCTTCCGTCCGCGCCTCTGGCCAGGCCTGCTTGAGGGCCTCGAGCGCCAGCGTGATCGTGACCTTGTCGCCCACCATGGTGCCACCGCCGTCGAGTGGCAGCTCGGCGCCCGCTCCGAAGTCCTTGCGGCTTAGCACAACCGAGGCGTCGAACCCGGCGACTTCGCTGCGTCCCATGCCGGGGTTGACGCCGTTGAACACCAGCGTCAACGCGACAGGCTTGGTGACGCCCTTGAGGGTGAAATCGCCGTCGAGCACGTAGTCGTCCCCGTCGGCCCGCACTGCGGTGGATACGAATGTCGCGGTCGGGAACTGGGCGACGTCGAAGAAATCGGCGGCCTTGATGTGAGCCTCCGCGGCTGGGAGCGACTGCGCGTCGTCTTAGCGTGAGTTAGGCGTCGGGAAATCGGCCGAACGTGCCGATCGGCAATGGAAGAGCGCCCGCGGCTTATACGGTGACATTGCCAATCCGACGCGGGAGCCCCAATGAGACGACACGCGCTCGTGCTCGCTGTGGTCGTCGTGGTCATCCTCAGCGGCTGTTCCACCGGTCAACGGGTGGACCTGGGGGACGCCGCATCGGGAACCCTCGTTGCGGCGATAGCGGGCGAGCCCGACCAACTTGACCCGCAAAAGACCAGCGCCCACTTTTCGTTCGAGATACTCGAGAACGTCTTCGACACGCTCGTCGAGCCGGACGAAAACCTCGAGATGCGCCCTGCACTTGCCAAGTCCTGGGACATCAGCGACGACCAGCTCACCTGGACCTTCCACCTCCGCACCGGCGTCACATTCCAAGACGGCAGCCCATTCTCGGCAAACGACGTCGTGTACTCATACCGGCGCATCATCGACCAACAACTCGCCCCCGCCTACCGCTTCAACGCCGTCACCGATATCAGCGCGCCTGACCCCGCGACCGTCGTGATCAGGGTGAAGCAGCCCACGCCCAATCTGCTGGTCGACATCGGCGGGTTCAAGGGAATGGCCATCGTGCAACGGAAAAACGTCGAGAGCGGCGCCATTGCCACCCACCCGATCGGCACCGGGCCGTTCGCGTTCAAGAGTGCGACAAGCGGTGATTCCGTCTCGCTGGTCGCCAACAAGAACTACTGGGGACCTGCTCCGGTGGTCTCGGGTGTGACATTCCGCTTCATCCCTGAAGCATCGACCGCGCTGTCTGCACTGCAGGCCGGCGAAATCGACTGGACGGATTCCGTTCCCACTCAACGCGTCGATGAACTGAGGGGCGACGACTCGATCACACTCGGGGTGACGCCGAGCAACGACTACTGGTACCAAGCACTGAACGAGGCACGCAAACCGTGGAACGACGTGCGGGTGCGCCAAGCGGTCGCCTACGGAATCGACCGGCAGGCGATAGTGCAGGCCACCAGTTACGGCACCGCGGTAGCGAATCAGCTGGCGATCCCGAAAGGTAACCCCTGGTACGTCGACTACCAGCGCTACTCACGCAACCTGGAGACCGCGAAAACGCTGCTCGGTCAGGCCGGGGTAAAGGACCTGACAATGGATCTGCTGGCGACGAGCGACTATCCAGAGACGGTGACGGCAGCCCAGATCGTCACGGACAACCTTGCGCCGCTTGGCATCACGGTGAAGATCCGCACCGTCGACTTCGCCACCTGGCTCGACGAGCAGAACAACGGGCACTTCGACATGCTCATGATGGGCTGGCTCGGCAACATCGATCCCAATGACTTCTACTACGCGCAACACCACACCGGGGGCAAGAGCAACGCCCAGAAATTCTCCAACCCGCAAGTCGACGCCCTGCTCGATGCGGGCCGCGTCGAAACCAACCGGGAGAAACGCTTGGACGATTACACGAAGGCCGCGACGATCATCGCCGACCAGGTGAGCTACCTCTACTTGTACAACCCTTCAGTGATCCAGGCCTGGAACAAACGTCTATCGGGATATGACGTGCGCCGCGACGGGGCCGTCCGATTCGGCACAGCGAAGTTGAACTGAGTGAGGGTCTTTCGCTTCCTGGCGCGCAGGCTGCTGTATTCCCTTGTCGTACTTTTGGGGGTGCTTGTCGTGGTCTTCGCTTTGGTGCATCTGGTGCCGGGCGATCCGGTCCGCATCGCGCTGGGCACCCGCTACTCCCCAGAGGCCTACCGGGCGCTGAGGTCGGCGAGTGGGCTGGACCGCCCGATCGTCGAGCAGTTCGTCGGCTACGTCGGCTCAGCACTGAGCGGCAACCTCGGCGTGAGCTTTCGCAATGGCGAACCCGTGACGGTGACCCTGCTCGACCGGCTGCCGGCCACGCTGTCGCTCGCGGCGGCTGCGATTGTCATCGCTTTGCTGATCTCGGTGCCTGCCGGGACCTGGGCGGCACTTCATCAGGGCCGGGCCTCGGACGCGATCGTGCGGGTCGCGACCCAGTTCGGCGTTTCCATCCCCGACTTCTGGATGGGCATCCTGCTCATCGAGCTGTTCGCGACGACGCTGCGCTGGCTGCCCACCTCGGGTTATGCGCCGCTGATCGGAGACCCGACGGGGTGGCTCCGCCATGTCACCCTGCCTGGCTCCACCGTCGGGCTCGTCGCTGCGGCGATCATGACTCGCTACATCCGCTCCGCCGTGCTCGACGTCGCCTCGATGGGCTATGTGCACACAGCGCGGTCGAAAGGGTTGCCACCCAGGGTGGTGACAATTCGGCACATCCTGCGCAACGCGCTGATCCCAGTGTTGACGATCACCGGGATCCAGCTCGCGACGATCCTCGGTGGCGTCATCGTCGTCGAGGTGGTTTTCGCCTGGCCGGGCCTGGGCCGGCTGGTCTATACCGCAGTGGCAGCCAGGGATTACTCACTGATCCAGGGTGCGGTGCTACTCATCGCCACGCTGTTTCTCCTCATCAACCTGATCGTCGACGTACTCTATTCGGTTGCTGACCCGAGGATCCGGCTGTCATGACCGTCGACACCTACGACCGGCGCGCGTCGTGGCGGCTGGCGCTGCGCAACCCGCTGACCCTGATCAGCGCGGTCATTCTCGCTGTCATTGTCCTGGCCGCGCTCACCGCCGACAGGATCGCGCCGTACGGCGTCAACAAGATCGATGTGCCGAACGCGCTGCAACCGCCCAGCGGCGCACACCTTTTCGGCACTGACGAACTCGGCCGCGACATCTTCTCGCGAGTTCTGGTTGGGGCGCACGCCTCGCTCGAGGTCGCGGCGGCCAGCGTGACGTTCGCCTTCTTCGTGGGTGTGACGCTCGGCGCTGTCGCCGGTTATCGGGGAGGTTGGCTCGACACGGTGGTGATGCGCGTCATCGACGTCATGTTCGCGTTCCCGGTGCTCTTGCTCGCCCTGGCCATCGTGGCGGTGCTCAGCCCAGGCTCGACGACCACCATCCTTGCGATCGGAATCGTCTACACGCCGATATTCGCCAGGGTGGCACGCGCCAGCACGCTGAGCGTGCGCATCGAACCATTCGTGGCGGTCTCGCGCACGCTCGGAACGGGAAACGTTCTCATCCTCCGGCGTCACATCCTGCCGAACATCGCCAGTCCCGTGATTGTGCAGACCTCGCTGTCGCTGGCGTTCGCGATCCTGTCGGAGGCGGCGTTGTCGTTTTTGGGGCTCGGCCTCCAGCCGCCCGAGCCGTCCTGGGGGCGGATGCTTTTCGACGCGCAAGGCTTCGTGCATCTGGCGTGGTGGATGAGCGTGTTCCCCGGATTGGCGATATTCGTGACAGCGCTGGCGTTCAACTTGCTGGGCGACGGACTACGCGACGTACTCGACCCGAAGCAGCGCACACTGCTCGACGCACGAAGGAAGCGATGAGGAAAGTAGCACTCTCCACCCGCGATCTGCGAGTCCGTATCGGCGCACGCGAGATCCTGCGCGGCATCTCTCTCGAAGTGAAGCACGGGCAGACCCTCGGCATCGTCGGCGAGTCCGGATCGGGAAAGTCGATGACCGTGCTGGCCGCGACCGGCTTGCTGGATGCTCCCGGAGCCGAGGTGACCGGATCGAGTGTGCTTATGGGCGAAGCCGGTTCTGCGCCTGTCCAACTCGTGGGTGCGTCGGGGCGCGTGCTTCGCACTGTCCACGGCGGCCGGATCGGGTTCGTGTTCCAGGATCCGGGGACATCATTGAACCCACTGCTCACGTTGGAGCGACAGATCTCCGAGTCGCTCGAAGCCCACCGCGGACTCACCCGACGGTCAGCGCGGGCACGGGCGCTGGAGCTGCTGGATGCAGTCGGTTTGCCCGACCCCGCGGACCGCGTGAACAACTACCCGCATCAGCTTTCCGGTGGACAGCGACAACGGGTCATGATCGCGATCGCGTTGGCGTGCGACCCGGAACTACTGATCGCCGACGAGCCGACGACGGCGCTGGACGTGACGACGCAAGCTCAGATCATCGAGCTGGTCAGGCAGCTACAGCGCGACTTCGGGGCCGCGGTGGTTTGGGTGAGCCATGACCTGGGGGTGATCGGTCAGGTTGCCGATAGCGTGACGGTGCTGCACAACGGCGAAGCGGTGGAGCAGGCACCGGTTCTCGATGTGTTCGATCGCCCGCAGCACCCCTACACTCGTGAGCTGCTCGAGGCGAGTCCGCGCATCGACGGCGATGTTGCTCCGCCTCATGAGGACGCGCCGGTGCTGCTGAAGGTCAGCGGACTCGACGTGCGGTATTCGGTTACCGGGCCGGTCGGCAGCACGGTCGTCCATGCCGTCAGAGATCTGTCGTTTGAGATCCGACGCGCAACGACGCTGGGCCTGGTGGGCGAATCGAGCTCGGGAAAATCGACGGTCGCGGCGGCGCTGACCGGCCTGGTCAAGCCCCACGCCGGCTCCGCGTCGCTGGCCGGCACCGACGTGTTCACCGTCCGGCGCGCCGACGAGAGGGCGCTGCGCAGACGTATCAGCCTGGTGATGCAAGACCCGTTCGCGTCGCTCGACCCACGCGCGCGAGTCGGGGCTGCCGTCGCCGAACCGCTCTACGTTCATCAGCTCGCGAAGGGGAAACGCCAACGGCGAGAGCGCGTGGCAGAGCTACTCGGGCTGGTCGGTCTGCCAGCCGATTTCGCGTCGCGATATCCTCATGAGCTTTCTGGCGGCCAACGCCAACGTGTGAGCATCGCACGAGCACTCGCGGTGCAACCGGAATTGCTCATCCTCGACGAATCGACTGCCTCGCTTGATGTTTCGGCGCAGGCGAACATCTTGGATCTGCTTTCACAATTGCAGCTCGACCACAATCTCACCTACTTGTTCATCACACACAATCTCGCCGTGGTGCGACGGATGAGCCACGACGTCATGGTCATGCGGGTGGGCGCCGTCGTTGAATACCGGCCCGCCGCGGAACTCTTCGCGGCGCCTGAACAGGACTACACCCGTGCCCTGCTGGCCGCAGTGCCCCCCGCGCGACCCAGGGCCTCCGCAGACCCCCGCTGACCTCGGTGGGAGGTACAGGATCGAACCTGTGCGAAGCGCCGGCCGACCTGCCCGCACGACTGTCATTGTTTGGGCACACCCGCCTCGCTGCACCGACATCGAGCTGCTGCAAGCTTGTCCACTCATCACGACATGCACCTGTGGCTGCCACATCCCAGCGACGCCTTGTGGCAGAAGCTCGCCGGCAGCCACGGTGCAATCCCCCGTCGCGACGACACCAGCCACCGCGACAGATACATCCTCGCCCCTGATCCGACGCAAGATGAGGCCATGAATTTGTGGGGGATGC
>NZ_DATMLH010000322.1:0-6413 GCF_035570115.1 Mycobacterium sp.
GGGCGGACCCGGTGGACGCGGCTGGGGCGGACGCGGCTGGGGCGGACCCGGTGGACGCGGCTGGGGCGGACCCGGTGGACGCGGCTGGGGCGGACCCGGTTGGGGCGGTCGTGGCTGGGGCGGCCCCGGTTGGGGCGGTCGTGGTTGGGGCGGCCCCGGCTTTGCCGGGTGGGGTGGCCCGCCGCCTCTGTGTCCGTTGGGGCTCTGCATCTGAGTCGTGCCTCGAGCGGACCACGGGACCTAGGTTGCAACTGAACCAAGACGGTCGCCTTGCTGAATAGATCGGCAAGGCGACCGTTTGGCCCATCGAACGCCGACTCACTCGCTGGGCCCGAACATCTCTGCACTTTCGGCACGCATGTCGACTTTGCGAACCTTGCCGGTCACCGTCATCGGAAACTCGTCGACGACGTGCACGTAGCGCGGGATCTTGTAGTGCGCCACCTTTCCGGTGGCGAAAGCGCGCACCGCGTCCGCATCGAGTGCTCGCCGTCCCGGCTTCATCCGGAGCCATGCACAGATCTCTTCGCCGTATTGGGCGTCCGGGACGCCGACGACCTGCGCGTCCTCGATGTCGGGATGGGTGGTGAGGAATTCTTCGATCTCGCGCGGATAGACGTTTTCGCCACCGCGGATGATCATGTCGCTGCGGCGGCCCACGATGTTGCAGTAGCCGTCGTCGCGCATCACCGCGAGATCGCCGCTGTGCATCCACCCGTCGGCGTCGATCACCTCGCGGGTGTTGGCCTCGTCACGCCAGTAGCCCAGCATCACCGAATAGCCACGGGTGCAGAACTCCCCGGGCTGACCGCGCTCGACGATGTCGCCGGTGTCAGGGTCGACGATCTTGATCTCCACATGGGGATGCGCCCGCCCGATGGACGCGGTTCGCCGCTCCAGGTCGTCATCGATCAGCGTCTGGCAGGAGACCGGCGACGTCTCGGTCATACCGTAGGCGATCGCCACTTGGGTCATATTCATCTCGGCCACACAGCGTTTCATGACCTCGACCGGGCACACCGATCCGGCCATGAGGCCGGTCCGCAGCGACGTCAGGTCGGTGCCCTCGAAGTCAGGATGACCGAGCAGGGCGATGAACATGGTCGGCACGCCGTACAGTGCGGTGCACCGTTCGGCTTGGACGGCAGCCAGGGTGCATGCGGCATCAAACCCCGGGGCCGGGACGATTATCGTGGCGCCGTGGGTGGTGCAGCCGAGGTTGCCCAGCACCATCCCGAAGCAGTGATAGAACGGCACCGGGATGCACATCCGATCGCCGGGGCCCAGGTTGAGCAGCTCGGTGGCGAAGAAGCCGTTGTTGAGGATGTTGCGATGCGACAGCGTCGCGCCCTTCGGGAAACCCGTTGTACCCGAGGTGTATTGGATGTTGGTCGGCTCGCGGTTGTCCAGGGCGGCCATCCGGGATCGCAGCGCGGCCACCGACACCCGCTCGGCGCGGTCACGCAGGTCTGTCCAGTCGCGGGTACCGATGAAAACGACCTCGCGCAGCTCGTTGGCGTTCGGACGTACCTCGTCCACCATCGATCGGTAATCCGAAGTCTTGAATGATGTCGCTGCGAGAAGCGTTCGAACCCCGGACTGCTTCAGGGCATAACCGAGCTCGTGTGTGCGGTAGGCAGGATTGATGTTGACCAGAATGGCGCCGATCTTCGCCGTGGCGTACTGCACGATGATCCACTCGGCACAGTTCGGCGACCAGACGCCGACGCGATCGCCGTGCTGCACGCCCAGCGACATCAAACCCCTTGCAGTCAGATCGATCTCGGCGTTGAGTTCGGCGTAGGTCCACCGCCGGTCCTGTGCGACGTCGACCAGCGCCTCGCCGTCCGGGTTGGCCGCGGCCGTCCGCTCGAAGTTCTCCCCGATCGTCTCCTCGAGGATCGGCGTGCTGATCGGCCCCGTGTCATAGGATTTCAGCGCTCAGCCCACCAGGTCTTCGTATCGGTACTCCGCCGAATCCGGTGTGCCGGCCACGTGTGTACGCTCTTCACGACGGCGTAGGTCCACTCGGCGGATCTTTCCCGAGATCGTCTTCGGCAGTTCGTAGAACTCAACCCGCCGCACCCTCAGATGCGGCGCCACCCGGTCGCGCACGAACTCCATGATCGTCCTGGCCGTCTCGGCATTCGCCGGCCAGCCGGCGGCCAGCGCAACGTAGGCCTTGGGGATCGCCAGCCGGGTGTCGTCGGGCTGCGGCACAACGGCGGCTTCCACGATCGCCGGATGCTCGATGAGCACGCTTTCCAACTCGAACGGCGATACCTTGTAGCCCGACGACTTGAACACGTCGTCGGTGCGGCCGACATAGGTGATCGACCCGTCGGCGTCGCGACGCGCGATGTCGCCAGTGTGGTAGTAACCGCCGGCCATCGCGGCGGCGTTGCGTTCCGGATCCTGGAGGTAGCCGGTCATCAGGTTGACCGGCTTGGCGCCCAGGTCGAGGCAAATCTCACCCTCGTCGCCGGGCTTCCCGCTGACCGGGTCGACGAGCACCACGGGTACGCCGGGCAGCGGGCGGCCCATCGAGCCGGGCTGCACCGGACGGCCCGGCAGATTGCCGACCAACAGCGTGGTCTCGGTCTGCCCATAGCCGTCGCGAATGGTCAGCCCCCACGCGCGTTCGACCTGTGCGATGACGTCGGGATTGAGCGGCTCACCGGCGGCCACGATCTCGCGCAGCGCAACGGGCCTGGTGCCCAGGTCCGCTTGAATGAGCATGCGCCACAGCGTCGGTGGCGCGCAGAACGTCGTCACCCCGGCATGACGGAGGTGATTCAGCAGCGCGGCGGCATCCAATCGCCGGTAGTTGTACACCAAGATTGTCGCCTCGGCGATCCACGGGGCGAAGACACAACTCCAGGCATGCTTGGCCCAGCCCGGTGAGCTGATCGCCAAGTGCACGTCACCCGGTCGCACCCCGATCCACGCCATCGTCGACAGATGCCCGACCGGGTAGCTGATCTGAGAGTGCGCCACCAGCTTGGGCTTGCTCGTCGTGCCGGAGGTGAAGTAGATCAGCATCTGATCGTCCACCGTGGTTCGCGCGGTGAACGGCTTGGCCCCGACGACATCGGCGGCGTCGGCGTAGCGATGCCAACCCGCATCGCCGGTGCCCACCACGACGCGGTGGTAGTCGCCGCCGACATCGTCGAACTTGGCGGTATCAGCGGCGTTGGCGATCACGGCCCGCACCCCACCGCGGACGATGCGGTCGGCAAGGTCGCTCGGTCCGAGTGCACCGGTGGCCGGCATCACCACCGCCCCGAGCTTGGTGACGGCGAGGGTGGATTCCCAGAGCTCAATCTGGTTGCCCAGCATCAGGACGACGCGGTCCCCCTTGCCGATACCGAGTTGCTCCAGCCACGCCGCCACCCGATCGGACCGGTCGGCCATCGCGGCGAAGCTGACGCTCTGCTCGCTGCCGTCTTCCTCGACAATCCGCAGCGCGGTGCGGTCGTTGCCTCGGGCGATGACGTCGAACCAGTCGGTGGCCCAGTTGAAGGCGCCGACCAGATGCGGCCACGAGAAGGTGGCGGCGAGCCGGTCGTCGTCGACCATGGCGAGGACTTGGTCACGCGCGGCGCGGTAACGCTCGGTGTTGCTCGCCATGGTATTCAGCATCCACCGCCCACCCGCATTGCGTGGCCACGCGGCCGAAGAATAGCATTCTCTTCGTCAGCGAATGAGCGTCTCAGGGCTCGGAACGGAGGGAGCTCGATTGACGGTGACCGAGACGTTGAGCGTACAGAAACCGCACGCCGGCGTGGTGCTGTTGCAGCTCAACCGACCCGAGCGACTCAACGCGATCAACGAGGTCATGGTCGACGAGCTCAAGGAAACTTTGGCCGCACTGGCCGCGGACACATCGGTCAACGCCGTCGTGCTCACCGGCGCGGGGCGCGGGTTTTGCTCCGGCATCGACATGCGTGACTTCGGCCCGGCGATACCGGAGGCGACAGATCCGGCCATAGACCGCCTGCGCTTCCAGGAAAGCATGGCCGCACTGCCGCAGGCGATTCGCGACATGCCGCAGCCGGTGATCGCTGCGGTCAACGGTCCCTGTGTCGGCGCGGGCTTGGCACTGTGCCTGGCGGCGGACATCAGGATCTGCTCGACCGCAGCAACATTCGGTAATGCGGCGATCCTGCTTGGCCTGTCCGGAGCCGAGATGGGAATGAGCTACTTCTTGCCGCGCATTGTCGGTGCCACTGTGGCCGCCGACTGGACGCTGACCGGCCGGATGGTCTCCGCCGAGGAGGCCGACCGTCGTGGTCTGGTGAGCGAACTGGTGGATCCCGCAGAGCTATCTCAGCATGCACTCGAAATAGCCATTCGCGTAGCAGAGCTCGCACCACTGGGCGTGCGACTGACCAAGCGAGCGCTGCAGGTCAACACCGATGCCGCAGGGCTGGGGCCGGCCCTCGAGCTCGAGAACCGCAACCAGGTGCTCAGCCACGCCACCGAGGAAGCGGCAGCCCGCAGGCAGACCTGGTCTTCGTGACCAATGATTGAGTAGCGAAAGGATGAACGGTGGCCTGGGATTTCTCCACTGACCCCGAATGGGCCGCGCAGCTCACCTGGGTTGACGAGTTTGTGCGCTCGGAGTGTGAACCAATCGATCTGATTGTCAAAGAGTCTCACGATCTCAATGACCCGGTGCGCCAGGCGCTGATCCCTCCGCTGCAGCAGATCGTCAAGGAACGCGGGCTGTGGGCTACCCATCTGGGTCCTCATCTGGGCGGGCCCGGACACGGCCAGGTGAAACTGGCGTTGCTCAACGAGATCCTCGGCCGGTCGGAATGTGCGCCGATCGTCTTCGGCTCGCAGGCTCCGGATTCCGGTAACAGCGAAATCCTGGCCCACTACGGCACTCCGGAACTCAAGCAGCGTTATCTGGAGCCGCTGCTGGACAACCGGATCGTGTCGTGCTTCTCGATGACCGAGCCACAGGGCGGCGCGGACCCGAAAGTCTTCACCACAACCGCGATGCAGGACGGCGATCATTGGGTGATCAACGGTGACAAGTGGTTTTCGTCGTTCGCATCCATCGCATCGTTCTTAATTGTGATGGCCGTGACCGATCCCGATGCCCCGCCCTACCAACGTCATTCGATGTTCGTCGTGCCCGCTGAGACGCCTGGCATCAACGTTTTACGCGACGTCGGCCTTGGCTACCAAGCCCTTGGCGGCGGAGGACGCGAAGGTTACGTCCGGTATGAGAATGTCCGGGTCCCGGACGATCACATGCTCGGGCCGCGGGGCGGCGCGTTCGTGGTCGCCCAGACTCGACTCGGCGGTGGCCGCATTCACCACGCGATGCGCACGGTCGGCTTGGTCCGGCGGATATTCGACATGCTTTGCGAGCGTGCGGTATCCCGCTATACGCAAGGCGACATGCTGGGCGACAAGCAGCTGGTCCAACAGATGGTCGCCGACTCGTGGATGGAGATCGAAGCGTTCCGGCTGCTGACCTTGCAGACAGCATGGAAGATCGACCAGCACAACGACTACAAGGCCGTTCGTGCCGACATCTCGGCGGTCAAGGCGATGATGCAGAAGGTATTGCACGATGTGTCGGCCCGTGCGCTGCAGCTACACGGATCGCTTGGCGTCACACACGAGATGCCGTTCGTCCAGCACCTGGTGGAGTCCTTCGTTCTGGGCCTGGCCGACGGGCCGACCGAAGTGCACAAGGTCACCTTGGCGCGGCTACTGCTCAAGGAGCACAAGCCTGCGCCCGACATGTTCCCAACTGAGCACTTGCTGCGGCTACGCGAGGCCGCGGAAGCCAAGTTCGCCGACAAGCTTGCCGGCGTTCCGCGTGGCTAACCGAGCAACTCGCCGGCTCGCGAGAGCAACTGCGGCAATGTCGGCGCCATCGCCTCTAGGTCTGGATCCGGTAATTGGCGCCGTCGATTGTGCTTGACGATCAGTGACCATGTGGCCGTCGACTTGAAGCAGGCCAGAGCTTGGAACCAATCTAGTTCCGGCACTTCACTTCCCAGCTCTTCGCGGTAGAGCGCCGCCAGCTCCGACACAGGCGGCGTCGCGTCAATGTATCGGGTGGGACGTTGGTAGGTCCTTGGGTCGCAATTGATCAAGAACCATCCCGCGTCGACACGCGGGTCACCGACCGACCAGATTTCCCAATCGATGACGGCGGTGATGCGGTCATCGACTGCCAGCAGGTTGCCCAGCCGAAAGTCGCCGTGCACCAAAGCGGGCGGCAAGGCCGGCGGCGTGCTGGATGTCAGGGCGGCAGCGACTTCCCGCCACCCCGGCGCCAGCGCGGAATCGACGGTATCCAGCGTGCGACACCACCGCTCGATCTCCGCGGACGGCCCGATCACCGGCTCGGACTCCAGACCCACGGCGCCGGGCGCAATGCGATG
>NZ_DATMLH010000323.1:0-25533 GCF_035570115.1 Mycobacterium sp.
GCGGCCATTTCACTGGTCTTTGCGGGGGGCACCAGCGGAACATTGGGTTCCAGCGGCGTGGCCGCGCGCGTGTATGACGAACTCCAGTTCACCCTCGGCGAGGGCCCGTGCTTGGACTCCGTTGCGTCGCGGGGCCCTGTCCTCATCGCCGACCTGGCCAACGCCAACGACGGTCGATGGCCTGCGTATGGCCCCGCCATGCTCGACCACGAGATCCGGGGCATATTCGCAATTCCGGTCATGGTGGCCGGTGAATACGTCGGCGCCCTGGACCTTTTCCGCGCGCAACCCGGCGAGCTACCCGGTGACTACCTGGCCGGCGCTGTCGTCGCCGCCGAGCTGGCCGGCATGCCCCTGCTTGACCTCATGGACTCCGACCTGCAGGCCGCCGTCAATGACCCGGACAGCAGCGCCTGGGCCGAATTGAACGCACTGAGCCGCACGGAGGTCAGCCAGGCTACCGGCATGCTCGTCGCGCAACTCGGGGTCGAACCCGCCGAGGCGCTGGTCCGCCTCCGCGCCCACGCCTACGCAACCAACCGCAGCGCCACCGACGTCGCCCGCGACATTCTCGACCGGCGACTGAATCTGGAGGCCGACTAATGCAGTCCGAAAAGGAGGCAACGTGACCGATACTCCTCGTGAAACTCGTGTACTGGACGCGGTCGTATCGCTCGTCGACAACCTGCTCGACGACTTCGACGTCTTCGACCTACTCACCGAGCTCACCGAGCGCTGCGCCGACCTGTTGGATATCGCGGCGGCGGGATTTCTGCTCGCCAACCCGATGGGCCAACTCCGCTTGCTGGCCGCGACCTCCGAGCAGACCCACGAACTGGAACTCTTCCAATTACAAGCCGACGAGGGGCCCTGCTTGGAGTGCTATGCCACCGGGCACCCGGTCTCGGTGGCAGATCTGCGCGCCGCAAAATCGCGTTGGCCGCGGTTCGTTCCGGCCGCGCTGGAGGCGGGAGTCGCGTCCGTGCACGCGGTGCCCATGCGCGCCGCCGGCCTTGTTTTGGGCTCCCTAGGCCTGTTCGGTAGCCGGCCCGGCGAACTCACTGAGTCAGATCTGCTGGTCGCGCAGACACTGGCGCATATCGCGTGCGTGGCGATCCTGCAGGAACACCCGCCGACGCCCTCGACGGTGATACCGCAGCTGCGCTCTGCGCTGACCCACCGCATCGTCGTCGAGCAGGCCAAGGGCTTCCTGCGCGCACACCTCGATGTTTCCGTCGACGAGGCGTTTTCGTTGCTGCGCAGGTACGCCCGTACCCACGGCGAGCACCTGACCGAGGTTGCACGGCAGTTGATGGGGGAACCGAGTTCCCGTCCGGCGCTGCTGGAAAGGATGACCGAACTGACTCACGGCTGAGTTCGCCGGGCCTGGGCGCGCCGCACGGCCTCGGCGACTAGTCGCTCCGCGATCACATACAGCTTGGTGTTCTCGGTTTGACTCATCCGGACGAGCCGCCCGAAGGCCCACTCCGCGCTGGCACCAGTCCGACTCCGGATGATGCCGATCGCCTGATCGATCACTGCTCGGCTTTCCAACGCCTGCTGCATTTGTTCCGTGCGCTCGTGAGCTGCGACCAGCAGTTGCGCGTTGTAGATCGACACCGCCGCCGGCCCGGCGAATTGCGAACCCAACTGCACGGCGTGCTGCCCGAAAGCGTCGTGGCTGGTCGCATAGCAGTTGATCGCGCCGATCACATGATCGCCAAGCATCAGCGGTAGCGACAGGGCGGAATGTACGCCCATCCTCGCCACTCGGCCACCGAAGTGCGGCCAACGGCTGTCGCTCCCCAGCGATCCACTGACGGTAGCCCGCCGCGACTCCATAGACGTGATGCATGGCCCCTCATGCAACTTGTCGTACTGGATAGCGTCGATCTCGTGGACGAATTCCGCTGTGGCGGCAGCCTTATGGGGTGTCGGTTTGCCATAACCCCCGTCGATCAACCCGACTCCGGCACCGTCGACCCCGGGAATGGCATGGGCCGCGAACTCGGCGACCTCGCCCAGCAGCTCGGACACGCCCCGGGCGCCGGCCACCATCCCGGCCAGCCCGCGCAGCCCGGCATGCAAGTCAACTTCGTCCGCTTCCCGTTGGGAGGTGGACAGCTCCGCCTGTTCTGGCGGTTCGCGACCGGGCTGAGCATCGTAATCGGTCATGGTGCCAACCCAATGTACCGCTGATCTAGGTGACCAGCGCCAACGCGTGGGCGCGCCGCAGTTTTCCTGACGGCGTCTTCGGGATCATTCCCGGCTCGAGCACGACCACGTTGCGGGGCCGCACATCGACCTCCGCGACGACCTCATGGGCCACCTGGCGCTCGACGCGGCGCACCTCGGCCGGGCTCTCCCAGACGTTGGATTCCACGGCGACCGCGAATGTTTCGCGTGGATGCCCGGCATGCAGGCGCACCGCAACGGCGCAGCCGGGCCGGACCCCGTGCACGCGGGAAGCGGCACGTTCGATGTCCGCCGGATAAATGTTGCGCCCGGCCATGATGATCACGTCTTTCACCCGACCGCACACCACCACGTTGCCGGTTTCGGTGAAATAGCCCAAATCGCCGGTGTCGTACCAACCCTCCCGATCCTGCGCGGCGATGAAACCGGCAGCCGTCGTGTATCCCAGCGTGACCGGTTCGCCGCGCACCTGAATGACGCCGACACCGCGGGTCGGCAGCACGCCGCCGTCCTGGTCGACTATCCGGGCCTCCAGCCCCTTCAGCGGACGACCGAGCGAGGCCAGTCGCCGGGTTTTACCCCTGGATGCCGGGATGGCTCGGTGCAACAAGGCGAGCAGATCGGCATCGATCTCGTCGACCGTCAAGCCTCGGCCACAGTCGGTAAACGACACGGCCACCGTTGTCTCGGCCATGCCGTAGGCGGGCACGATCGCCTCCGGGCGCAGCCCGAACGGCGCGCCGGCCTCGCACAGGTCCTCGACATCGGCCGGCTCGACTTGTTCGGCGCCGGAGAGCGCCCACCGCAGCGTGGATAGGTCGAACTGGCCGGGCTGAGCCTGCCTGCGCAGGCGCTTGGCGAACATCGTGTAGGCGAAGTTGGGCGCCGCTGTCATGGTGCCCCGATATTTGTCGATGAGCTTTGCCCACAGCAGGGCATCCCGCAGGAAGTCCATCGGCGTGACCTTGACCAGCTCGACGCCGAAATACATTGGGACGGTTAAGTAGCCGGTCATGCCCATGTCGTGGAAGCACGGCAGCCAGCTCACGATCACGTCGGATTCAACGTCGACGTCTGCGCCGACGAACATCGCCTCGGCATTCGAGACCACGTTGCGATGACTGATCTGGACGGCCTTGGGGGATCCGGTCGAACCGGATGTCAATTGCAGTAGCGCCACGTCGGTGTCGTCGGTGTCGACCGGGTCGATCGAGCGGCTGTCGAGTAACTTGTCGATCGTCAGCACCGGCATTCCCAGTTGGGACAGCAGCGGTGCGGCCGCCATGAACGGGTCGGAGACCACCACCGCCGCAGCGTCGATCATCTTGATGACGGCCGTCGTCTCCTCGGCCCAGCGTTGCAGGTCGGTGCGCGGCGTGGGCTGGTGCAGCATCGTGAGGCTGCTGCCGCGCATCCAGATACCTTGCGCGGTCGGGGCGATCTCGACAGGCTCCCCGGCCAGCACTGCGACCGCGTCGCCGTGGCCCACACCGGCGGCGGCCAGACCGCCCGCAACGCGGCGGGCACGCTCGTGCACCTGACGCCAGGTATGTCGGACCGGGGCGTTCGGCTCCCCAGTGATCATGCCCTTGGAACTGCTGTGGGCGTTGTCGTACATGGTCTCGGTGAAACGGCTCACCACAATCCCCCTGGCTCCGGCGCGACGGCACGGCGTGTGTTGGTCGAATTGAGGTTGTATCGGAATCGACGGAGCCGCTGAGGCACGACCGCGAAAGAGCGTGACCCCCTCTTGTACACCCCAGATGGTGTCAGACCCACCGACTGTACAGACTCGACCACCGCCGAGCCGTTAGGCACGCCAATCACCGCTGAACTTGCACCCAAAGGGGGCCTCCGACGTCCGAAAGCACAACCCGAACTGTCGGCTTACGTCGGAGCTAGAGCCCTTTCGGCGGGGAAACGGGATCGCCGCCGTGACGTTTCCGGGAGGCTGGAGTGTCAACCGTGAATTACGGTACCTCCCCGACTGCCGGCTCTGCAGCAATTCACGCGCTGCGTTGTCGTTCGGCGGCCCGCAGGATCGAACCAGCGGTCAAAAATGCGGGTTTGTCGCGGTCGGCGGCGTCGATGTGCAGATTGGCGGCGCAGCGCAGCACCATCAAAGCGAGCCCGCTGTGGGTCGCGTACGGGATGACCAGCAGGTTGGCACAAGCATCCACGCCGTTGACGGTCATCACGTGCTGGGGCTTGGCTTCCCACCCGGGCCAGTTGAAGTCGGGTGGTCGTTGCAGCGGCGGCCAGTTGACGTTGATGGAGGTGATGTCGCCGAGCAGGGGGGTCAGGGTCGCAACCAGGTTGGGCAATTCGGCGGTGATGCGGTCTACCCGTGGCCACCACGCGCCGTCGATCTCACGGCCGAGCTCGCGAGCCACTGATATCCGTACGGGAGTGGCCCGGCGTAGACCGCCAAATGGATACGTCATCGGAGGTGGCGGAGCCGGGGCCGCGGGGCCATGGCTAGGGCGGTGCATCCCACAGGCGGACCCTTCATTCGGCATCAACCCCCCGCGGGTGCGGGGCGTCGGAGGAATCACATTGGCCCCGATAGCGGTGGTCGGCCGCTCACAACGAAACTGCTCACGAGACAGGATACGCCACCAGCGGTTTCTCGGCCCCGGCCAGCCCAGCCTGAGTCAGGCGCTGAGCATTGGCGGTTCCGGAGGGCTTACTGTGGACGCGCCTTCGGCTATATCGCCTATCCGCCGCGCCCGGACGGCGAGCCAACCTTCAACGAGGGTTACGTATTCGACGGCACCACCTCCAGTGGCGGCCTGCTACCCGCACGCGTTGTCGAGGCGCCGTGGCTCACCCGGCTGCAGACGGTCGGCGAAGACGTTTCTCTGGTATTGGAATACCAAGCGGGACAGTGCATATCGCCGGCGAGACGATTCTGTCCACCCACGACATCTATCACGACGACACGATGTTCTCCAGTCAGGCGCTCAAGCAGGAGATGCCGAGCTTTCCCGCCTTGCATCGGGCCGGTGTGCGCTATCGCTGGGACGGCGAGGAGACCTTTGGCATGCTGGAGCGCTCCAACCCGCTGGGCGAGATTTCTTAGATCTAGCAACGAGCGCGCATCGCAACGGCGATACTTCGCGGCATGAACACCCAAACCAATCTGCAGCGATGGGAGCGGCGTGCCGAATGGCCGCTCGCCGTAGCCGCCCTCGTATTCTTGGGCGTGTACTCCGTGCTGGTGCTGGTCCGACCCCACGGGCATGAAGCGCATCTTCTCTGGGTGGTCACCTGGATCATCTGGGGTGTGTTCATCCTGGATTACGTTGCCCGGCTTTGCCTCGCCTCCGACCGGTCGCGGTGGTTCTTCCGGCACCTATTCGACCTTGCGATTGTCGCGCTGCCATTGGTGCGACCACTTCGCTTGCTGCGCCTGGTTGTTCTGGTCGAGGTGCTGCAGAGGGCAGTCGGGGATGCGTTTCGCGGCCGCATCGTCATCTACACCGTCTCCGGTGTCCTCCTTTTGGTCTACACATCATCGCTGGCCGTATTCGATAAGGAGCGATACCAGCCGGGCGCCACCATCAACTCCTTCGGAAAGGCGTTGTGGTGGTCGATTACAACGGTGACCACTGTCGGCTACGGCGACGTCTACCCGGTTACCAACACCGGCCGATTTATCGCCGTGCTGCTGATGGTCGGCGGGATCGGCCTTGTCGGCGTCGTTACAGCGTCCCTCGCGTCGTGGATCATCCAGCGCGTATCCGAAGAGGAAACCGCGACTCAGGCGGCAACCGCCGCCCACGTCGATGAGCTTCGCAGCGAAATCCGAGAACTGACGCAAGAGCTACGGACAAGAGGCTAATGCGCCCGCGATCTAGGATCACACGATGACCATCGCGCCTGAAACGTTCACCATCGACGGCGTCGGCGGCACCCGCATCGTGGCCGACCGCCTGGGCGACCCGGAAGCGCCGGCGGTGGTCTTCTTGCACGGCGGCGGGCAGACCCGCCGCTCGTGGGGCAAGGCGGCCGCGGCGGTGGCCGAGCGTGGGTGGCAGGCCGTCACGGTCGACCTACGCGGCCATGGTGAGTCGGACTGGTCGGAGCGCGGCGATTATCGCCTCACCAGCTTCGCCCTCGACATCCAGGAAGTGCTGCGTCACGTGCCGGCGCAACCGGTGTTGGTGGGCGCATCCCTGGGCGGATTCACGACAATGCTTCTCGCGGGCGAGCTTTCGCCCGGAATTGCCCGCGCCGTCGTCCTGGTGGACATCGTGCCCAACATGGATCCGTCCGGCGCGGACCGGATACACAACTTCATGGCCGACCGGATGAAATCGGGGTTCGAGTCGCTCGACGAGGTCGCCGATGCGATCGCCGAGTACAACCCGCATCGGCCCCGACCAACCGATCTCGACGGGCTGCGCACCAACATGCGCCGACGCGGCGATCGCTGGTATTGGCATTGGGACCCGAAGTTCATCAGCAACATCGCGTCGCTGCCGCCCACCGAGGTGGCCGACGTCGATCGGCTGAACGCGGCGGTTGAAACGATCCTCGCGGGCGGGGTGCCCATGCTGCTGGTGCGAGGCCAAGTGAGCGATCTGGTCAGCCAGGAGCGTGCCGACGAGTTTCTGACACGCTTCCCGCACGTCGAGTTCGTCGATGTCCGCGGTGCGGGGCACATGGTCGCCGGCGATCGCAACGACGTGTTCGCCGATGCGGTCCTGGACTTCCTCACTCGGCACGGGCGGTTTTAACTGCCGCCGCCACGACGTCCTCAGCGCCGAGGTCGATGGCGGCGCTGACAACCGCCCGGTCGATCTGGCGCAATGCATGCACGATGGCAAGCAGGCGTGCTCTGGTGGAGCGCTCGGATTCTTCCTGGTGCGCTCTGGCGAGGGTTTCTGCGGCGTCGAGGAAGTCGGTCGCGGGCATGACCGTGGCGTCGTGGTGGCCGTGCAGCGCGGCGGCTAACACGTCGATGCTGTGTCGGATGTGCGTCGCGGCCGATGTGATGGCGTCGATCAGCCGGGTGGAGGCCTGGTCGAACGGTTCGCTGTTACGGGCCAGGGTGCGGCCATAGCGCTCGCAAGCGGCAAGCATCCGTTGGCCGTGTCTGATGCTGTGCCGGCCGGAGAAGCCGCCGACCCCGGCCCTCAGCGGCTTGGCAGTGGTTCGGAACTGCTGCAAATCTCGGCCGAGTTGTCGCGCTTTGTCGGTCGGGCTCGCGGTGGCCTCGTGACCGAATAGCGTCGACACCGATGTCTCGATCAGCTCGGCCAGTGTCGTCAAGAAAGCGCGGGCGTCGTGGCGCATGGACGTTCTGGCGTTGGTCGGCAACACCAGGATCGCGACCGCGACGCCGATGACCGCGCCGATCGCCGTCTCCTCGATCCGCAAAAGCAGGATGCCGTAACTGAATTCGCCGAGCAGTCCGTAGAGCAACGCCAGCATCGTGGTGATCCAAAACGTCATCAGGCTGTAGGCGACCTTGAAGAAATACAGCGCGCAGAACACGCACACGAAGATCAACACCAACTCCGCGGTGCTGTTGCCGGAGACCACCGTGGCGACCAGCACTCCAGCGGGCACACCAAGCATGGTGCCGATCAATCGCGCCCAGCCTTTGGTGAGCGTTTCGTTCCAGGTGTTGGTGCCGGCGAAGATGACGAACGCGGCAATCACCGCCCAATACCAGCGTGACGGTGATACCGCCTCCCCGACGACGATCGCCAGCGATGCGGCGACGGCGACCTGGATGGCTTGCTTGGTCGTCGGCAGCAGACCGGCTTGGCGTTGCTCCTCAGCGGACCCGGCGCCGTCAGAGCTCGCAGCCACCGAAGTTTCGGAGACAGCCTGCTCGACCAGTGCGCGGACCTCGGAAGTCGCTGTCGCCGTGTCGATTATCGCGAGGGCGAGGCGGCGCACGGCGGGGCCGGCGGTGGAGGTTGACGGGCGATCGAGCAGCTCCTGGGCCAGGCGCGCGGCCCGCTCCAACCCCTCCGGTTGCGGTTGGCGAACAGCCCTGGAGAGTTGGGAAAGCGCCCCGACCAGGTCGGCGCGCGTCGACGCGGGTATCTCGGCACTGGCGATCGCGGCTCGCGCCCCGGCAGTGGCGACCCGCTCGACGGTGAGCTCGGCATCGAACAGCCACAGGGCCAGGTCCTCGCCGCCGACTCCGGGCCATAGCGCGGCCGGGGTGGCCTTCTCTTCGATCTGGTTCTGCATCATCAGCGCGGTCTCGTTGAGCGCCACGGTCCGCAACCGGAGCCGGCGTTGGCGTCGTTCATCGATCCAACCGTCCTCGACTGCCTCCGCGGTGGTGTCGATGACGATGGCCATCCGCGCCCGCAATGACCGCAGGGTGGCCCGCAGCACGCCTTCGGGTTTATCGGGCAGCACAAAGGCCGTCATCACAAGGCTGCACACCGTGCCCACCAGCACCGCTCCGATCAGCCAGGGCAGTTCGGTGGTCTTCGCCCGCAGATACAGCGTGAAGAAGTAGGCCATGAAGGCGACCATCCCGAGCGCCCGCCCCCGCGCGCCGAACCGGCGGGCGTAGACCGCCGCGTACACGATCACCACGAACACCACGTCGGCGACCAGGTTGTGCGGCGCGAGGAGCGTAGCGGTGGTAATGGCGAGCGCGGCGGGCAGCGGCAGCAGGACGATCGTGATCTTCTGCTGGTAGGGGTCCGGCTCGTTGACGGCCCGTCCGGCGACCATGGTGATCAGTACGCCGAGCAGCGCGACGGTCAACGGCTGGTGCGTGGCCTTGGTCAGCAGAAACAGGATCAACAGCGAGATCGCCAAGGAGACCGTCGTGCGGACGGCCATCCGCAGCCGCAGCAACCCGGGGTCCGAGCCGATCGCCCAGTTCTGCGCCCGCTCATACAGCGCGGTTGCGCGATCGAACACCCGTGATCAGCCTCTCTTCTGCGGAATGCTTGTCTATCGTGACTTGACTCTGGCATAGCGGCCAAGATGGGACCCAATGAGCATTCCCCAGCCGACGCGGACGAAGCTGGCCGACGGGCGTGAACTGCTGTTCTTTTCGTTGCCCGGCCACACCCCGGCACCGGTCGCCGACCGCCGGCCGCTGCCGCCGCGGAACCCGAACCAAACGCAATTGCGGTTCGACCGGACGACCGGGCAGTGGGTGATCATCGCGGCGCTGCGGCAAGACCGCACGTATAAGCCGCCGGCCGACCAGTGCCCGTTGTGTCCGGGTCCGACCGGGTTGACCAGCGAGGTGCCCGCGGTCGACTACGACGTCGTCGTCTTCGAAAACCGATTCCCGAGCCTGTCCGGCGAGGGGGAGACGCCGTCGGTTGGTGACGGCTTCGTCTCTGCTCCCGGTAGCGGCCGCTGCGAGGTGATCTGCTTCTCCAGCAACCACACTGGGTCGTTTTCGGACTTGGAGACGGCGCAAGCGCGGCTTGTCGTCGACGCGTGGCGGCACCGGACTGCCGATGTGCTGGCGATGCCCGGTGTCGAGCAGGTGTTCTGCTTCGAGAACCGCGGCGAAGAGATCGGCGTAACGCTGAGCCATCCGCACGGCCAAATCTACGGCTACCCGTATCTGACGCCGCGGACCGCGGCCATGCTGCAGCAGGCTGCTGAGCATCGAGACGTGCACGGCGGCAACCTGTTTGCCGACCTACTGGCCCGCGAGGTTCACGATGGCAGCCGCATCGTCGCGCGCACCGACATGTTCACGGCGTTCGTGCCGTTCGCGGCGCGCTGGCCAGTCGAGGTGCACATCTACCCGAACCGTTTCGTGCACAACCTGCTTGATCTCGCCGCCGCCGAGTTGGACGATTTCGCGCGGATCTACCTGGATATCCTGCGCCGCTTCGACCGGATGTATTCCGGCCCGCTGCCATATATTTCGGCGCTGCACCAATTCGCCGACACCGATGCCCAGCGGGATGGCTATTTTCACGTCGAGCTGATGTCGATTCGTCGCAGCGCCGGCGCGCTCAAGTATCTGGCGGCGTCGGAGTCGGCGATGGACGCGTTCATCAGTGACGTCACGCCCGAGACCGTGGCCGAGCGGCTGCGAGGACTCGGATGACGGTCCGATACGCCGCGCCGGGGCGGATCAACCTGATCGGCGAGCACACCGACTACAACCTCGGCTGGGCGCTGCCGATCGCGCTGCCGCAACGCACCGTGGTGACGTTCGAGCCCTCGGATAGCGATTTTGTTATCGTGTGCAGCGACCGCGTCGATGGTTCGGTCCGGATTCCGTTGCGCACCAAGCCCGGTGAGGTGACCGGGTGGGCCGGCTACGTCGCCGGCGTGGTATGGGCGCTGCGCTTCGCCGGGCATCCGGTGCCCGGCGGCACGATGTCGATCAACAGCGATGTCGAGATGGGATCGGGGCTGTCGTCGTCGGCGGCGCTGGAATGTGCGGCGCTGGGCGCTTTCGTGGCGGCTGCGGGTTGGCGGATCGACCGCCTCGACCAAGCGCGGATCGCGCAGCGCGCCGAGAACGAGTACGTCAGCGCGCCAACGGGTTTGCTTGACCAGCTGGCCTCGCTGTTCGGTGAGGAGTCGACGGCGCTGCTGATCGACTTCCGGAAGTTGACCGTTCAGCCGGTCGTGTTCGACCCGTTGGTGTCCGGTGTCGCGCTGCTGCTGATCGACTCGCGGGAGCGGCACGGTCACGTCGGCGGCGAATACGCTGCGCGCCGTGTGTCGTGTGAGCGGGCGGCCGCCGATGTGGGTGTGGTGTCGCTGCGGGAGGTCCAGGATCGCGGGCTCTCGGTGCTGGACGGGGTGACTGACGTGGTCGATGCTCGTCGTGCCCGGCACGTGTTGACCGAGAACCAGCGGGTGTTTGATTTTGTTGCGGCGGTGCGTGATTCGGATTATGTCGAAGCCGGCCGCATCTTCAACGCTTCCCACGCATCGATGCGGGACGACTTCGAAATCACCACCGAGAACATCGATCTGATCGCCGACACCGCGGTGCGAGCGGGCGCCTTGGGCGCCCGGATGACCGGCGGCGGATTCGGCGGCTGTGTGATCGCGTTGGTGCCGACCGACCGAGTCGAGGTGGTCGGGGCGGCGGTGCGTGAAGCGGTGTGCTCCGCGGGTTACCAGGAACCACTGATCACCCGGACTTTGGCGGCCCAGGGCGCGGGCGCGGTCACATCTGCCACATGAGTCACCGCAGAGAAGGGGATGCGCGATTTGCCCGCCTATGAGCGAATTCTCCTTAAGCGACGACCGCGTTGTCGCTCAAAGGCGGGCAAACCGACACATGGTTCCGCCAGGTGATCGACATGCGACTACCGGCTAGCTGGCCGGGGTAAATCGAATCGCGTTCAGGTGCAGCTCCTTGACGGCATCGGCAAATTGATCGCGGGTCGGCATTTGATGATCGCGGAACCCTAACCCCATCGCTCGCTCTGCGCGCTTGACGCCGTAGGACTCGACGCAGCGCGAGTAAAGATCGGTGATCTGCGGCTTGTCGGTGATGAGCTCGCCGCGCATCGTCGTGGTCTTCCCGTCGTGCAAGACCTGTGCGGCGGCGCCGTCGCGGAAGTTGTTCTTCCACGTGTTGCCGGTCATGGCGTAGAGAATGCCGTCGACTACGTGGGCGCTCAACGGAATTGAGTAGTGTCGGCCGCTCTTGCGTCCAGTGAAGTCGACGACCATCAATTGGTTGCGTGCCGCACCCGCGAGTGGGGTGCGCAGCAGCAGTTTTAGGATCGGGTTGACGACGCGGAGGAACGCCTCGGGCGGGTGCGAGATGGTGATCGCGCTTGACTGTTCGGTCATTGCCTCAGGGTAGCTCGCAGCCACTAAGCTCATCGGAGTGACGGCGATCGCTCCACCACCCGGGCCGGCCGAACCGCCGGCGAGAACCACACCCGCCGAACTCACCGACCAGCAGCGAGGATGGCTATCCGAAGCCTCGCGCAGCGACACCAACGGCTGGTTACATGTCACGATCAAGGGATCGCCGGCCGCACGCGGCTTTCAGTACGGATTCCTCATCGCCGAGGAGTACGCGGACTCGATCCGGGTGTACCGGGAGATGACCTACCAGGACATCGGCATGACCTACGACTTCTTTGTGGAACGGGCCGCCGAGCTGCACGCCGACAAGATCCCCGACGAGCTGCGCGAGGAGATGGAAGGCGTCGCGGCGGGTCTGACGGCTGCGGGCGTGCCGGCCACGTTCAACGATGTGCTCGGCGTCAACGATTGGATGGAACTCACCGGCTACTGGTGGCCGAAGAACTCGGGCCGCTACACCGCGTTGGCGCCGACCGGCGGCGAGGGCAACCACTGCAGCGCCTTCATCGCCACCGGCGGCGCGACCGTCGACGGGTCGATTGTGGTGGGTCACACCAGCTTCGCCGACTTTTGGCAGGGCCAGTTCGAGAACGTCATCCTGGATATGACCCCCGACGACGGCAACCGGATGGTCATGCAGACGGCGCCGGGCTGGATCGCCAGCATGAGCGATTTCTGGTTGACCAGCGCCGGACTCGTGATCACCGAGACCACCATCGGTGGCTATGACGGTTTCAAGGGCTACGACGAGACCCGCGTCCCGGAGTTCGTCCGCGCCCGCAAGGCCTCGCAGTACGCCAGCGACATCGACCACTGGGTTGAGACGCTCAACACCGACAACAACGGCGGATACGCCAACTCCTGGCTGATCGGCGACGCCAAGACCGGTGAGATCGCGCGTTACGAGGAGGGCCTGCTGTATCAGAGCCTCAGCCGCACCAGCGATGGTTACTTCTGGGGCGACAACACACCGCTGGATCCGCGGATCCGTAACCTGGAGTGCTTCGGGACCGGGTTCAGCGACGTGCGCACCCCGAATGGTGCGCGGGAGGTTCGCTGGCGGCAATTGCTCGACCAGTACAACGGGGGCGTCGACGCCGACGTCGGCAAGCGCATGCTGGGCGACACGTTCGACACCTACCTCGGCTATATCCATCCCTCGTCCCGGACCATTTGCGCACATTCCGACGTCGACCCCTGCTACGACAGTGGGCTGACCCCGTTCACCCCGTTCGGGTCGGTGGACGGCAAGGTCGTCACGTCGGCCGACGTCAGGGCGCTCAGTCTGTGGGCCCGGTCTGGGCGTGCCGACGGCACCGAGTTCGACGCCGATGCATTCCTGCGGCAGCATCCGCAATGGGATTGGCAGCGTGGCTATTTGAAGGACCGTCCGCAGCAACCGTGGACGTACATCGAGCCGGCCGCCCCCGGCGGGCCCTGACCGTGCGTGCCTTCAGATGCCCCAACTGCGGCCAGGCGGTCGCGTTCGAGGCGCAGCAGTGCTCGACGTGCGCCGTGACGGTCGGCTACCACTACCCGTCGCGGCAGATGGTGTGCACACCGTCGCAAACGCTCACCGTGGACGGCCGCGGCTGGGACCGGTGCGCACACTGGGAGCGGGGCTGCAACTGGTTGACCGCCGACGACGCCGAATCCGGCCGCTGCTACGCCGACAGTTTCGTGCGCGAGGGACCCGCGCCCGACGACACCGAGGCGATGGCCGAACTGGATTCGACGCTAAAGGCGCTGCGGCGGTTGATCTTCGAGCTGATGGACCTCGGCCTGCCCATTAATCAATACTACGCGGACCCGCACGGGCTGGCATTCGACCTGCTGTCGAGCAAGACGTCGGGGCGGCCGGTGACGATAGGGCACTCCAACGGCGTGATCACCATCGACCTGGCCGAGTCGCTGGAGTTATACCGCGAGCGTCTGCGTATCAAGCTGGGTGAGCCTTATCGCACCATGCTGGGCCACTTCCGCCATGAGGTCGGCCATTACTACGAGATGCTGCTGGTGCAGAACACCCCGCTGATCGACGACGCCCGGGCACTGTTCGGTGACGATCGGCAGGACTACCAGGCCGCACTGCAGCGGCACTACCAGGGCTACGCACCGGCTGACTGGCAGGAGGACTTCATCTCGGAGTACGCCACCGCCCACCCGTGGGAAGACTTCGCCGAAACCTGGGCTCACTATCTTCATATCACCGGAACCCTTGCCACGTGCGCCGATTCGGGCCTGGTCGTCGAAGCTAAACGGGTGAAGTGGGACCTGGCCCGCGATGTCGATCCTCGCGAGTCCTACGCCGACGGGACCATCGAAGACATTATCGCTGACTGGGTAGTGCTGGCCGGCGTGCTCAACCGGGTCAACAACTCGATGGGCCGCGATGACCTTTACCCGTTCACCATCCACCCGCACGTCGTCGCGAAGCTTGGTTTCATCCATCGGGTCGTGACCACGGCTGCAGCCGAATATGCTGCGGTGAAACAGAATTGACTACCAAGGCCAGCGCACCGATCACCGGCGACCGGATCACCGAGGTGGTCGCCGCGGCACACGCCAAGCACAAGAAGAACCGCCGCGGCAAGAACGCCGCCTACATACCGGCCTTGGCGGAGGTCGACCCGCAGCTGTTTGGGGTCTGTGTGGCGACCGTTGATGGACAGACATTTTCGGCGGGCGACGCAAGAAATCAATTCGCGCTGGAATCGATCTCGAAGGTCTTCACGGCCGCGCTCGCTATGGAACAAGTGGGTCCGCGGGAGTTCCACCGTAAGGTTGGCGCCGATCCTACCGGTGCGGCGTTCAATTCGGTGCTGGCATTGGAGCTGCACAACGACATGCCGATGTCGCCGATGGTCAACGCGGGGGCAATGACGGCAACGAGCCTGGTGTCGGCCACCGACGCGGACGACCGCTGGCGCCAGATCCTGCAGATTCAAAGCGATTTCGCCGGACGCAGCATCTCGCTCAGCGAAGCGATCGCCGACTCCGAGCGGGCCACCAACTTTCACAACCGGGCGATCGCGTGGCTGCTGCTGTGTGGCGGATACATGTACTGCGAGCCGATGGAGGCCTGCGACGTCTACACCCTGCAGTGCTCGACGCTGGTCACCACCATGGATCTGGCCATCATGGGCGCGACGTTGGCCAACGGCGGCATCAACCCCGTCACCGGCAAGCGCGTCATCAAACAAGCCAACGTGGCACACATGCTGGCCTTGATGGCGATGGAGGGTCTCTACACCGCCTCAGGCGATTGGGCCTACACCGTGGGGCTGCCCGCCAAGAGCGGCGTCGGGGGCGGCCTGGTCGCGGTGTCGCCGGGAAAACTGGCGATGGCCGCGTTCTCACCGCCGCTGGACAGCGCCGGCAACAGCGTGCGCGCGCAGGCCGCGATCACCCAGATCGCGCACACCCTCCAGCTGGGGCTTTTCCATACGTAGCGCGGACTGGATCAGCCATTCCTGGCGCCGTGGCTGGGGCTTGGCGCTCCACAATGCCGATCAGTTCTCCTGCGACTACGTCGGAAATACGGAGATGGCAAAGCATTACGGTCGGCTCCGCATGTTCCTGCTCCGGCGCGCGCCAGCGACGGCAAAGGCCCGCCCGTGCTGGGTGATATCGAGCGCGGAGCGTCGTTTACCCAGTAGCCTTGCGGATCGAAGCCGTCGTCCCAATCGTCCCACCTTTCAGGAGGGGATCCGTGAACCGAATTTTGAAATATTGTCGGGTATTGGCGGCGGGAGTAGCGGTCGCCGGTGCACTGTTGAGCTGCGGTTCGTCAAACCCGCCCAACTACCCCGCCGGGCCGATCGAACTGAAGTATTACGCCACCGGCCCTTGGGCTGTCACTGCGAGCGTTGGCGGCGGATGCTGCGACTCGGCCGGAAACAAGTTCGATCTGTATTACCCGACTCAATTGGGCGCGAACGGATTCAAGCACCCCATTCTGACCTGGGGCAATGGAACGAACGCCACCTCGAGCCTTTATACCTACTATCTCAGACACATGGCTTCGTGGGGATTCGTCGTGATCGCCACGCAGGACATGAATACGGGTCCAGGACAAACTGTCCTGGATGGCGCAAACTTCCTGAAGAACGCCAACAACGACCCACAGAGCATCTTCAACCAGAAGCTCAACGTGAACGAGATCGGGTCGTTTGGGCATTCGCAGGGAACCGGAGGCGCGCTGAACGCCCTCATCAAATCGGCGGGCCTCATCAAGACCGCAATCGCCATAGAAATCCCGGCACAAATATGGTGCAGCAGCGGCGCCAACTGCGCTGACACGAGCAAGATGACCTCCGGATCCATCTTTCTCATCGATGGAAGCGCCGATGGGATCATCTCTCCCGAAACGCAGCCGCCCTGGGTCAAAGGCCAGCAGTCCGTCGATGGCTACTACAACGCGGCGCCGAACAACATCGTGAAACTTAGGGGATCCCTCAAGGGCCCCAACCACAACGACGTCCAAGGCCAGCCCGACTGCACCTCGGTGCCTTTTGGCTGTGCCAACGGCGTGTACGGATATCTGGGCTATCCCACAGCATGGTTCATGTATCAACTTCAGGGCGACAGTTACGCGCATGGCGCTTTCGTCAACCCAACCGGAGAGATGTTCTCTGAGACCAAGAACTGGGAACGCGTGGCGAGCAACATAACTTAGCTGGCACCAGACGATCCGGGATGGTGCCGGGCTTCCGAGTGGCCTGACTTCTAGGGATCAAATCGAATGGTGAACAGAGCTGCAGGTTTTTAAATCGGCGTGATCGGCGCCGGTCGGCGGAAATCAAGTATTGCGGTACCGGAAAATCAAGTATTGCGGTACTTAGTACAGTTGAGCGGCGTGGCGTGATGATCTGATGATGATGACCGATACAGCCAGGACAGACCGGCCGACGCCTGACGTCGACGTCGTCGTGGTGGGCGCAGGTATTGCAGGTCTGTATCTTGCCTACCGCCTGAGCCGCGCCGGATACCGATTCCGCGTGTTCGAAGCCGCCGACGACGTCGGCGGCACGTGGTACTGGAACCGGTACCCGGGTGCCCGGGTCGACGTCCCCAGTGTCGACTACATGTTCAGCTTTGATCCCGGCTGGCAGCGGGACTGGCAATGGTCGGAGAAGTACGCCACCCAGCCGGAGATCCTGCGCTATTTGAACCATGTCGCTGACAAGCACGACCTGCGGCGCCAGATCACCTTCTCGACGCGAGTCCAGCAGGCGCGCTGGGCCGACGATGCTTCGCTATGGCAGGTGCGCACCGACGGCGGGGAAGAGGTCACCTCCCGTTTCGTCGTGATGGCCACGGGTTGTCTGTCCATGCCCAAGCAAGCCGAGGTCGACGGGCTCGAGCGGTTCGCCGGCGAGGTCTACTTCACCAGCCGCTGGCCGCACGAGCCAATCGATTTCACGGACAAGCGGGTCGCGGTGATCGGCACGGGTTCCTCCGGCGTTCAATC
This sequence comes from Mycobacterium sp., assembly GCF_035570115.1. Taxonomy (GTDB): domain Bacteria; phylum Actinomycetota; class Actinomycetes; order Mycobacteriales; family Mycobacteriaceae; genus Mycobacterium. The sequence goes on from NZ_DATMLH010000323.1 coordinate 17,468, forward strand.
GATTCCGGTCATCGCCCAGGAAGCGCGACAGCTGGTGGTGTTTCAGCGCACTCCGAATTTCTCGATCCCGGCGCGCAATGGCCCGTTGGCGCCCGAGAAGCTCGCGCAACTGGCAAATGAGGCGGACTACCGCGCGGCGGCGAGCGTGTCGTTCGGCGGCATTCCGATGGAGCGCAGCATCACCCCGACATTCAGCGTCTCGGAGACTGAACGCCAACAACGCTATGAGCGCGTATGGCAGGACGGCTTCCTGTTCGACGCGATAAACGTTTACGGCGACGTGCTGAGCAATCCCGCAGCCAACCATGAGTTCGCCGAGTTCTTCCGGAACAAGATCCGTTCTATCGTCGCCGATCCACAGACGGCGGCCGACCTGTGCCCAACCGACCATCCCATCGCGACGAAAAGGCCGTGCCTGGACACGAACTACTACGCCACCTACAACCTGCCGCACGTGCGCCTTGTCAACGTTCGAAAACATCCGATCCGACAAGTCACAGAGACGGGCATCGATACCGCCGACGAGTCGTTCACCCTGGACGCGATCGTGTTCGCCACCGGCTTCGACGCCGTGACGGGTGCGATCACGGCCGTCGACATCAGGGGCCGTAGCGACTTGGCGCTGAAGGACAAGTGGACGAACGGCCCGCAGACCTACCTCGGGTTGACCACGGCGGGCTTTCCCAATTTGTTTTTCATCACCGGCCCCGGGAGTCCCTCGGTGCTGACGAACATGGTCGTTTCGATCGAACAACACGCGGACTGGGTGCTCGACTGCCTCGGTCACCTGAGCGGATCCGGCTTCGATGCCATCGAGCCTACCGAGACGGCCGAAGCCGGGTGGACGCAACACGTCAACGACTGCGCCGACATCACCCTCTTCCCTGCCGCGGACTCGTGGTATATGGGCGCCAATGTGCCGGGCAAGCCACGGGTTTTTCTGCCCTACTGCGCAGGCCTCGACTTCTACCGCGCCAGCTGCGACGAGGTGGTCGCACGGGATTACCTGGGCTTCCGGCTGCGTGGTCCCGACGGATCGCAGTGCAACGACGGAGTGGTGCGCCGGTTGCAACCGGACGTCGAGATGGTCCTCAACGAGGTGGCGGCTCTGCAACTGCCGCCGCTGGAATCGATGCCCGCCGAGGATGCCCGCGCCCTCTATACGCAGATGTCCATGGATCGACCGCCGGGACCGGAAGTCGGCGAGATCGTCGACGGTGTCCTGCCCGGCGCCACAGGCGATTTGGCGTACCGGCTTTATCGCCCGTCGACCCCGGGCCCGCACCCGGTCGTCGTGTACTTCCATGGTGGGGGCTACGTCCTGGGTGACGCCATCGCGGACGATCCGCTGTGCCGGGACCTTTGCGTGCGCAGCGACGCGGTCGTCATCTCGGCCGACTACCGCCACGCGCCGGAGCACCGATTCCCTGCTGCGGTCGATGACGCCGTGGCCGCGGTGCGGTGGGTCGCCGACAACGCCCAGGCGCTCGGGGGCAGGCCGGCGCAGCTCGCGTTGTGCGGCTGGAGTGCGGGTGGCGGGCTCGCGGCGGTGGTATGCCGGCTGGCGCGGGACGCGGGTGGACCCAGCATCATGGGCCAGGTCCTGCTGACGCCGGTCACGGCCGGCGACATGACACGTGCATCCTTCGCCGAGAACGCGGACGGCTATGGCCTCACGACGCCGCTGCTCGGGTGGTTCTTCGACCACTACATCGATGCGGCGGATCGAAGCGACCCCTGCTTCGCGCCCTTACATGCCGTCGATCTGTCCGGGCTGCCGCCGGCCATCGTGGTGACAGCCGAGTTCGATCCCCTGCGCGACGATGGTGAGGCCTACGCCGCCGCGCTGGATGCGGCGGGCGTACCGACGGAGCATGTCCGTGCCCGCGGCCACACCCACCTGTCGGTGACGATGGTCGACATGGTCATCTCCGGTGCCCCGGTACGCGCACGGATGGCGGAGTCGCTGCGCGGATTCTTTGTGGCGACGCGCACGCCCGAACCCGCCTCCTGAGGAGTTCTAGGAGCCCACCGGGGGCCGGCTTGTTCATGAGCACCGCTCGCCAGCCGGGCGTCCTTGCTCAGCTGACGGTGCGGGCGCACAATTGAGGTGTCTTTCTGAAGCCTGGGAGCCGCGATGAGCGAGCAACTGTACGACTTTTTCGGCCAGCTTTTCCAGCGGTACTTCAGACCCGCCATCGACGCATATCCGCGAATGGGTGGAGCACTCGTCGAAAGGTTACTCACGCTAACTGACGACGTCCCCGATAAATTGACACAGACCCAGTGCGCCGCAATGGCATGGGCCAAAGCCGAGACCCCGAACGTCAGGATCACCTCGGAACTCTTCGTGATCACCCAACACGGACTGATGTATGCCGCCGGGTTGAACGAGTCGCGCCGCGCGCTGTACTACCTGGCCACACCGCCCGCGTTGTTCGATCCGTTCGTCGATCAGGTCGACACCACCGAACTGCGTGAGGGCACGGTGGTCGCGGTGGACAACCGGTTGGGCCGCGACCTGGCATCCGCGCATCCGATGGACGCCGCACTGCGCCGGATTCTCGATGAGCACCTGGCGCTGCGGGTGAATCTGCCCGCGTAGCTATTTCTTCGCCGGGGTCCGCCGCGGGAAAGGGGCGAAATCATGGGCGCACTCGAGCGGAAGCGAGGAAGGGGCGCACGATGCTAGACGCGCACCGCGAGTTGCTCATCTCCGGCGCGGAGTGGGATGCGTTCATGGACGACTTCCACCAGACCCTCGCGAAGTTCGGCGTGCCCGAGCGCGAGCGCGGCGAGCTCGACGCGATCGTCGAGAGCACGAAGGACGACATCGTGGCGACGTCGGCGGCGCCCGCCGCGAGCCAGTAATCGCGTCGGGTCAGCACCGGACGGGTCGCGGAGTGCAGCACAATTCGCCGCGGGGAGATCCCGCATGGAGCTAACGGAGGCGTTGGTACCGGAGGACATCACGCCATTCGAGCGGGAACGATTGCGTGAGGCTCTTGAGGAGGAAGTAAGACGGCAACTTCCCGCCGATCGGCAGCTCCTGCGCGTGGTGGACTGGGATCCGCGGGGTGGCCACACAGTGGAAAATGCTCCAGGCATGAGGAAGTACACAGTCGCGTACGAGACGGAACCGGGCGATTAGGCCGTCGAGTCCGTCGGCGCTCACGCATGCTGTCCATCCGGCCGAACACGTGCGGGGACAAAGGGATTGGTGATGGTGGGCGCCGAGATGCCCGTTGAACGCTCGGCGCAACTCGTTTTCTGCTGCTTTACCTGCATAGGCGTAGACTGAAAGTACGGATCCACGGCAGACCAAGGTCGGACCGGAAGAGAAGATTCCTCCTCTCGGCTGTGGCGCCTAGCACGAGCACTAGGCACCCACGCGAAGCAAAGCCCATCAACTGGGCACAGCGCGGTGGGCTTGCGTCCGGGCCGGGAAACTGTGTCCTGACGCCGAGGCCACATTTCACTGCGCCATCATGCACGCTTGGTAACCAAGTGGTTGGTGCTTCGGACGGCCCTCCTTTTCGTCAGGAGCGCCGTCCGACTCGTGTATGCCGAACTCCCGGAGTCGGTAGCCCCTCGTGGAGTGTCCAAGGGCCTACCGGTCACTGTTTCGCGGTTCAATCCCGCGTTGCGAGCCGCCCAGTCCGTTCAGCCCTAACAGTGTGCTGGTTAACCGTAGGCTGGGAAGTCCCCGAGAGAGGTGCTGGCGATGGCCGATTACGATCTTGCCGCGTTGTGGGAGGCTCACTGTCGGTACGAGTTTGAAACGCGGGACGTGGACGCGACCATGTCGACCATGGTGGCGGAACCCTATGTCAACCACATTCCCACCATGACCGGTGGCGTCGGCTTCGAGAGCTTGCGACATTTTTACGCGCACCATTTCATCGGGGTGAACCCTCCCGACTTCGACATCCTCCCCGTCGGCCGCACGGTCGGGGAGAGTTGCCTTGTCGACGAGTTCATCGTGCGCTTCACGCACACCACTCGGATGGACTGGATGCTGCCCGGCATTGAGCCCACCGGACGCGCAGTGGAGATTCCGACAGTGGCCATTGTGCAATTTCAGGAAGACAAACTCGTGCATGAGCACATCTACTGGGACCAAGCCAGCGTGCTCGTTCAACTCGGTCTGCTCGATCCCGACGGCCTTCCCATCGCTGGGGCCGAGACCGCGCGCAAAGTGCTTGACGTTTCCCTGCCCAGCAACACACTGATGACTCCGTCGCAGTAGGACGCCCGGCCCACGGTTGCGAGCAACTCGACATGGTCAGCACAACAACGGGTTACGACGTCATCGTGGTGGGATTGGGCGGTATGGGAAGTGCCGCCGCCTATCATCTGGCCGCCCGAGGACGCCGGGTGCTCGGCCTGGAGTGGCATGAGCCCGCCCACGACAAGGGCTCTAGCCACGGCGGGTCTCGGATCATCCGCCAGGCTTATTTCGAGGACCCCGGTTATGTTCCGCTGTTGCTGCGCGCCTACGAGCTGTGGGAGAAGCTGGCTGCTGACTCCCAGCGTGACGTTTATCGACTGACCGGGGGCCTTTTCATCGGGCCACCGGACTGCCTGCTTGTATCCGGTAGCCTGCGCGCCAGCCGCCAATGGAATCTGCCGCATGAGTTACTCGACGCCGCCGAGATCGCCGCCCGGTTCCCGAAGTTCACGCCCCACCCCGAAGATATCGCGCTCTACGACGCCAAAGCCGGGTTCGCGCGACCGGAGCTGGCAGTGCGCGCCCATCTCGAAATCGCCGAAAAGGCAGGCGCCACACTGCAATTTGGTGAACCCGTGCTGGATTGGAACCAGACCGCCGCGGGCTTGCGGGTCATTACGAGTCGTGGGTCGTACACCGCTGGGCAGTTGGTGATCTGCCCAGGCGCCTGGGCCCCGCGGGTGCTGGGTCAGTTCGGTATTCCCATAACGGTGGAACGTCAGGTGATGTACTGGCTGGACCCGGTCGGTGGTGTTTCGGGGTTCGAGGATCACCCCATCTTCATCCACGAGAACGCCGTCGGCATACACGCATACGGCTTCCCGGCGATCGACGGACCGCGGGGCGGTGTGAAGGTCGGCTTCGCCCGCAACGGGATCGCCTGTACGCCGGACACCATCGACCGGGTGGTGCACGAGCGGGAAATCAGCGCGATGAGGGCGCGGGTCGCTGAGTTCTTGCCGGCGCTGGCGGGCAAGTGCCTGCGCGCGGCGACCTGCATGTACTCCAACACACCCGACCGGCACTTCGTGATCGGGCGCCACCCGCAATGCGCCGACGTCATCATGGCGTGCGGATTCTCCGGGCACGGCTTCAAATTCGTTCCGGTGGTCGGCGAGATCCTTGCCGACCTGGTTATCGATCGCGCCACCGACCACCCAATCTCGATGTTCGACCCGCAGAGATTGCCGACCGCATGACCGATCCCATGCGTGTCCTGGTTCTCGGGTCCGGGTTTGCGGGTCTGTGGGCGGCGCTCGGGGCGGCCCGGCGGCTCGACGACCTTGGTGTGCCGGCCGGAACCGTCGATGTCACGATGGTCAGTTCCACGCCGTACCACGATATCCGGGTGCGCGACTACGAGACCGACCTGAGCCCGTCGCGCATCCCGCTGAGCGATCTTCTCGATCCGGTCGGAATCAAGCACATCACCGGCGAAGTGACGGCGATCGATGCCTCGTCGCGGATCGTGGAATCCACCGCGGGGGCATACGGTTACGACCGACTGGTGCTCGCGTTGGGCAGTCAGGTGGTCAAGCCCGACATCCCCGGCGTGCGGGAGTTCAGTTTTGACATCGACACCCACGACGCAGCGACCAGGCTGCAAGCCCACCTACGCCGGCTTGCGGACGGCCCCGCTGACCCGGCGGCGGCGACAGTAGTCGTCGTCGGGGCGGGTTTGACGGGGATCGAAGAGGCGACCGAGCTGCCGGCGATGCTCACCGACAACTTTGCCGCGCGTGCGGTGGCGCCGCGGGTCGTCCTGATCGACCGCAACCCGTTCGTCGGCTCGGACATGGGCGCATCGGCGCGACCGATCATCGAGGCGGCGCTGGCCCAAACCGGGATCGAGACCAGGTTGGGCGTCGGGGTCGTCGCCATCGACCGGCGCGCCGTGGCGCTCTCCTCCGGTGAGGTGGTGGCCGCCGCCACCGTCGTCTGGTGTGCCGGCATGCGGGCCAACCCGCTGACCGCAGACTTCGGGGTCGACCGTGACCGGCTAGGTCGACTTCCGGTCGACGATTATCTGCGGGTCTGCGGTGTGCCCGCGGTGTTCGCCGCTGGCGACGCCGCCGCCGCAAAAATGGACGACAAGCACATGTCGGTGATGTCCTGCCAGCACAGCCGCCCGATGGGCCGATGGGCGGGATACAACGTCATCAGCGATCTCTTGGGCAAACCAATGAAGCCGTTGCGGATCCCTTGGTATGTAACGGTTCTCGACCTGGGACCGGCAGGTGCGGTCTATACCGAGGGCTGGGACCGCCACGTGGTTGCCTGCGGCCAGGAGGCTAAAGATACCAAGCGCACCATCAACACCCGGCGTATCTATCCTCCGTTGAACCGCGACCGCGACGCATTGCTGGCCGCTGCCACAGCCGAACTGCAGGCCCCGCCCTTGCGCGGACCGTAATTGTTCGTCGTCAATCTCAATCGCTGATACAGCCGATCGAGGAGGCGCTTGGCTCGCGTCATTGCCTTCTGCGGTGCCAGTTCCGAGGGTCTCAAAACTTGCTGTCGGAGATGGCACGGCGATATGACGGACATCGTTGACTGGCAGTGAAACGATACGGACGTGGATGAAAGTGGTCGCGGTGCGCTGACAGCGGCGGGACTGGCCTGTGGGTCGTGCGGTACTGAACTGCCACCGAACTCCAAGTTCTGTAACGAGTGCGGTGCGCCGGTCAGCCGGTCGGCGGAGTACAAGCAGGTGACGGTTCTGTTTGCCGACGTGGTCCACTCGATGGACATCGCCGCGGCGGTGGGCACAGAGCGGCTGCGCGAAATCATGACCGAACTGGTCAACCGCTCCTCGGCGGTGGTGAAGGGCTACGGCGGCACCGTGGACAAATTCACCGGCGACGGCATCATGGCGGTGTTCGGTGCGCCGATGGGGTTGGAGGATCACGCTATTCGCGCTTGTCTTGCGGCCTTGGGCCTTCAGGAGGAGGGCAAGCGCCTTGCCGCCGACGTCCAGGACCGCGACGGTGTGCATTTGCAGTTGCGCGTGGGGCTGAACTCGGGCCAGGTGATTGCCGGTGAAATCGGTTCAGGTGCTTTGGGTTACACCGCCGTCGGTGAGCAAGTCGGCATGGCTCAGCGGATGGAATCGGTCGCTCCGCCCGGTGGGGTGATGCTCAGCATGTCGACTGCGCGACTTGTTGAGAGCGCTGCGACTCTCGGCGAAGCTGAGCTGGTTCAGATCAAGGGTGTCGACGCGCCGGTGCCCGCCCAACGGCTTTTGGGCATGCGTGAGGGGCATCGCACTATCGCGCGTGCGGAGTCGAATCTGGTCGGTCGGCGCTGGGAGATGTCCGCCGTTGAAGGCTTGCTGGACCGCGCAGTTGACGGTGACGGCGCGGTGGTCGGCGTGGTGGGGCCACCGGGCATCGGCAAGAGCCGTCTGGTGCGCGACGTGGCTGCGATGGCGGGTCGCCGCGACGTGGAGGTGTTCACCGCCTTCTGCGAGTCACACACCAGCCAAGTCCCGTTCCATGTTGTGGCACGGCTGCTGCGCGCAGCCACCGGCGTCGAGGGTCTTGACGGACAGACCGCTCGCGATCGAGTGCGCGACCGCGTTCCCGACACAGACCCCGAGGACTTGCTGCTGCTCCATGACCTACTGGGCATCGGCGACCCGAATGCCCCGTTACCGGCAATCGATCCCGACGCCCGTCGGCGACGGTTGACGGCGCTCCTGAATGCCGCTTCCTTGGCTCGGGAAACGCCCGCGGTCTTCGTCGTTGAGGACGCCCATTGGATCGATGACGTCAGCGACTCGATGTTGGCCGACTTCATGACGGTGATCCCCCAGACCCCAGCGATGATGCTGCTC
>NZ_DATMLH010000324.1:0-5916 GCF_035570115.1 Mycobacterium sp.
GGCCCGTTGCGGGCGATACGTTGCCGCCATGGGTACGAGCACGCAATCGAAGACGTATGACGTGGTGGTCGTCGGCGGCGGCCACAACGGCCTCACCTGCGCGGCATTTCTGGCCAAGGCGGGCAAGCGGGTTTTGGTGCTTGAGGCCCGCGACACCGTCGGCGGCCTGGTCTGGACGATGGAGATGCCCAACGCGCCCGGCTTCAAGGTGAGCCCTTGCAGCGTCGAGTTCGTTCTGCCCGGCGTCAAGCCCTCCATCGTGGACCAGCTCGACCTGCACAAGCACGGTCTGCGGTGGGTGCACCCGACCGCCTTGACGACTTGGCTGGGTCCCGACGGTGCCAGCGTCGCGTTCTACCAGGACATCGCGCGCACCAAAACCGAAATCGCGAAGTACTCACGCCGGGACGCGCAGCGCTACGAGGAGCTCGTCGACATCATCACCGAAACGCTGTTGACGCTGATGCCCTACTTTCACGGCCATCCTTGGCGGCTAAAGCCCCGCACGGTGTTCGACGTCCTCAAGCAGGCCGCCAAGACTCGCACCAAGCTGGCCAAGGGCGCCCGCGTCATGCTCGGCTCGATCGACGCCGTGCTCGAAGAGTGGTTCGAGAGAGAAGAGATCAAGGCCCCGATTGCCGCCTACTCGGCCGGCACGTTCGGGCCGATCACCGAGACCGGCACCGGATTCCACTTGGCGTTCCTGTGTGGAATCCATCAATGGGGCGTGAAGCGGCCGGTCGGCGGCAGCGGTGCCTTCACCCAGGCGATCGCCAATGCGGTACGCCACCACGGCGGCGAGATCCGCACCAGCGCCAAGGTCAAGCGGGTGCTCACGCACAACGGGACCGCGCGCGGCGTCGAATTGGACAGCGGCGAGCAGATCCTGGCATCCGACGTGGTGTGCGCCGTGGATCCCTACACCTTGCTGACCAAGCTGCTCGACCCGTCCGACGTGCCCGACTCGACCTTCGACCAGGTCCGGTCGCTGCAGGTCGGCCGCTACAACGTGCTGTATTTCGACGCCGAGATGGCATTGTCGGGCCGGCCGAAGTTCCCGGGATTCCACGACGACGAATACACCTCGACCCTGATGTTGTGTCCGACGCTGGATTACATGCGGCGGTCGACCGTCGACGGCATGGCCGGCACCTTCACCCACGAGATCCCGATGGCCACGTTGAGCTCGTCGGTCTACGACCGCAGCCTGGTGCCACCCTCCAGTGCGGGCGAGACACTGAAGTTCTACTGCTTCAACACTCCGATCGAGCTGTCAAACGGGCGAAGCTGGGAGGACGAGAAAAAGGACTACTTCGAGCGCGCTCTGGACCACTACGAGCTCTACGCGCCCGGCACCCGGGACCTGATCATCGACGCCCACCTCACCGCGCCACCGGATTTCGAGGAGCGCTATTTCGTCCACGGCGGCAACTACGAGCACGTTGACCTCACCCTCAACCAGCTCGGCCCGACGCGGCCCATCCCGGCGCTAGCCGGTTACGAGAGCCCGGTGGAGCGGGTTTGGCATTCCGGAGCGGGCGCCTTCCCGATGGCCTACATCAGCGGCTGGCCCGGCCGTAACACCGCGGACGCGGTGCTTCGGGGCCCGTCGCGGCTGCGCCGGCGCGCTCGCAAGAAGGCCGCATCCTCGACGCTGCCACCGCTGCAATTCAGGGTCGTCGAATGACGGCGGCCGCGCCGCCGCCCGCCCGCCTGAGAACCCACGAGTTCGCCGATTCCGATGATTTCGCCCATCCGCCGCAAGGCGACGCGAGCTGGTCGGAGAGCTTCCTGGTCCAGGCATACTGCCCGCGTAGCAACATCGGCTTCTTCGCGCACAGCAACCGCACTTCGTGGGACACCGCGCTGTGGAGTGAGGTGGTGGCCGTCTACCTGCCGGGTGACCGATTCGCGGTGGCCAAAGGCTTCGGCTACGCGCCGTCCGCGCACCAGATCGGCGGCAGCCTGTCCTTCGAGGCGCCAAGGCCTTTCGAGCAGAACGTCACCCGCTACCGGGGTGCGGCGCAACTCATCGACGGCCAAGTACTGCGCAACGGCCCGGCGCCCTCCGGAATGCACGTCGGGCTCGACGTCGAGCTGACGCACCACGCGCTGGGGGCACCCTTCGGTGTCGGCGACGTGCGCCCAGGCAATTTCGGGCATACGCACTATGAGCAGCACTTCAGCTGCAGTGGCCAGATAACCCTCGACGGTCAACGCCGCTATGTGGAGGGCACCGGGATGAGGGATCACACGTGGGGCCCACGCGACCTGTCGGTGATGGGCAATCACTTCTGGATTCACGGCGAATTCCCGGACGGGCGTTGGCTTTCCACGATGTACATCACCCGCCGGGGCGGCGGGGACGCGCTGCTGAACTTCCACGTCGTCGGCGACGGCACGAGTATGACCCACGCGTCGTTGGTGAGCCATGATGCGCTGCTCGACGCGGAATCCGAGGTCTTCGATCCGTGGCGGATCGAACTGCAGGTTGGTGGCGAGACTCAGGAGATCTGCGGGGAGATCATCGCGCCCATGCCGTTTTCGTTCGTCGGCCCGGTCGAAATGACGCTCGGCACCGACCGCACGCCCGATGCCAGCCACGTTGTGTACGAATCTCAGGGCCGCCTGAGCTGGAACGGTCAGATCGGCTACGGGCTCTGTGAGCGCACCGTGGCCAGACCCAGAAAGGAATCACCTAAATGAACTCCCACGTCGTGACCGGCTATCCGCTCGACAACCACCGGACCACGCCCATCCCGGCGTTCACCCAATTCGCTAAGGCGGTCCACGACAGCCCGAACATCGATTACATGTGGCTCTGGGACGAGCTGTCCGGGTGGTTCCCCGGGGAGCTGTGGACCCCGAACAACACTCCAGCGGCCGAGTTCATCGACGGCAACTCCACCTACGACCCTTTCCTGCAGGGCGCGATCGCTTTGGCGCACAACCCCGATGCCAACATCCGGCTGTCGACGGACGCGATTCGCAGCGCCCCGGCCGAACTCCTGCGCAAGGTGCTCACATTGAGCAACGCGACCAGCGGCGACGTCGTGGTCGCGGTCGGCGCTGGTGAGCTGCGGCAGACAAAACCGTTCGGCTACAAGCGGACAGAAGGCCTCAAGAGGCTCGAGGACATTTTCCAGCTCGTCCGCCGTCTCTACGACGAGCCGGAGCCGTGGACGCAGGAGACAAACTTCTGGCATCTGAAAAACGCTACGATCGGCAATCACCGCCCGGAGAAGCGCCCCGAGTTCTGGGCCCTGGGCGGCGGCCCGGTGCTACTGGACATCGCGGCACGGTATGCCGATGGCTTCGAAGCCGCCTCCCCGCAAGCCATTCAGACACCGGAGGAATTCTCCGAGACCGTCACGGCGATGCGCCAGAAGGTGGAGAGCTACGGACGCGACCCCGATGCGTTCGGATTCGGCATTTGGAGCATTTACGTCTGCCACGAGGATCCCGAGGTCATCGAGAAAGTTCTGGCCAACCCGATAGTCCGGTATTTCGCAGGGCAATTCGGCCGTCTGGATCAAACGCGCTGGATCGAAGAAGGCGAGACGCCGGTGATGCCCGAGGGGTGGCATTACGCGGTCAAGTGGGCCCCGTTCGAGCAGACCGACGAGGAAATCAATCGCATCGTCAATGCCACGCCTGTGTCGATGTCACGCAAGGCCTTCCACGTAGGCACACCACAAGAGATGGCCAAGCTGCACTCCGGATTCGTGGAGGCCGGAGCGCAATTCGTTGGCTGGTTGGACATGACGCCGCTGGCGCTCGGACCGCTGGAGGGACCGGAGTCGCTACGCCGCGCCAACGAGATTTCCGGCCTGATAAAGCAGGCGGCAGGGGTACGAGTGTGACGACGAGCCGGGTTGAACGCCCCCAGCACCTCGCCGACGTCGACGAGGTCCTGCATCAAGTTCCCGATGTACCGCTCTGGGTCGAGAACTACTTGAGCCAGGCCTACTTCCCCGCCGAGCGCATCGGCATGTTCCTGCACCTCGGCCGGGTCTCTTTCGACCAGCCGGCCTGGGACGAGCTGGCCCTGATCTACCTGCCGGGCGACATGTTCCTGGCTGCGCGCGGATTCGGGTATGGCGGTGAAACGCCGCGTGGGCCGGCTGGGCCGTCCCTGACCTATCAGTGCATCGAACCGTGGCGCACGTGGCGCAAGACATTCCGCGGGCCGGCCCGGCTGGTGTCCGGCGACGAGCTGCGCAGCGGCGGCGTGGCGGACGGGTTACACGTCAAGCTGTCCTTCGACCTGACCTACGAGGCGATGTGCCCGCCCTTCGAACTCGGCGCGATGCACGAACAGAACTGGGCATCATCGCATTACGAGCAGCACTGTTCGGTCACCGGGACACTGTCGTACGGCGACGTTTCGGTGGAAGTGGCCGGTACCGGGCTGCGCGATCACAGCACTGGTGTGCGCGACCTGACGGGCCTGCACAACCACATCTGGTGCCACGCCGAATGGCCCGACGGCCGAGCCTTCTGCCTGATGTACCTGGCCAACAGCGACGGTTCGGGACGGATGAACCACGCGGTGGTGTGCGATGAGAAGGGTATGCGCCCTGGCAAGCTCGTCAGTGCCGCACCACTGCTCGACTCGTGGGAGCAACGGGGTGATGACTACACGCTCACTCTCGAAGTGGAGGACGAGAGGATCGAGCTGACGGCGACGCTCGGCGAAGTCGGCGCTTTGTCCATCGCCGGACCCGGGGAGATCGTTCGCGGAGCGGCCCGCGGCGCGGGCTGCCATCACTGGCTCTCCGAAGCGATGACCCGGTTCAGTTGGGCTGGCGCCGTGGGGCACGGCCTATCCGAACGATCGGTCCCGGTGCGATGAGCCTGCGACAGCTTCCACAGTCTGCCGACGGCCTCGACGACTCGTGGGCCAGCCAGGCACTGGGCGCATCGGTGCGGGTGGCCGACCGCGAAAGCGTCGGCCTGGGCATAGCATTCGCTTGCCGGCTCTTTCGGCTGATGCTCGATGGCCCACCAGGCATGCCGGGCTCTGTGCTGGTCAAGATGCCGATCGAGGGCGATACCCGGGCGATGCTGGACGGCATCGGTACGTACAGCCGCGAGATCCAGTTCTATCGGGAGGTCGCGCCCCACCTTCCCGTGCGGACACCGAAGATCTACTCCGCCGAACAGGCCACCGACTCGACGGATTTCCTGCTGGTGATGGAGGATCTCTCCGGAGAGTGCGTGCAGATCGACCAGCATGAGGGCTTCAGTCAGCAGCAAGCCAAGGCTGTGGTCGACGCGGTGGCTCGGTTTCATTCCTGGTCGTGGGCAAAAGAGGCTCTGCTGCAACAGTATTCGGATGCCTTCCTGCCTATCACTTCCGATGCCGGCCGGACACTGCAGCAGCAGTACGGGCAGCTATTCACCTATGTGTGGCGACTGCGCCGTGACGACCTCGTACAACTGCTGCCGGACAGCGCGGTGTCCGTCGCGGATCGCTTTGCCGAACTGCAGCCAAAGATGATCGACGCGCTCGCAACGCCGACTTGCATCACACATGGCGAATTGCGATCGGACAACCTGCTTTTCGACTCGGCAGGAGAACCCGTATTCATCGACTTCCAGACCGTCGCGCAGGAGTGCGGGATCCGAGAACTCCAATACTTGCTTTGTACCAGCATGCCGCCTGAGCGGCTCGCACCCCTCGAAGATGATCTGATAATGCGCTATTGCAGCGGGCTGCCAAATTACGAACCGGGCCAGGCCCGAGAGCAATACCGCTGGGCGACGGCCTACAACCTCTTGTGGCCGATCATGGCGAACGTCCGATGGGAAGCGTCGGACCAGCGTGGGCGCGACAGGCTCGACGACATGGTTCGGCGGCTCGGTGCCGCAGTAGAGCGACACTCGTCAGCTGACCTATTCTGATATCCGCCA